>JAEEXN010000014.1 GCA_016291595.1 Prevotella sp.
AGGCTGGTGACTACTTTAAGCTTAAGGCCAGCGATCATGGGCAATATAATGCGTCTGCCCCTGGAGCAGGTGCGTTATCCAATGGAGAAGTTATCTATTACATTGAGTCTCCTATATGGGCTGTGAATTCTTCTTCTGAGAATGCTAATAAGAATCCTATCGGTTACCGCATCATCGGTGCACAGTTTGACTATACTGGTGGTAATGTGAAATTCCCGGCAGTATTCAAAATCCAATATGAATCTACAGGACATAGTGCGGATCAAAATGGTACATATGGTCTGAACTTATATAACGGTGCAATTGCATATAACTGGAATTATCAGTCCGAGTGGAGAATCGACGATGATGGATATATCTATAATGGTCAATACTATCTACAAGCTGGAAATAGTAATACTAGTACTACTCTAAGCGTAACAACTACGAAGCCAAATGCAACTAGGGGTACTTTTGAGGTTGTTACTAATAACGGTGTAAAGCAGATTCGCAGAAAAGTTAATACTAACTATTATATAGGTTGGGAAGAACCAACTTCTTGGGGTCAATGGACTGGTGCAAGAAACGCAGTTCTTACAAATAACGCTAATAGACGAGCTTTTTACACAGAGTTGTCACACGCATTCTCAGAGAATATTCCTCAATACACCTTCAATATCTATGACAAGACCGGTACTACGGTGGAAAAGACCGTCACTGTAAATGGCACCAGCGGAACTCTTTCTATCGATGGTCTGAACAACGATGCCGTGAAGATTGGTGTAATTGGTACAGGTATTATTAAGGGGCATGTTACTCTGCAGGCTCTTGATCCGTATATCGACCATATCGATATCGTATGTCAGGAGCAGGGCACTAATAACGGAGGTAAACTGACACAGCAGTTCACTGCTACCGACTTCTCCGTACGCGGCGGTAAGTTTACTTTCTATGTGCCGGAGGATTTCACGTTCCCCGCCCAGTTCACCTTCGAGAACCTCTACAGCAAGTATGGTGATGAGACCTACTACAATACTCCGTCAACTAATCACGGCCGTTACTTCTTTATGGGATCTACTTACGGCGACTCAAATGATAATGTGTATGGTCGCAGTGAAAGTGCGTCTTACACCACAAAAATCGCCTGCTTGAAGCCTGGTGACAAGAAATTTACGTTCAACAATGCTGCAACGGCAACTGCTAATCCGGGTACTCAATATGAGGAATATCCATTCTCTAAAGCTCTCTATGCATCGAAAGTAAATGGATCATTCACGGATTTTCTCTTTACTCAGGATGAGATGACCGACGGTACGACAAAGACCGCATATCTGTTCACCTGCGATGAGACTCGTTACAACATTGCTCCGACAACGGCTACCCAGCATGTCTATTACGCATTCTATGAGATGACAATAGATATGAAAAAGAAGACATACCAACCTGTATTTGGCTGGGAGAAGGTGTATGCTAAAGATAATACTTTTTATAGTGTCAATGATACGTACAAGACTGATGCCATGTTTGGATTGAAGGTCACAACCGAGTCAGTAACGGATGACCAGGGTACACATAGCGGATACGTGACAGTGAGTCAGATCAAGGATAACATTGCAAGTCATTTGACAGGAGGTACCGATGCTCCTTCAAGCATGGACCAGATCCTGTATATCGACGCTAGTGACCTGATGAACATCGTGGAGAATCAGAAAAATAACACTACTCACAAATTAAGTGAATTGAAGCAAGGCCTTGCTGCAAATGCGCTGATCTATCTGCCATACGGCTCTACCAGTAGTGATGACAACTATGCCTACAATACGATCGCTCAATACGGTGAGACCCCGATCTTCCGCGGTGCTAGCAATATTGTGCTGACCGACAAGAATCCGTTCTATGCAAAGTATGGTATTCAGGTCGATGCAGCCAAGTCAGCTATTTATACCCGTAAGTTGACGAAGAGCACCTACACGACAGAGGATTATGCAACAGTAATCATGCCGTTTACCATCAAGTTTGACGAAGGTGATCCTGGTGTCAAGACTGATGTGAATTATGGTAAGTTTATATTCTTGCAGATGAATGAGGAGAATGCAACTAGTGATGACGCATATAACTACCGTCCCGCTGCATTCTTTAGTAAAGCTACAGGAACCCAGGTCGAGGCCAACACTCCATATGCCTTGCATGTTGAGAGCAAGGGCGAGTCTGAGGACTGCTTCACGCTGAGACAGTATGGCTCAAACATCGTAGCTACACCTGCAGCCGCCAAGAGTGGTAACTCTCTCTTCTCGGCAACTGCAATTACATCTACAGGGAATCTGACAGACAAGGACGGTAAAGAAAATTCATATTCATTCAGCCATAAGGGTTCGTTCAGCGGATATAAGATTCCTAAGGAAAGCCCGAAGACTTTCTACTTCGCAAATGGTGGATTCTACTCTTCTGCAGAATTGAATAAGAACTACTCGACAGTGGATCTTCTTCCGTTCCGTGCGGTTTATGAGGTGCTCTCTGGTGGCAGTGCCAAGGTTGGCTTCCTGCACTTCATTGAGGGTGAGAACAACACTACCGGTATCGTTGACATCCAGAAGAAGAACTACTACTCTGGAATTACGACAGGCGATGGCACCATCACCATCACGGCTGATGCCGCAGGCACCTATCGCATCTTCTCTGCCGCAGGCCAGACTGCCAACACAGTTGTCCTGAAGGCTGGTGAGACCCGTACGGTAAATGTTCCTGCCGGAGTTTACCTCGTGAATGGTGTGAAAGTATTGGTTAAGTAATTATTAAAGAAAGAAGTCTTATGAAAAAGATATATTTAAAACCAATGGTGGAGGTAACGCAACTCCTGACAGATGGGATTATGCAGGATGGTCACTCCAATAATATGCCTACTGCCAAGCAAGGTTTCTTCGACGATGATGATATGGATGACATCAAGGAAAATAATCTTTGGGACGATGATCCCTTTGGAGAGTAATCATTCTTGAAGTATAATTGTTGTTATCGGGCAGGGTCACCTGCCCGATACAACATTTTCACTTGTTCGGGCATATTTAGGTTTTAATTGGAGACAAAGAATGTACAGGCTAAGTTCAAATAGTATTTTTGAATGGAAGTGGTTGCTGATCATTGCCCTTGTCTGGAGTGTCGCATCGTGTTCTGACGACGATCCGATAGAGCGCGAGGACGAGCGATGGTATGAGGATGAGGCAACGCTGAGGTCCGACTTTGCTCACGCGCTGGCCGAAGCCCCATGGCCCGACGACTCAAAAGTGTCGAAAAACCTCATGCCCATTAGTGAAGAGAACAAGGACCTTGAGTGGATTACGATTAAGGGCAAGCGGATGGTGTTGGTATGCGCGATGCTGAACCACAGCAATTTGCGTTTCTGGCAGGCTACAGATACCTTCCGTCTGTCGAAACAGACAGGATTATATGTGTCGATACCAGCCGACTGGAAACAGCGCGCCGGCCAGTATGCCCGCTATGACTCCATCGCCTCGCGCTACCGCATGATTCAGATGCTCGGGCTATGGCCCAGTTGTGATTACGACACGATGGTGGAGTTCTATGTTGATGCAGCTTATCTGTTCCGTCCGGCCCATGACCCGTCGATCTCTACGACGACATGCGGAACGGCTTTCCCTCTGTGGGCTGATGAGAACTATACCGTCGGGGAGACAAAGTTCCGTGAGTGGTTTGCTTATCAGAGCAGCGTTGCCTATAGTGGAGAATATGCCTGCCCGTGGACTCAATTGGGTTATACCTATGACTGGCACCATGGTGCCTCACGCGAAGGCCTCTCCGAATATGTTGCCACTTATAACGCACTTGCGTTGATTAAGAAGATACAAGGTTCTTGGACTTTCATCCGCGAGGAAGTAAATCCGTGAATTTCATTTAGTTTATAATCATGACGACTATTGCCAGACAGAAATGTTAAGGCAAAATAGAACAATTTTTATAGTATCAATTATTTAGAAAAAGGTTTCTGGCCGTGAGGCGGGAAACCTTTTTCATTGTTTATAGGGAGCCCCAGTTTAGTTCAAGGTTCAAAGTTCAAGGTTTAAAGTTCAATGCGCAGCAGCGCGTTCAAAGTTCAAGTATTTTGCCCACAGAGGGCGGCGGAGCCGCAGTTCAAAGTTCAAAGTTCAAGGTTCAAAGTCTTTCCTACAGATTTTCACAAATTTTTTATACGCTTCGCGTAGAAATCTATCAAACTACCGCTAACGCGGGAAATCTAACAAACTATCTTTCTGAGATTATAGTCTAATTGTATTATTCTCAATATCAAGTGGTTATAAGGTGTTTATGAAATTACAAGAAATAGAAAATATGTGAAAATCTGTGTTAATCTGTGGGCAACTTTTAAACCGGCAGCTTCGCTGCTTTTGTCAGTGGGCGGTCTTTAAACTTTAAACCTTAAACTTTAAACTTTTTACCCCATAGTCTTACTTCTTTCCTCGTTTTTCTTTTTTCAGTCGGTTGAGGATGAGGCGGTTAGCCTTTGCCAGTTCTTTGTCGTCAAGCTCGGTGATATAGATCTGGGTTGTGAGTGCGTTGGCATGCCCCAATGCACGGGAGATGACGTGTACGCCGACATTGTTCTTGTAGGCGATGCTCGCCCAGGTGTGGCGCGTCATATACGATGAGAGCGGCTTGTTGATGCCCGCCATCTCTGCCAGCATCTTCAGCTGGCGGTTGTAGGTTGTCAGTTTCGAGATGTACTGTCGCTGAATGTCGACCCTGCTGTTCATGTCGATGATGGGAAACACGTAGCGGCTGTCGGGATTGTCGTACTTCCGGATGATCTCTCGTATACACGGCTCCATCGGTACCGTAATCTGATGGCCCGTCTTATGTCGGGCATAGAAGATGGCGTCGTCGTCGACCTGGCTCTTGAGCAGCATCGACATGTCGACAAAGGGCATGCCCATGGTGTAGAAACTGAAGAGGAACAGGTCGCGAGTCAGCTGCAATGGCGAGTCCTTTGGCAGCTGCAGACCCTGTACCTTCTGTATCTCCTGCTCCGTGAGACTGCGCTTGCGCGTTTTCGTGTTACCGGTAAACACATTCCTGAATGGATCGCTGGTACTTCTCTTGGCTGATTTGGATACTTTGTGGTAGAGCGATCTGGCGGCACGCATATAACAAGAGATAGTGTTCATGGACAGACCCCGTTTCTTGAGCCATGTCTCATAGTTGCAGACATTGGTGTAGGTGATGTCGCTGAGCAGGATGTCGCTGCCGCCGTTGTACTCTCTCATGGAGCGGAGCATCGTGAGATAGTTGTTTCTGGTCGCAAACGATGCCGCGTTGATATGGCGCTGGGCGGCTCTCCTGAACGTCAGAAGAGGCGTAGCTCTGCCGGCAGACTCTCTCTTGGGGGACCTGCCTCTCCGCTTTTCCTTCTTCTTGTCGTACTGCAAGTTAAAGATTTTCTTAAGACCTTCTATACTCATACCACCATATTTTATAATTGAACCATATTTACTAACACACTCACAAGATCACCTGAAACAGATGACCCGCTTTTATAGTTCAATGATACGATGTGGCGAAGGGATGAGCTGCAATAATTGAGCTCATGAGTCAACAAATACAATAGAGTAACGCGTTTTTAGCAGTAGCTAAAAACCTTAGGATTTTTACTTTGATGTTATAGGTCACCGCAAATAAACAAAAAAAATCTCAACATGCAATAGAAAAAGTGTTTTTGTTAAACTTTTTTAACCGATATGTCAGCTCGCATAATAATTACAGATGTTTGGTAAATCTATCCCGGAAAGGCAGTGGGAAGAAATGTTCCGTCTGTTCCGGGATGGTTTTACCAGACACCTGTATGTGAAAATAAGCAGATTATCAGCTCTGAATGATGAACTAGAAGAATCCCTGTTTGCGAAGCGCCTCAAGCAGACCGGCGGAGAGGGCCTCGTTGTCCTTACGGGTGTAGCGGCAGTCGGTAAATACCTGAGCCAGAGTCTCTTTTTGGTTGATGCGGACGAACTCCTGGTTCTCGGGAAGTTGCTCCTTGGCGGTGTAGTGGGCGTCGATATCGGCAGACGTATAGTCGTGGTACGTCTCATCGTGAATGATGGCAGCCAACGGCAGGCGGTCGGTGAGTGGCGGTTGCTCATCGGGCCATCCCAACGTGATAGTGGCTACGGGCATGACAAGTCGGGGCAGCTGCAGCGTGTCGATAATCATCTGCGGCATGTAGACGGTCGTTCCCAGATAGCACAAACCCAGACCTTCTTCCTCTGCCAAGTTACAGAAAGTCTGGCAATAGAGCAGGGCGTCGGTGGCTGCATTGATGAACGACAGGAGATTGTCGTAGCCGGGATCGGCCTTGCGGTTCTCGCACCACACGGTAGTGCGGCGGAAATCGGCGCAGAACGTCAGTACCACGGGAGCCTGAGTTACCATCGGCTGGTTGAAATGGGCTGGTGCCAGGCGTGCCTTCATCTGCTCATCGCGGGTGATGACCACACTATAGAGTTGCAGGTTGCCCATGGTCTGTGTGCGCTCTGCCTCAGTCAACAATCTGGTTAGCAGCTCGTTGCTCACTTCTCTGTTTGAATATTTTCGGATACTTCTGCGTGTAAGGATAGTTTTCATTTTTGGATAATTTTTTTGTTTGCAAAAATAGTAAACTTTTCCGGTTTGGGAAAGTTTTATGTGAAAAAACTGTGTAAAGTAATTCTTTTTAAGAAAGAATGGCAGCCACTTTAAATGACGAAGTTTCCCGGAAAAAACAAAAATTTCTCATCTTTTCTTTTGTTTTTTGCTCGCTTATCCTTAACTTTGTAGGCAAAATAATATAATCGTACTCATGGAATCTAGAAAAACATATTCTTACGATGAGGCTTTTGCCGCCTCACTGCAGTATTTTGGCGGTGACGAGCTGGCTGCTCGCGTGTGGTTGAACAAATATGCCATGAAAGATTCGTTCGGCAACATCTACGAGTGCTCGCCGGAACAGATGCACTGGCGTATTGCCAACGAGATTGCGCGTGTGGAGCAGAAGTATCCGAACCCGCTGCCGGCCCAGGAGATTTTCAATCTGTTGGACCACTTCAAATATATTGTTCCCGCAGGCAGCCCGATGACAGGAATCGGCAATGACTATCAGGTGGCTTCGCTCTCGAACTGCTTCGTGATCGGCCTTGATGGCGATGCCGACTCGTATGGTGCCATCCTGCGCATCGACGAGGAGCAGGTGCAGCTGATGAAGCGCCGCGGTGGTGTGGGTCACGACCTGAGTCATATCCGTCCGAAAGGCTCGCCCGTAAACAACTCGGCACTCACCTCGACAGGACTGGTGCCGTTTATGGAGCGTTATAGTAATAGTACGCGCGAGGTGGCACAAGACGGTCGGCGCGGAGCGCTGATGCTGAGTGTGAGCATCAAGCATCCCGACTCGGAGGCATTCATCGACGCAAAGATGACCGAGGGCAAGGTGACGGGTGCCAACGTGAGCGTGAAGATTGACGACGAGTTCATGCGCGCCGCCATCGAAGACAAACCTTACGTGCAGCAGTTCCCGATCAGCGGAGAGCCCGAGAAGTCGGGAGAAACAGAAATTTTTGTGAAGAAAGAGATCTCTGCCCGCAAACTGTGGGAGAAGATTGTGCACAATGCATGGAAGAGTGCCGAGCCGGGTGTGCTGTTCTGGGACACCATCCTGCGCGAGAGCATCCCCGACTGCTACGCCGATCTGGGCTTCCGCACGGTGAGCACCAACCCATGTGGCGAGATTCCGCTTTGTCCTTACGACTCATGCCGCCTGCTCTGCATCAACCTCTACTCGTATGTGGTGAATCCGTTTACGAAGGATGCGTATTTCGACTATGAGCTGTTCCGCAAGCATGTGGCCATGGCTCAGCGCCTGATGGACGATATCGTGGACCTGGAGCTGGAGAAGATTGACCAGATTATGGACAAGGTGAATGACGACCCGCAGAACCCGGAAGTGAAGGGTGCGGAGTATCACCTGTGGGAGAAGATCAAGAAAAAGAGTGGTATGGGACGCCGCACGGGTGTGGGCATCACAGCCGAAGGCGATATGATTGCCGCTATGGGACTTCGTTACGGCACTCAGGAGGCTACCGAATTCTCGGTGAACGTTCACCGCACATTGGCTTTGTCGGCTTACGGCTCATCGGTGGTGATGGCCAAGGAGCGCGGCGCCTTCGAGGTGTATGACGCCAAGCGCGAGGCCGCCAATCCGTTTGTGCTCCGACTGAAGGATGCCGATCCCAAACTGTATGAGGAAATGGTGAAGTACGGCCGCCGCAATATTGCCTGTCTGACTATTGCTCCGACGGGCACCACCTCGCTGATGACTCAGACCACCAGCGGTATCGAGCCGGTATTCATGCCTGTGTATAAGCGCCGTCGTAAGGTGAACCCCGGTGATACCGACGTGCATGTGGACTTTGTGGATGAGGTGGGCGACTCGTTCGAGGAATATATCGTTTACCATCCGAAATTCATTGAGTGGATGCGCGTGAACAGTCTGGATACCACAAAACGCTATACCCAGGAGGAGATTGACGGGCTGGTGGCACGCTCACCTTATTATAAGGCTACGGCAAACGATGTCGACTGGCTGATGAAGGTGAAGATGCAGGGAGCTATCCAGAAATGGGTAGACCACTCTATCAGCGTTACCGTGAACCTGCCGAACGATGTGGACGAGGCGCTTGTGAACCGTCTGTACGTGGAGGCATGGAAGTCGGGATGCAAGGGATGTACCATCTATCGCGACGGCAGCCGTTCGGGCGTGATGATCTCCGTCTCGAAAAAAGAGAAGAAAAAGGAGAACAACGAGGGCAACGAGATGCCTACATCGGTGGAGACTCCTCCATGCAAGCATCCGGAGGTTACCGAGGTGCGCCCACAGGTGCTCGAGTGCGACGTGGTCCGCTTCCAGAACAACAAGGAGAAATGGGTGGCATTTGTAGGATTGCTGAATGGTTATCCGTATGAGATTTTCACCGGTCTGCAAGACGACGAGGAAGGCATCATGCTGCCCAAGTCGGTAACGAAGGGAAAGATTATCAAACAGATGAATCCTGACGGCAGCAAGCGCTACGACTTCCAGTTTGAGAACAAGCGCGGATACAAGACCACCGTTGAGGGACTGAGTGAGAAATTCAATCCGGAGTACTGGAACTATGCGAAACTGATTTCGGGCGTGCTGCGTTATCGGATGCCGATTGAGCATGTCATCAAGCTGGTGAGCTCGTTGCAGCTGAAGAGTGAGAGCATTAACACCTGGAAGAACGGTGTGGAGCGTGCCCTGAAGAAATATATCACCGACGGAACTGAGGCCAAGGGGCAGAAATGTCCTGTGTGCGGTCATGAGACACTGGTGTATCAGGAGGGCTGCCTCATCTGCAAGAACTGCGGGGCAAGCAGGTGTGGTTAATGCATAATTCATAATTCATAATGCATAATATATAATGTATAATGCATAATTCATAATTGGCAATTGACGGTTAAAAGTTCATATATCACATTGCGCAACTTGCGGTTTCATGCCCGACATGGCGTGATGCCGCAAGAACGGCTTACAGGAGGTGACTTCGTCGTGACCGTTCGGGTGGGGTATGACATTACCAAAGCCATGCGGACGGACGAGGTCGGCGACACGTTGAACTATGCCGTGTTGTATGAGATTGTCAAGGGTGAGATGATGCAGCCGTCGTGTCTGCTGGAGCATGTGGCAGGAAGGATAGGGGAGAGCATCTTCAGACAGCTGCCTGAAGTGACATCGGTAGATATCGAGCTGTCCAAGGTGAACCCACCGATGGGAGCCGACTGCGACGGAGCTGTTATTGAGTTGCATCTGACAAACGAAAAAACTGTATAAAAGATTCGAGTTTTGTAAATAATGCTTTATTTTTGCATAAAATAAGTTGCATCTCGGAATAAAAAAGAACGTTCTTTTTGATATTCACTCGATTTGCATTATTTTTGCAGGCGAAAAACTGGTTATGGGCAAGAGAGTCATTTTCATAGCGCTGATGTTCGTATCGTTGGCAACCATGGCTGCGGGTGCCAACAAGCGTTTTACGCTCGTTATCGATGCCGGTCATGGCGGCAGGGATGCCGGCTGCGTGGGCGCGATATCGAAAGAGAAGAATCTGACGTTGAAGATGGCGCTGGCCTTCGGAAAGTTTGTGGAGCGCAATTGCCCTGACGTGAAGGTCATCTATACGCGCAAGACCGACGTGTTTCTCGAGTTGTGGCAACGTGCCGAGATTGCCAACAAGAACAAGGCCGACCTCTTCCTGTCGATTCATATCAATGCGCTGCCAGGCAAGAAGATTTCTCACGGAGTGCAGACTTACACGCTTGGCAGGGGACGCGTGAGCGGCAGTAACAAGGGTATCAGTGAGAACCTTGACGTGGCCAAGCGCGAGAATGCCGTTATCGTGATGGAGAAAGACTACAAGCAGCATTACGCCGGTTTTGACCCCAATTCGCCTGAGAGCAACATCATGTTCGAGTTTATTCAGGACACCTATCGCGAGCGCAGCGTCGAGCTGGCTAAGTTGATGCAGCGCCATGTGTGTGCTGCAACAGGACGACAGAATGGTGGTGCACATCAGGATAATCTGGCAGTGTTGAGGCTCACGTCGATGCCGGGTTGCCTGCTGGAACTTGGCTTTATCTCGACACCTGACGAGGAGCGGTTTATGAATTCCGCCGATGCTCCCGACAAATATGCGAGGGGAATTTACAACGCATTTGTTGCTTACAAGAAGAAATTCTTCGGAGGAGCAGCCGTCCCTTTCGAGGAAACGACCGAACAGAAGGTAACCATTCCGTCGGTCGTACCCGAGGAGTACAAGGAAAAGGCAGCGGAACAAAAGGCGGAGACCAAACCGGCAAAACCGCAAAAAATGGCGGAACTGCCCAAAGCACAAAAGCAGGAGGAACAGCCAAAAGAGACTCCCGTGCCGGCAACAGCTCAGGAGGAAGCAACAACGGTAAAGGAAAATCCAAGTCAGCCGGAAAGCAATAATGCCAAGAATACGGACGGCGTGCCCATCTTCAAAGTGCAGATAGTGGCCAGTTCAAAGCTACTAAAGGCCGGCAGTCCACAGTTTAAGGGACTGACCGATGTGGACAACTACCAGGAGGGTGGCATGTATAAGTATACGGTAGGTGCCTCTGCCAACTACCAGGAGATATATCAGTTGCGGAAAAGTGTGGCCGACAAGTTCCCGGAGGCATTCGTCATCGCCTTCAAGAACGGTGCTAAAATAGATGTGCGTGAGGGAATCAAGGAGTATCGCGCCAATAGGAATAAGTAAAAAAGACAAATTATGAAGGTCTCTAAGGAAATCAAAATAGCTCTCGTTGCCATTCTGGCTATCGTATTATTGTATTTCGGAATGAATTTTCTGAAAGGGATGAGCCTGTTCACATCGAACAACCGTTATTTCATTGCTTTCAAGGATGTGACCGGGTTGGCCTCTTCCAGTCCTATCTATGCCAATGGCTACCGTGTGGGTGTGGTGAAGAAGGTGAACTACGACTACAAGAATCCTGATGCCGACATCAAGGTGGAGGTGGATATCGACCCGGAACTGCAACTGCCTAAAGGTAGCTCGGCCGAGATTGTGAGCGACATGTTGGGAAATGTGCAGGTGAACCTGATTGTCAAAAGCGATGGTACAGGCCACCTGAAGCCTGGTGACGTGATTCCCGGTGACACGAACAGTGGTGCCATGGGACAGCTGAAGAACATGATTCCCGCAGTAGAGAAAATCCTGCCCAAACTCGACTCCATAGCAAGCAGCCTGAGTGAGTTGCTGGCTGACCCAGCCATTGCCAATTCGTTGCATCATGTGGAGAAGGTTTCGGGTAACCTGATTACTACCTCCGGCGAGCTGACCCGACTGGTGACACAGATGAACAAACAGATGCCTGGTCTCTTGACCAAGGCCGACGGCGTACTGGACAATGCCTCTAAACTGACCAATAATCTGAGCGATCTGAATGTGGCTGCTACGATGGCCCGCGTGGATGCAACACTCGATAACGTGAAACAGCTGACGGCACAACTGAACAGCAGTCAGGGGTCATTGGGACTGCTGATGCGTGACCCACAATTGTATAATAATTTGAATACGACAATGCGTGACGTCGATTCTCTTTTGGTCAACCTGAAGGCTCACCCCAAGCGCTATGTTCATTTCTCTGTTTTTGGTAAAAAAGATAAGTAAATTAGATTTTGTCTAAATTAAACATTTACTGAAAATTACTTGAGAGGGAATGGCGTAAAGTGCTTATATTAGCTACTTTCCGATGTGTTGAAGCTGCTTATAGAAAGAGCCGGGGAGAAATAGTGTGTTTATTGTAAACGTCGTAAAATCAGTAACTTCTAATTTTGCAAATACGGAAAGCAGTATTTTTTATCGAATAGTTCATAAAGTCCGGTTGACAAGCACTTTACGAGTAAATGTTTAAAAAATAATAAATCGCACGATTTGCATTTTTCAAAAAAGTTTGCGAAATTTGCACTCGAATACAAAAACCTATGAGCTTTTTTAAGTAAAGCTTACTAATTTAAATAAGGTAAAGTTACGGTAAATGAATAGTAATCCTAGAGCTCTCTGGGAGCAAAGCCTTACGCTCATTAAAGGCAATGTGACAGAGCAGCAGTTCAACACCTGGTTCAAGCCCATCGTCCTTGAGTCTTTCGACGAAAAGACTCAGACGTTGCTGGTGCAGGTTCCAAGTCCGTTTGTATACGAGTACTTGGAAGAGAACTTTGTTGACCTGCTGGGCAAGGTGCTTTCATATACCTTTGGCAAGGGAGTCAAGCTCACTTATCGTATTGTGACCGATAAGTCGAACGACCTGGTACAGGATATTCCGTCGGAGCCTGCGGCTCATATTGACAATCGTCCTAGAACGCATGCCAACGTGTCGCCGACAACGCTCGATGCTGCCAAACCGCAACCCATCGACTCGCAGCTGAATCCTCATCTCACCTTCTCCAACTTCATCGAAGGTGATAGCAACAAACTGCCACGTAGTGTCGGTCTGTCTATTGCCGAGCATCCCAGCAAGACATCCTTCAATCCGATGTTCATTTTCGGACCTTCGGGTTGTGGTAAGACACACCTGATCAATGCAATTGGTGTGCGTACAAAGGAGTTGTATCCCGAGAAGCGCGTGCTCTATGTCAGCGCACGGTTGTTCCAGGTACAGTACACCAGTGCTGTGCTGCACAATACCACCAACGACTTCATCAATTTCTATCAGACTATCGACGTGCTGATTGTCGATGATGTGCAGGAGTGGATGACTGCAGAGAAAACCCAACTGGCTTTCTTCCATATCTTTAATCACCTCTTTAAGAATGGTAAGCGTATCATTTTGGCAAGCGACCGTCCTCCCGTCGACCTGAAAGGAATGCCCGACCGCCTGCTTACCCGTTTCTCTTGTGGTCTGATTGCCGAGCTTGAGAAGCCTAACGTACAGTTGTGCATCGATATTCTGGAAAGCAAGATCAAGCGCGACGGTCTGAAGATTCCATCTGATGTGATTCGTTTTATTGCAGAGACTGCTAATGGAAGTGTTCGTGACTTGGAGGGTGTAATCAACTCGCTGATGGCTTATTCGGTAGTGTATAATTGCAATATCGATATGCGACTGGCCGAGCGTGTTATCAAGCGTGCCGTGAAGGTTGATGACCATCCGCTGACCATCGATGATATTCTCGAAACCGTCTGCAATCATTTCAATGTGTCGTCAGCTGCAGTGGCAGGGCGCAGCCGCAAACACGAGTATGTTGAGGCCCGTCAGGTGTCTATGTACTTGGCTCAGAAATACACTAAGATGCCATCGGCTCGCATTGGAAAATTGGTTGGAGGACGCGACCACTCGACGGTCATTCACAGTTGTAATCAGGTGGAGCAGCGTATGCGCATCGACGCTCATTTCCACGATGAGATTGCCAGCATCGAAAACTCTTTCAAACTGAAGAAGTAAAGTGTTTTCAACCATTTCATACTTGTTTTCTCTTCTTGTTCTGTTAGTTGTGTCGCTCGGCGCTTCAGCCCAACCTGTCAGTTGTACCGACGGATTGTCCTTGCTGCGCGAGGGCGATTTGCTTTTTTGTGTCTCTGCTGATGACAACAATATTACCCGGGTGACGCAAGGACTTCATGGAGCCCGGATTGACCATGTAGGCATTGTGCATTTCCGTTCCGACTCGCTGCTGGTGCTCGAAGCGGTCCATCAGGGAGTGGTGCTTACGCCCATCGACAGTTTCCTCAAGCGGCGCGACTCGCTTGTTTTTGCCTCGCGTCTGCGCGACACCACCAGCGTGCATCGTTCCGTAGCACGTGCCTTGCGCTATCTGGGCTGTCCCTACGACTTCTTTTTCATGCCCGACGACAGCGCCATGTATTGCAGCGAGTTGGTGCAAAAGAACTATCTCGATGCACAGGGCAATCCCATTTTTCCACCGATTCCTATGTCGTTTCACGACGAGTCGGGCGTGATAACCCCTTACTGGCGTGACTATTATGGCCGCCACGGACTGGCTGTGCCAGAAGGTACTCCCGGCAGTAATCCAGGTCAGCTCTCGCGCAGCTCGCTCTTAGAGATTGTTTTTGACTTCCGTCTGCCTGTTATTGCTGAATAGCCCAGCCCGTGGTTGCATTTCATAATAACTTCTGACAAGATTTTTCTTCTCCCGTCAATCAATATTTAACTCCACGCTTTACGATTGAGAATTTGAGCGTAAAGCGTGGAGTTATTCTTAAGGAATAAATAATGTATTTTCAAAGCCTGCCTTCTGCTTTGTAATGCCTTTATTTAGATAGGCTTGTCAGAAGGGCAGATGAAGGCTGACACCCGCCATGATCCAGATGCCGGGCTGTGGAATATGGCCAAAATCAACGTACGTCTTGTCGAACAAATTGTTGGCTTCCAGATACAGGTTGTAGTTGGGCGTGTCCCAGCTTAGGCGCGCATCGATAATGCCGTAGGGCTTGTATTTCTGTACGTTGCCGTCGCTGTCGGTGTAGGTGCCTGTACGGTCTTGGAAACGGTAGTTCAGTCCCAGGTTGAGCTGACTGACGAGGTGCATCTGTAGGTTGCATACCAACTTGTGTCGTAGATATTCCAACGTATATTGACTCTGCAGACCTTCGGATTCCACCTTGTCTTGATTGATATAGTTGTAGGCCATATTGAGCTTCCTGAGAATGCTCTGTCCGGTCATCAGCTGAGCGAGCTCCAGCGTCAGGGCTGCCTCTACGCCGAGGGCATTCACCTTGGTGAAGTTCACCGATTCCCAGGGCGCGTCAGCATCGTTGGTACGGCGCACCCAGTCGATAAGGTTGCGGCAGTGGTTGTGGTAGATGCTGAGGCTGCCCTCCACCGTGTGCGACGCATACTTGATACCGCCCTCGACGGCCGAGAGTTCTTCGGGTTTCAAGTGCTTGTCAGCTTTGTGGCCGCCCACCGAATAATAAAGTTCTGTGACGGAGGGCATGCGCAGAGATGTATTGTAGGAGGCGTAAACCTTCCAGTTGTCGCCAAAGCGATAGCTGGCGTCGATGCCCGGATAGACACGCATGTTCATCTCGTTCCATGAGTTTTTAACGGCCACGACACCTGCGGAGAGCGTGAAACGGCTGAGCAGGATGTTATGCTCCAGCACGAAACTGATGTTGGTACGGTTCAGTCCGTATTCATAGTCACGGTCTGTACCGTGGATATGATGTTTTTTCGATAGTGGCTCACCTAAATTCCCGCTCACCAAGTCCTCATTGCGAAGCTCAGCACCGAGCGCCGTCCGGCCTAATGCCCAATCGAAGTAACTGTTCAGATTTACACCGTAGACATCTGTACGGTGATAGTTAAATGGATATTTGTCGGCAGCGTTGCGGAACAGTTCAAAGCGGTCGGCAGTCCGGTTCCAGTAGATGGATGGCTTTAGGTGGAATCGTCCCTGTTTGTTCTCTGCCTGGATAGCGGTGTAGGTTTTCAACACGTGCTCGTATTGGTCATCCCATTTTGCACCGTAGAATGTGTTGGAACCGAACCCCTTGCCACTGACTCCCGCATGCCAGCTGACACTGATCTGCTCGTCATCGTAGCTGCCCTGATAGAAAGCCTTGCCCCCGTTGAAGTCGGCATTCAGGCCTCCTGCCTTGTTTCGGCTATAACCATCGCTCCGTGTGAAGTTGGCTGAGACGCTATGGCTGGTCTTCCCTGTCACGGCCACTCGTGCGCCAGCATTCAGATAACCATAGGATCCTCCGTCGAGATGAGCGTCGTGCGCATTCTCTGTGGCTCTTCGGGTCACAATATTGATGGCTCCCACTAACGACGAAGTACCATACACTCGTCCGGCAGGGCCTTCGAGCACCTCAATGCGCTCTATGTCAGAAATATCCAGGGGGAAGTCAAAGGCATTATGTCCGGTCTGCGGATCACAGATAT
The DNA here is from genome assembly GCA_016291595.1 of Prevotella sp. Classification (GTDB taxonomy): domain Bacteria; phylum Bacteroidota; class Bacteroidia; order Bacteroidales; family Bacteroidaceae; genus Prevotella. The sequence continues at coordinate 16,471 of JAEEXN010000014.1, forward strand.
TGATGCCGTTGAGTAGGATTGTGATTTGCTCGTTATTACCGCCTCTGATACTGACGTCGGTTTGTGCTCCAATGGGACCACGTTGGCGGACGTCTACGCCTACGGCATACTTCAGCAAATCATTAATACTTTGCACTGGCGCCGCCTGAATGTCGGCACGTTCCAGCACAGTTACCATTCTCGCCTGCTGACTCCTGGTCAGCGGCGCGCGCGATCCGGTCACGTTGACCTCCTCGAGCCTTACCTCACGACTGGTCTTTGTCGTGTCGGGCTTGATGGGCTCTGTGCTGATGCCGTCGGCCTTGGCATAGGTCAAGGTGGCAACGCTCAGCGTACCGATAAGCACTTCACGACCGAGACAAGCAAAGAGGGAGTAGCCTTTACGTTCAAAACGCTTGAACTTCTTCGGCGCGCGCTTGTTGAAAATCGTTTTCTGCATGTTGATAATTATGTTCTTAATGCGATTCGCATTGCAAAGTTAACACTTTTTCCTGGTACAGACAAAAAAAAGCGCCGTATTTCACAATACAGCGCCGAGACTTTAATTAAACTAAATTAACTTTATGAAAAACTACTCTCACGAGCAGAGGGGTTTTTTGTTGCTTAAATGAGCAAAATGTCTCTTTAAGCGCTGCAAAGATAAGCATAAAAAACAGATTCCAACTATTATTCAAAGGGAAAATAGCTGGGTTTTGTGTATATTAACACTTATTTTGCATTGTTAAACGGGAAACCTTAAAGCAAGGGTGTAACTTTCATTAATTTCTTCCATTTGAAGTAGCCCATGACGGCAATTACCACATAGAGCGCATAGAGGCTGGCCTTGAATGGAATGTCCTTGTAGAAGTACAGAATGCAGGTCACCACGTCGACAACAATCCAGATGAGCCATTGCTCAAGATATTTTCGTGCCAATGCCCAGATACCCACAAAGCTTAACGCTGTGGTGAACGAGTCGGCTATAGGCACACGTGAGTCGGTACAGAAAGCCAGAAAGCAATAGAGACCCGCCCAGATGACGAGTGTGGCCAACGTCCAACGGATGGCCAGCAGTCGGGGGAAGTGGGTGATGGGAATCGTACGGCCTGTTTTTGCCGGGGCGCCCGTACTTGTGGTTCCTACAACCTTGTGGGGTCTCATCCAATTGGCAAAACCGTAAACGGTCATGGCCAAATAGTAGAACTCCATACCGCAGTCGGCATAGAGGCCTTTCTGGTAGTAAAGCACAATGCCCAGGCTCTGCATCAGGAAACCTACTGCCCACAACCACACGCTAGCCTTATACTCAAGCAGAATATATGCCAGTCCGAGTGCGGTGGTCAGCATGTCGAGCCAGTGGGCAGCAAGAAATTCAGTCATATTCTTTTGTTAGTTGCTTGTTGAGAGCAGAGAACTTCGGGGTGTAAAAATCCTTACGGTTGTAGTTCCAACTCCAAAAGGTAATCATACCTCTCAGTTCCCATTTCTCACTTGTTAAAATCTCAGCGTCAGGCTGCCCATGACGGTGGTTCCTGCCATAGGTATGAAGCCTATCTGATAATAACGGTTGTCGGGCGTATGGCCATAGCTCTCGGCTACTGCCGAATAGACCCATCCGCTGGCGGCATAACGGCGGTTGAACACATTCGAGATATTCAGTCCGATGATGGCCTCTTTGACAACCTTGCGGGGTTTCAGCGTGTAGCTCAGGTTCAGGTTCGACGCACTATAGCAGGGCAGCGAACGGTCAGCGTTCTCCGTATTGTCAAGATACTGGCGGCTGACATAGTTGGTGTGCCATACAGCCTGCAGGCCTTTATAGTGGAAATTGACGAAACCATTCAAAATGGCCGAAGGCGAGAAGGCCAATGTCGAGTTGTCGTAATGGAATTGTCGCAGTTCGTCGCCGTTACCGTCGATATGATAGTTCTCGACAGCATACTGGCGAGCAGCCACATCTTTTCCATAGTCGTAGTCGTCCCAGTCCTCGATAAACTCGTCGAAATCCTTGATTTTGTTCTTGCTTAGTGCGGCATTTCCCTCCAGGGTGAGCCAGGGGGTAACGTTCCAACCTGCCTGCAGCTCCACGCCCATGCGGTAAGAGTCCTTCACATTGGTGGTCAGGTTCTCGCCAATGTCACTCAGAGCACCCGTCTGCACAAACTGGTCGGTGTAGTCCATATAGTAGAAGTTGGCTCCTACATGCCAGTTGTCAGCTGTATACTGATAGCCCAGTTCGTAGTCCAACAGCGACTCTGCCTTCGGGGCGGGATAGTTGCCGTTGTCGGTGAAGTTATTGCGCTCGGGCTCGCGGTGGCTTAGTGCCAGCGAACCGTAGAAGCGGTGGCCGTCCTGGCTGAAACTGAAGCCGGCCTTGGGATTGAAGAAATCGTATTTCTTGTCGATGTCGAGGAAGTGCTTGTCGTAGAGATAGGTCTGCTTGTTGTAGGCAAACTTGTCGTTATAGCCGTCGGTCTTGTAGCCTACGTGGCGATACTGCATATCGGCAAACACACTCCATGCGGGGGTGATGGCATAGGCAGCCTTGATGTAGGCATTGCCGTCGAGCTTCTTCGCATCGGAGTCGTAGTACTGATAGTCGCCCTTCGACATGAGCAGACTTCTCAGTTTGTCGTTCGAGAGATAGGTCACGTAGCCGAAGTGGTTGCCCGAGAAGTTCTGCAGGCTCAGTCCGCCGATGATATCCCACTCTTCGTCCTTATAGTTGATGCTCCACACCAGTCCGTAGGCATCCTGCTTGAGTCCTTTCTTGCGCACCCAGTCGGTACGTTTCACACCGTCAACGGCATCGTAGCCGAACTCAGCGTTAGGCAGTCCGAGTTTCTTGATTTTATTTTGGGGACGGAACTCCTTGTAGTAACCGTATCCGTGGGTGTAGTGCAGCGATGCCGACGTGTTCCACTGGTCGCTGATGGTCCAAGCGGCAGAGAGAATGTTGTGGTTCTGCCAGAAGTTATCGGTGGTTTTCGACCAGAACGAGCCGTCGTTCATCTTATAGCGTTCGGTCAGGTAGTTGCCGTTGGCGTCGCGCGCAAAATTGCCATCGGCATCATAGGTAAACTGCTCGTAGAGCGAGTTGTAGCGGCCCAGACCTACCTCGTACATATCTTTATAGGTCTTGATGCCGGTGTTGGCACCGTAGATGCCGTCCATGATCGACAGGTCGTCGTTGCCTGCGGTGACACCATTCCAGGCCTGACCAGTCTTCTCGAAGTTACCGATATTCTTATAGCGCAGCTGGAAGTTGTCGCCCATCCAGGTCAGTCCGCCGTAGTAAGAGCCTGAGCGGCCGCTGGTGCCGTGAATGAATCCGTCGGTGTTGGTCTCGTGGTAGGCACCATCGAAGATGAGGTGATTCCACAACAGACCGGTAGAGAACTTGCCACCCACGTTGAACGTATTGAACGAACCGTAGCTGACCGACAGCTCCAGACCAGGTGTCTGCTGCGGAATGGCCGACGAGAGGGCCACCGTTCCGCCAAAGGCGCCGTCGCCGTTGGTCGAAGAGCCCACACCGCGTTGTATCTGCACCGAGCCCAACAGCGAGCCGTACGAGTTCATGTTGGCCCAGAACACACACTGGTCCTCGGGCGAGTTGAGGGGCACACCGTCGAGGGTGACGTTGATGCGCGAGTCGCCAGCGCCACGGATACGCATGTAGGAAGTACCCGTTCCGAGTCCGTTCTCACTCCATGCCAGTACGCCAGGCGTCTGTGAGAACAGGAACGGCAGCTCCTTTCCTGACTTCGAGAACTCGCCGAGTTGTGTCTTTTTGATGTTCGTAACGGCAAAAGGAGCGTTTTTCTGGGCACGCACGCCTTTTACCACCACCTCCTGCAACTGCTCCATGCGCAGAGAGTCGGCTGTGTTTTTCTGAGCATAGACGTTTGCATGCCCGGCTACAGCCAGCATTAAACCGAACAGAATCGTTTTCTTCATTGTTTTGTATTACCTTATTATATAATAAATAATAAAGGGGGAGAGGTTGTCTTGAAATCCCTACGCCGGCATGATCCGGATCAGGTCAGAGGGTATAATCTCAGCCCGAACCATCGGGCACCCCTTAGCCTACATTTTGTAAACCGCGACAAAGGTACGAATAAGCGAGCAAAAAGCAAAAGGAAAACGTGATTTTCTTTTGTTTTTTCGAGCGTCTCGAATAAGCTTTTCTCATTTGTTAGCAAATTACACTTCAATTTGTTATCAAATTACACTTCGATTTGTTAACAAATTAGACTTCGATTTCTTAACAAATTGCGTCTTAATTACTTAACAAATCGCATCTTAATTTCTTAACAAAACGCTCTCTATTTTGTTAGCAAACAAAATTTGGGTGTTTTTTCTTCTCAGATTCTTTGCCGCAACAGAGATATTTCTTTACCTTTGCTGCCACTTACAAACCAATAAAAAAGAAAAACGAATGAAAAAAGGATTTATCATGGCCGCTCTCATGCTGATGGCATTAGCAGCCAACGCACAAAAGAAATGGACTGTTACACCGCAAGTGGGCATCAACCTCTCTGACCTGCAGGGCAGCGACGCGCCCGACTGCATGAAAACCACAGTAGGATTCATCGGCGGTGCCGAGGTGGAGTATCGTCCGACATCGTTGTTCGGTGTGTCCATCGGTGCATTCTATTCAGTGAAGGGATGCAAGACGGACGAGACGATGACCTTCCGTTTCGGTATGACGAAAAGCGACGGAACAAAAATAGAAACGCTGAGCACAAACGAACACGTCAACAAATATGAACTTCGCTACCTGAGCTTCCCGTTGATGATGAACTTCCACGTTTGGAAGGGACTGACGGTGAAGGGCGGTATTCAATATAGTAACTTGATGGCAGCCAGAATAAAGGGGAAGACATGGGGTTTCATCGGCGATCAACCTGAGATAGGTATCAGCGGAGGACTGTCTCACCCCGAACAGGTCGGTATGTATCAGGGCGTTGGGGCTCCCGAGCCAACATCGGAGGACATGGTGAACCCGCAGCGCATCGATAAGGACGTCAACACTGGCGTGAAGGGCAGCTTCCACAAAATGGAATGGGCCATTCCCCTGGGCGTGTCGTATGAATATAAGAATGTGGTACTGGATGTGCGCTATATGATTGGACTGAGCAAGGTACCTCGCCACAGCCGTGAGGACCGTGTTCACAACAGCTGCACCAGCATCACCCTGGGAGTCAGACTATAATTGATAATTGACAATTGATAATTGATAATTAGCCTGACGGACCATAGCGAATTGAGGATTGAGATTTTTTCAACCACGAATTGTTCGAATTGTTCGAATGTTCTTTGCTTCTAAAACATAGCGCGAAGCACCTTCGGTGCCACGAATTGTTCGAACTTTGGCAAATTCTCAATCCTCAATCTTCAATCCTCAATCCTCAATCTTCAATCCTCAATCTTCAATCCTCAAAGAGCATACACTCTCCCCTTCGGGGGAGCCGGAGGGGGCTTCCTCCTCAATTTTTAACCGGGAAGGTGAAGTAGGTGTCGGGGAAAGGCTCGTTGCGCAGCGTGAAGTGCCACCACTCCTCGTCGAGGGGCTTGAAGCCGTGGCGCATCATGGCTTGTCGGAGCGTCATGCGGTTGGCAAACTGCTCGGCGGTGATGCCCTCTGTGGGCACATACTGTTGGGTAGCAGGGTTACCACCAAAGTCGGGATGCGACTGCTGCCCGAAGAAGTCGAACGTGCCGCCCATGTCGAGTTCTTTCTCTGTCGCCATGTCGAAGAGTGTCAGGTCGACAGTCGAACCGCGCGTATGGCCGCTTTTCTCAGCGATATAGCCTTGCGGAAAGAGCACATGCTTGTCGAGCTCGGGATAGAAGTAAGGCTTCATCAGCGTATCGGTTACATCCTCGGCCCAGCGCACGAAGTGGTCTACAGCCGCCTGCAGACGGCTACCCTGGCAGCGGTCAATGGCAATGGCTACAGCTAATGCCGCCACCGCCACAAGGATCCAAAACAATACTTTCCTCATGATGTCTTCATTTTCTAATGATCAATTATCAATTGTCAATTATCAATTGATAAGTTGCTTGCCGGTGTTGTTCATCATGGCTTTCGCTTTGTTGTAGGGAATGACGAACGAGGGCATGCCGGCAGCATAGGGAGCAATCTCGTATTGCTGGTAGGTGACGATGATGCCATCTTTGCCGAAGATGGGTGGTGTGACGGGCATGGGCAGCTGGTAGGTCTCAGTGAGGGTGAGGTTGGACGCCAGTTCTTCGTCGGTCTTCACCTCGAAGTATTCTTTCAGTCCGTCACGAATGATGCTCTGCATCTTCACCGTTGTGAACAAATCCCAGTCGATGCGACGGCCGTCGCTCTTGCGGAAGGTCATGCCCGAGCCTACGGCTCCGCCATGAGCACCGCCACCGTTCTCGTAGCTGTTGTAATGGAAGGTCACCACCTTGTCGGTCTCGTAGTCCTTCGTGATTTTGATGCTCGAGGCAAGCTCGGGAACTTCTGGCATACCGTCCTGCTTCATGTCGTTGTACATACCGTTGAACTCTTTCACCTTCAGGTCGAAATAGTAGGTTGCCATTTTCTCGCCGTCGGCCAAATCTCCGCTGTATGATCCCTGCAGCGACTCGTCCTCGCCACCGCCATAGGTAGAGCCGAGCGACTCGCTGATGTATTCGCGGATAGCGTTGACAAGTGTGGCGTTACCTCCTTCGGGGAAATCGATGGTCAGGTCAAACTCACCTGCGTCATTCTTCAGGCTTTTGGTAATCTTCTTGGTGGTGAGCTTATCGTTCTGAGCCTTTTCTGTAGGTGCAACAACAGTTGTTGAGTCGGCATCTGCCGAAGAGGTTGTCGCCGCTTGCTTTTTGTTGCAACTGGTCAGGGTAAGTGCTGCCAGAGCAAACATCGTCATGAGAAATCTGTAGTTCTTCATTTTGTTCTATTTTTAATTCATCAAACAGAGAGAGACTCTATCGGCCATTCCCTCTATTCTTTCACTATTTGCAAAAGTATACATTATTCTTTATCCAGCCAAATTATCAGGCAGGAAAATGAGAAATAGAACCGATACCTGAGCCATTCTGTCTATGTTTCCGATATTTAAAATAAGGCCTGGATGTGTTGACACCCAGACCTTAATTGTATACCTAATAATTAGCAGAGACTAGCATGTTGCCGGCCAGGGCTTGAGCGTCTTGAAGAAGTCGTTGCCCTTGTCGTCGACGAGGATGAAGGCGGGGAAGTCCTCAACCTCAATCTTCCAGATAGCCTCCATGCCCAGCTCGGGATACTCTACGCACTCGATGCTCTTGATGCTCGACTGACTGAGTACTGCTGCTACACCGCCGATGCTGCCCAGATAGAAACCGCCGTGCTTCTGACAAGCATCTGTAACCACCTGCGAGCGGTTACCCTTGGCAATCATCACCAACGAGCCGCCATGATCCTGGAACTCGTCAACATATGGATCCATACGGTTGGCCGTGGTCGGACCCATCGATCCGCAAGGATAGCCTTCCGGTGTCTTTGCCGGTCCGGCATAGAGCACGGGATAATCCTTGAAATACTGTGGAAGATCCTCACCTGCATCGAGACGTGCCTTCAGTTTGGCGTGGGCAATGTCGCGGGCCACGATGATGGTTCCCTTCAGGTTGACGCGGGTAGAGACGGGATATTTGGTCAGTTCAGCACGAACGGCATCGATGCCCTGGTTCAGGTCGATGACAATCTGGTTTTGGCCTTCGCCAGCCTTAGCGTACTCTGCAGGGATAAGCTCAGTCGGGTTGTTGTCCATCTTCTCGAGCCATACACCGTCGCGGTTGATCTTTGCCTTGATGTTACGGTCGGCAGAACAGCTGACACCCATACCAATCGGGCAGCTGGCTCCATGACGCGGCAGACGGATGACACGGATGTCGTGAGCCATGTACTTACCACCGAACTGTGCTCCCAGACCAATCTTGTGGGCCTCGAGCAACAGTTTCTTCTCCAGGTCGATGTCGCGGAAGGCACGTCCTGTCTCATCGCCGGTAGTAGGCAGGTTGTCGTAGTACTTGATAGAGGCGAGCTTCACGGTGAGCAGGTTCTTCTCAGCAGAGGTACCGCCGATGACGAAAGCAATGTGGTAGGGAGGACAAGCGGCTGTGCCGAGGCTCTTCATCTTCTCAACGAGGAACGGAATGAGTGTGCCCTCGTTCTGGATGGTGGCCTTGGTCATGGGGTAGAAGTAGGTCTTGTTGGCTGAGCCGCCGCCCTTGGCAACCATCACAAAGCGGTATTCTGCGCCCTCAGTAGCCTCGATGTCAATCTGGGCAGGCAGGTTGCAGCGGGTGTTCACCTCGTCGTACATGGTAAGTGGAGCATTCTGCGAGTAGCGCAGGTTTTCCTGTGTGAAAGTGTTGAAGACACCGAGCGAGAGAGCTTCCTCGTCCTCGAAGCCTGTCCATACCTGCTGTCCTTTCTCACCGTGGATGATAGCTGTACCTGTATCCTGGCAGAAAGGCAGAATGCCCTTGCAGGCCACCTCGGCATTGCGCAGGAACTGCAGAGCCACGTACTTGTCGTTCTCGCTGGCCTCTGGGTCGGTGAGAATCTGTGCTACCTGCTCGTTGTGTGAGCGGCGAAGCATGAACTCTACGTCATGGAAAGCCTCTTGGGCGAGCAATGTAAGCGCCTCGGGGCTTACTTTGACAATTTCTTTTCCTTCAAATTCACTAATGGTTACGCCTTCCTTGGTGAGCAGACGATACTCGGTGTCGTCCTTACCCATTTGGAACATAGGAGCGTACTTAAATTCTGGTGTTGCCATAATGTTTTGATTTAATTTTATGGAGTTCAAGGAGTTCAGGGAGTTCAGGGAGTTTCATGACATTAGTGCAAACTCTCCTTTCGTTCTCTTTTCGCCAGGCTCCGGGTTAATAGATTATGTTATGCCATTATTATGAATAATTCCGTTACAATACAGATAGAGAAGTTTGCTAGCTTCTTCAAGAGAGTTGTATAGTTCGGAAAACTCGTTTTCATTTATATATGCAAGGTCTTTTCCAAGAATAAGGTAATCTCTGCATTCTTCCATGCTGCCCTGCGAAATGTTAAGGAAACGTAGTTTATCAGTTTTTCCAATTCTTTTATATCCTTCGGCAATGTTGGCCTCTATCGAGACAGCCGCCCTCCTGAACTGTGAAGTTAGTCCAAAAACCTCTTCTTGTGGGAAATGACTAGTTATTCTATAGACGAGTAAAACAAATGCATGGGCTTTTTGCCAAGCCATAATGCTTTGAAAAGAAAATGTTTTGTACATATCTTTACTGTTATTTGTTTTTACTCAGGGAGTTAAAGGGGGTCAGGAAACTCAGGCCATCAGTTAGCCCCATCGAACTTAGTTCTAAGCTGTTAACAAAGTATCGTCTTGTAACTCCTTGAACTCCCTGAACTCCTTGTCCTCCTTTCTCTCAATATCCAAAGATTTCCTTAATACTGAGACGCTTGATAGGACCAATCTTCTCGAGCGCCTTCATGTCGAGTTCTTTCTCATCGCCAAGGATAATGTAACGGTAGGCCTTGTCAGCCATGTGCTGCTTCTCGAAGCCGACGATATCCTGAAGCTTCATGGCGGGCAGGGCATTGTAGACCTTCTCATTCATGTCGTAGTCGATGCCGCGACGCTTTGCAACGAGGTAATCATTAATGACACCGAACTTAGTCGTGCGTTGACTGGCGAGCTGCTTGGTGAGGGCATCCTTCGCAATCTGGAAGGCATTCTCACTAGCAGGCATCTCGTTCAGAATCACATGGAACTGGTTCACGGCATCCATCATCTTGTCGTTCTGCGTAATGATAGATGTCTGATAGAACTCCTTATCACCTTTCTTGGATGGTGTGACGTAATAGGCCGATGCGCTGTAAGCCAGTCCACGTGCCTCACGCAATTCCTGGAAAACGATGCCGTTCATGCCGCCACCATAGTACTCGTTGAAGAGGTCTACGACAGCTTCCTGCTCTGGATTCCAGTCACGTCCTTCGTTGTGGTACATGACCATATAGATGTTCTTTGCGTCGTATGGAGCTATCAGAATCTCGTTCGATGTAGCCTGCTGCCGCACGTAGGGCTTGCCTTGAGGCACATCAGCCAGTTTCTTGGCGGTCTTATGGGTTGCGCCCAGCACTTTCGAAAGCTCATCGGGAGTCAGCTTACCGTAATAGAGCACCGTGTGTTTCAGGTTCGGCAGATTAGCCAACAGCGCAAGCAACTGCTGAGGATCGGCCTGGCGAAGCTGCTCTTCACTCATCATGTCGCGATAGGTATTATGAGGTCCATAGGTGGCATAGCCCACCAGATACTGGAAGTTGGTACGCTGGTCTTTCTTGGCATCGTCGCGGCTCTTCAGCACCAGGCCTACATACTGGTCGTAGGAATCCTTGTCGGCCTTGGCGTTGCGCAACACATGCTCCAACAGTTCAAGAGCCTTGGGCATCTGCGACTGCAGACCCGTGAGTGAGATGTTCAGATTGTCAGGATTGACGGTTACAGAATAGTTGCAGGCCATTTTATAAAACTCCTGCTTCACCTGTGCGGCCGTGTACTTATCAGTTCCTACGTAGTCGAGATAGTCGGCGGCAATGTCATAGCGGTTATCATCCTGCTGTCCGAACTCGTAACGGAACACGAGGGTGAAGAGGTCGTTCTCGGTGTTCTGCTTGTAGAGCAAGGGCAGTTTTTTCTTCGTCTGCGTAACCGTCAGGTCTTTGCTAAAGTCGACAAACCGGGGCTGGATGGGTTCTACGTGTGCGTTCTGGATGTCTTTGACAAACTGGCTCACCTTGTCGCGGTTGGCAGGGATAGGTGTGATGGCTGGCTTGTCAATCTTCTTCTGCAGGGTGTCGACGCCTTGAGTCTTGAAGACGGTAGCATAACCATTGGTGAAGAAACGGTTGGCAAAGGCCACAATCTGCTCCTTGGTCATCTTCGAGATACGGTCCATGCGCTGGATCTGATGTTCCCATGTAGTACCGTCGATGAACGAGCTCATCATCTGGCGAACGCGCCATTGGTTATTGTCGAGGGCTCTTTGGCGCTCCAACTCCATATTGTTGACGATGCTGGGCAGCAGGTCATCGGAGAATCGGCCCTGCTTCAGGTTCTCAATCTCACCCAGCATGAGCGTGCGTACTTCCTTCAACGACTGACCGGGCTTCGGCATGCCGATGAGCAGGAAGGCAGAATGGTCCTGCTGGTCCTCAAGGAAAGACTGTGCACCTTGAATCTTCATCTGCTGGTTCAAGTTGATATCTATCAGACCGGCCTTGCCATTGGTGAGCATCGAGCTGATGACATCGAGCGTGTCGCATTGGGCGTCGGCGGCTTTCTTTGCCAGCCATCCTACAACAACCTGCTCAGCCTGCTGACCGATGACGGTGGTGTCCTTCGGGGCTGTCAACGGCCTTTGCGCTGGGAAGACGGGCTGACGCACATCAGCACCTGGCTTCCACTGGCCGAAATACTTATCGATGATGGCGATGGTCTTGTCCATATCGAAGTCGCCAGCCATACAGACGGCCACGTTGTTGGGCACATACCAATGCTTGAAGTAGTTCTTGATATTCGTGATGGAAGGATTCTTCAAGTGCTCCTGTGTGCCAATAGTGGTCTGCGTTCCGTAGGGGTGGGTGGGCGTCAGCAACTTACCCATAGCGCTCCACAGCTTGTCCCCATCGTCGGTCAGATACATGTTGTATTCCTCGTATACAGCCTCCAGCTCCGTATGGAAACCACGGATAATCATATTCTGGAAACGGTCGCTCTGGATCTTTGCCCAATTCTCAATCTCGTTAGAAGGGATGTCCTCCGTATAGCAGGTGACATCGTTCGAGGTAAATGCGTTAGTACCCTCGGCACCGATGGCTGCCATCAGTTTGTCGTACTCGTTGGGGATGAAGTACTGGGCTGCGAGTTGTGACACAGAGTCAATCTCATGATACGCCTGCTTACGAGCTTCGGCATCGGTGAGCTTGCGATAAGCCTCATAGCGTTGCTCAATATCAGCCAGCAATGGGGCCTCGGCCTCCGCATTGGTTGTTCCGAACAGTTTCGTACCCTTGAACATCAGGTGCTCCAGATAGTGGGCCAGTCCTGTGGTCTCCGCAGGGTCGTTCTTCGAACCCGTCCGCACGGCTATATATGTCTGGATACGGGGTTTCTCCTGATTGACGGAGAGATACACTCTCAGTCCGTTGTCGAGCGTATAGATGCGGGTTTTCATCATGTCGCCCGGAACGGTGGTGTACTTGTAATCCTTTGCCACGATGCTGGTTGTGAGCATCATGAGGAAAACAACAAAGAAAAAGAGTTTTTGTTTCATGATAATTGTATTAAATTTGAGCTTAGCTGGTCAGGCAACGTCAGATGAGTTGCTTTCTGCTTGTCGCCTACAAAATTACCGAAAAATAATGAGCGAAACAAACTTTCGCTCATTAATTTTGGCTAAAACTTCCCAAATACCGTTATGCGGGAAGACAACTTGATATTAGTCCTCGTAGTCAATCTCGTGGTCCAGCTTGTCGATGAAGTCGTTGAAGACCTCATCTTCCACGTCGCCCATCGCATATTCCTTCTCGGCATCCTTACGGATTTCGCCAATCCAGATGCGGCGAGCTTTCACGTATTCATCGCGGATGAACTTGGCGTCTTCCTCAGTAATCTCTGTCAGTCCGTAGTAGTCGAGAATCAGCTGATAGGTCCAAGCCCACTGGTACTCACGGTAGTGGCTGTTGATTTCCTCGAAGCGGTCGATAACGGCTTGAATGGTCTCCAACGTTCCGTTCTTGATGTCGTGGATGAGGCGGGTCTCCTCGCTCTCGGGCAGCAGCAGACCAGACAGGTCAATCCAGTTGCCCCTTCCTATTTCGGTAGTAGGAACACCGAAGTATCCGTGTTTCTTCGCCCGCTTCAAGACGGCTCCCATATAGAGGCGCAAAGCGATATCGTAGTATTTGATTCCCTTGCGCAACGAAGAGGCATTGATGACATAGTCGTAGTAATTATACTGGGTCTGCAAGTCGCCTGAAGCCTCGCGCAGCTTTTCCAAGATTCTCTTTCCGCGCAAGATGCCTCCAACGGTGAACGGGGAAAGCCAGTCGAAGTTGACAATACTCTTCTGGCTGCCTGCCGAGCGGCGGTCGCGCTTGGGCCATTTCTTAATATCTCGGTACAAACCGACAGTCGTGATGTTGCGGCCAGGGACAAGATACATATCGTCATTGTAGGAAATGAGATACGAGAAGGGCAGGTCACGCGTGTCGGGATGATGCATCAGCTTACCCATACACACCGAGAAGGCACCTACCTTAGCCGGCATCAGCACGTATGAGCCGCTGGCAGTCTTTGTTCCGCGCTCCAATGTTCCGTAATGGATAGGTCCCATCTTGTAGGCATGATTGGAGAAATTCGTGGCAGAACCAGCGTTGTAGAACGAGAATTGGGCTCCGATGAGCAATGAGCTCTTGTGGTGGCTGGCAGAGAACGGACCGCAGAAAGCGGCACAGGCCTCACCGTTCGACATGTAGCTGTTGGCAAAGAACACGCTTTGCGAAGCGGTGAATCCGTTGGCAATGTGGCAGGCCTCGCCCACAAAGCAGTCTTGCATCTTCACGCTGTTGATGATGCTTGAGCCGTTGCAGATGATGGAGTTCTCGCAGATGACTCCCGTGCCGATGTAGACAGAGTCGTTGGGACCGTTGAGAACAGAGCAGTCGCTGATGCGTGAGGCGCCGTTAATCTCACAATTGTCGTGAATCACGGTGTTGGTAATCTCTTTCGTACCGATAATCTTCACGTTGTTGCCGATGACTCCACGCTCAGGCATGTTGCGGCGGATATCCTCGTTGATGAGGCGGCGAATTTCATCCTTGATGTATTTGTCGGTGAAATGCTTGACCATGAATGCCGCGAACTGACTGTTCAGGTTGCCGAAGATGATGGCATTGCCGTCGCCGGCCTCATTCAAAACCGAAATTAAATTGCCTTCACCGTAGGTGGCTCCTTCTGTAGTCTCTATGATGCTGACATTCGAGATGAGGCAGTCGTCGCCGATGGTATAGTCGTTAATATATCCGCCCACATTCTCAATGAGACAGTTGTCGCCAATGGTCACATTGCGCAAGGTGGCATTCCTGATACCGCAGGGCTTGACGAATCCTTTGCTGATTTCCATCCTTTTCTCAAAGGCGCCCATGCGAACACTCCCGTAGAAAGACACATTGCGAAGGGCCGCGGGCTTGAATCCTTCGGCAACCTCAATGGCTGTCCAGTCTTCCGCACAGCATCCTTGCTCCTCGAGAATGAGAATCTCCTCATTTGTTAATAGTCTATACTCTTCCATAGTCTTTGTCTTGTTATGGTATTTATAATTCAGTTTCTTCGTATTCTTTGTTGTAGAGAAAATCGTTGTAGGGATATTTCTGCACATGCAGTTCGCGCACCTTATTATATAGACACTCGCGCAACTCCTCGATGTTGATGCGCTCGCGTGCAGAGATAAACAGGCAGTTCTCGTTCAGCTTGGCCATCCACGTGCGCTCCAGCTCGTCGAGCGAGATGTTCTCTTTGGTTGCCGGTGTCAGGTCGTCGGCTTCTTTCTCCACCCATTGGTAGGCATCAATCTTGTTGAAGACAATCATCGACGGTTTGTCGGCGCATCCCAGGTCTTTCAGCGTCCTCTCCACCACGTTGATCTGCTCCTCGAAATCAGGGTGCGAAATGTCAACCACATGTAACAACAGGTCAGCCTCGCGCGTCTCGTCCAGCGTACTCTTGAACGAGTCCACCAGGTCGGTCGGTAATTTACGGATGAATCCCACCGTGTCGGCAAGCAGGAAGGGCAGGTTCTCTACCACCACCTTGCGCACCGTCGTGTCGAGCGTGGCGAAAAGCTTGTTCTCCGCAAACACGTCACTCTTTGCGAGCAGGTTCATGATGGTAGACTTTCCTACATTCGTATATCCCACCAGCGCCACACGAATCAGGCGCCCGCGGTTCTTCCGCTGTGTAGTCTTCTGCTTGTCAATCTCGGCAAGACGCTCTTTCAACAGACTCATGCGGTTGAGAATGATACGGCGGTCCATCTCCAACTGGGTCTCACCGGGGCCGCGCAGACCCACACTACCTTTTCCACCGCCCGATCCGGAGCCGCCACCCTGGCGCTCCAAGTGCGTCCACAGCCTCTGCAGGCGCGGTAGCATATAGCGGTATTGGGCCAGCTCCACCTGTGTCTTCGCATTGGCCGTCTGGGCGCGCATCGCGAAGATGTCAAGGATAAGGCTTGTGCGGTCGAGGATTTTCACTTTCAGTTCTGCCTCGATGTTACGTATCTGCTTGGCGGAAAGCTCATCGTCGAAGATGACCATACCCACAGGCTGAGGCTGCTCTTCGTCAGAGGCATCCTCATCTTTCAGCCATTCGTCGTAGGCATCCTGCTGTGTCTTTATATATTGCTTGATTTCCTCCAGTTTGCCTTTGCCCACATAGGTTGTCTGACTGGGGCCGTTCACCCTCTGCGTAAAGCGTTTCACGGTGACAGCCCCAGCCGTATCGGCCAGGAACTCAAGTTCATCAAGATATTCTTTAGTCTTGGCCTCATTCTGCTGTTGGGTAATCAATCCCACGAGTACGGCGGTCTCAGCCTTGACCTCGGAAATAACAAATTCTTTCATTTTATCAAATTGAAAACTAATATTGCCGACAAAGTTACGAAATTTCTGATTAAGTGAGAAAGAAAGAAGCTTGTTTCTTTCTTCGAGCGCAAAGAAATTATTCAAATTTCTGATTAAGTGAGAAAGAAAGAAGCTTGTTTCTTTCTTCGAGCGCAAAGAAATTATTAAAAAGCCGGGCATGGCGCATGATAGATCAATATGCAGAAAGAGGGACCCAACCCGTTTCTGTTTCGTTTGTAACGCCTATGTCGGGCTACATGCGCGCCCCTGTGATTGTGCGGCCTTCAGGTTTTCCGGAACGGCTTTCCTGTATTGTGGAACGGCGATTTGGCGTTGCGAATATGGCTGTTTTTTTGCAAACGTTTACGTAATTATTTGCGGAAATTTTGCATTTTTATTTGATTTAAATCAATTATCACGTTATCTTTGCACTCGTTAACAACGGATTTTCAATATTTACATGCTACCAATAACAAAAACTGCTAAAACATTCAAGATAAGTACGAAATGAAAACAGCCTCGATGTGATATCGGGGCTTTTTTGTTTTACATCACAAAACTTTTAGTTCGAAAATCAAATTATATAGGTGGTTCAAAACGTAAAGAATTAACTTTGCAGCATCATTTCAATTATTGCTAACTTGTCATTATTGCTAACTTGTAACATATGGGCAACAAAAGATATTTCTTTGCGGTCGACTTGGGCGCCACGAGTGGCAGAACCATCATCGGCTCTTTGGGCGAAGGGAAATTCGAATTAGAGGAACTTACTCGTTTTGATAATAATCTGATAGAGACCGGTGGACATTTCTACTGGGATATTTTCGCATTGTATCATGAGGTCATCAAGGGTCTGAAACTGGCTGCCCAGCGCCGGATAGACATCGTGAGCATCGGCATCGACACCTGGGGCGTCGACTTCGTGTGCATTGGCGACGACAATGCCATCCTGCGCAATCCGTTGTCGTACCGCGACCCTCACACTTTCGGCATGATGGAGGAATATCTTGAGAAGGTGGTCAGCAAGAAGGATGTGTACGACGTGACCGGCATTCAGTTCATGAATTTCAACTCGCTTTTCCAGCTCTACGCCATGAAGCAGGCCGGCAACAGCGCCCTGCGTAATGCCCGCAAGATTCTCTTCGTTCCCGATGCGCTGGGATGGATGCTCACGGGCGAGGAGGTATGCGAGTATACCATCGCCTCTACGTCGCAGATGCTCGACCCGCGTACCAAAGAGCTCGACAAGGCGTTGCTGGCCAGCGTGGGACTGAGCCGCGACAAGTTTGGCCGCATGGTGACTCCCGGTACGCAGATTGGCGTGCTGACCGAGGAAATCCAGAAGATGACAGGCCTTGGCGCCATTCCCGTCATCTCCGTAGCTGGCCACGACACGGGTAGCGCCGTCGCAGCCGTTCCAGCCAAGGACGAGCAGTTCGCCTATCTGAGCAGCGGCACATGGAGCCTCATGGGCATCGAGACGCAGGATGCGATTATCAATGAGCGCAGTTATAACCTCAACTTCACCAACGAGGGCGGGGTAGAGGGTACCACCCGTTTCCTGAAGAACATCTGTGGCATGTGGCTCTATGAGCGCTGCCGCAAGGAGTGGCCCGACGAGGTGCGCCGCCTCTCCCATCCCGAGTTGCAAGGCTCGGCCATGCAGGTGGAGCCCTTCCGCAGCATCATCAACCCCGATGACGCCCAGTTTGCCAATCCCTCGTCCATGATAGAGGCCATCCAGACCTATTGCCGCAACACGGGTCAGGCTGTGCCTGAGACTCCCGGCGAGATCTGCCGTTGCATCTTCGACTCGCTGGCTTTGCGCTATCGTCAGGTGTTCACCTGGCTGAAGGAGTTCGCCTCGTTCGACATCAACGTGCTGCATATCATCGGCGGCGGGTCGCTCAATAAGTATCTCAACCAGTTCACAGCCAATGCGTTGGGCGTGAAGGTGCTGGCAGGCCCGCAAGAGGGAACAGCCATCGGTAACATCATGCTCCAGGCAAAAGCCTCCGGCGAGGTGAAGGATATCTGGGAGATGCGCGAGATTATTGCCAACAGTCTCGACCTCAAGCAGTTCATGCCGGAGGATCAGCAGCTGTGGAATCAGGGCTACGAGAAGTATCTGGCCATCGTGGGAGACACCCAAGCCAGCTGAGACAGACAGGCCCTGTTGGCTGAATCTGCCATCCTGTAGCTGGAACAGACATTCTGTAGCTGGAACTTCCAGCCTGTTAGCTGAAACAGCCGGCCGCAATTGACTCCGCCATTCCCCTTGAGCCGTTCCCGTCAGTCCTCATCCATTCCGGTCTGTCCGTGTTCATTCCGGTCCGTAAGAAAGAATATTATTAATAAAAAAATACAACATAACTATGAGCAAACCATTAGTTGAAACCAAAGCAAGAGTAGGCGTATTCTCTATTGCTTTACAGGCATATCTGCCGCAGTTTCCACAACTTGTCCCCGAGTTCGAGGCACAGTATGACGCATTCAAGAAGACCCTGCCCGACAGCATCGAGATTATCGACGGAGGCATGGTGACAACCAAAGAGCAGTCGATGGCCGCCGGCGACAAGTTCCGTGCTGCCGATGTTGATTTGGTGATTCTTCAGCTGCTTACCTATTGCACCTCTTACAATATGCTGCCGGCCGTGCGCGACCTCGATGTTCCCGTCATTCTGGTGAACGTGCAGAAGAAGAAGGCCCCCGACTATGCCAATACCGACATTCCCACATGGCTGGGCGAGCTGTATGCCTGCGGAGCCGTGGGCGAGATGGTGGCCGACCTCGAGCGTGCCGGCAAGCGCCACGCCGTGATCACGGGCGTTGTCGAGGGTGGTGACCCCCAGGTGCAGGCCGAGATAGAGGACTGGTGCCGTGCCGCACAGGTGCGCCGCCGTTTCCGCGACACCAACATCGCGCAGATCGGCCGTCCCTATCCGGGCATGATGGACCTCTATATCGACGAGACCAACCTCTACCACCGTATGTATGTCTACACCAAGCAGTTCGACTGGGAGAAGATGTGGGCCATCGCCGACAACATCACCGACGAGGACGCCATCCGTGCTAAGGCACAGGACATCCTCGACACCTTCGACATCGAGGGTGGCGGCTCCATCGAGAAAGTATGGGATATGGCGAAGTACGTGGTGGCTTTCGAGCAATGGGTGAAAGACGAGCAGCTGGGCATGATCGCATCCCACTACGATGGTTTTGCCCAGGGCATTGCCGGCAAGCTCGACTCCATGCTCATTCCTGCCTTCTCGATGCTCATCAAGCAGCACACGGCCTGCGCCGTAGAGGGCGACATGAAGGTGGCTATGGCCATGTCTATCCTCAAGACCATCAGCGGCACAGGCACGCTCTCCGAGATGTATAGCATCGACTTCAACGAGGATATCTGCATCATCGGCCACTCCGGTTCCGGCGACTTCGACATCTCGCAGGCCAAGAAGCCAACCATGAAGATTGTGCCCGTGTTCCACGGAAAGGCCGGCGGCGGCTATCTCACCCAGTTCTATCCTCCCACGGGCCCCGTCACCTACCTCGGCATCACGCAGGACAAGAACGGCGTGTTCAAGTTTGTGGTGGCAGAGGGCGTCAACGAGGATGGGCCCATCTTCACCTTTGGCGACACGAACATGCGCACACGCTTCTCCATCGGCGCTCGTGAGTTCTGCAACCGCTGGAGCGAGGCAGGCCCCACCCACCACATGGCAGCAGCCGTAGGCCACCATATTGACACCATCCTGAAGGTTGCCAAGATCTTCAATATCAAGGTAGACATTGTTTGCAGATAAGACTATGGCGAAAAGTAAAGGAAGTTTGAAGAGCACGCTCGCCGTCTCTCTCAATAATTATCTCGATGCGGGAGCCATCGTTGCAGGCTCCAGCGGCATCACCCTCTGGCAGAACTATCTCGGTCTCTCCGAGATGCATCTCGGCTGGCTCAACGCCCTCAGCGCCAACGCACTGGGAGCAGCCATCGGAGCCATCATCGGCGGATTCCTCGCCGACAAGTTCGGACGTAAGTTCATCTTCACCTACAACCTGCTGGTCTACATGCTGGGCGTGCTCATCGTGATGTTCTCCCTCAGCTACCCCATGCTGCTCGTGGGCTTCCTCATCACCGGCATCTCAGTCGGTATCGGAGTGCCCGCCTCGTGGACCTACATCTCCGAGTCGTCGGAAGTGAACAACCGCGGACGCAACATCTGCATCTCTCAGATGTCGTGGGGCCTGGGCCCGATGTTCATCCTGTTCTTCGGCATGCTGCTCGCTCCCGGCGGTCTGCTCTACGCGCCCGTTGAGTCGCTGGCACATGCCATCGTGGGCGCCGATGCCGCACAGGCAGCCGTCGAGGTGTTCTCATCGCGCGTGGTGTTCTTCACCCTCTTCGTCGTGGCCTTCGTAGCCTGGAACCTCCAGCGCCAGTTGGAGGAGAGCGCCGAGTACACCGCCCAGAAAGACAAGGACGACAGCAGCATTCTCGACAACATCAAGCTGCTGTTCACCAACCGCACAGCCGTACGCACCGTCGCATTCCTCGCCACCATCTACCTCTCGTGGAACCTCGTGGCATCGGTCATGGGATTCTTCATGCCCCACATCTACGAGACCGCCGGAGGCCTGAGCAACGAGTCGGCCAACATGCTGAGCTGCATCAGCTGGGTGTTCGTCGTCATCACCACGTTCATCATCTCGTTCTATGTCGACAAGGTTATCCACCGCTTCTTCTATGTGTTCGGACTCGCAGCAGCCCTGACCGCATGGATACTCGTCATCGGCGGCGGCGTCACCACCATAGCTGGCATCTGGGTGTTCACCATCCTCTGGGGCATCAACAACGGTAGCTCCGTGCAGGTGTTCTACGCCCTGTGGGGCTCAGAGCTCTTCCCCGCCAAGTTCCGCGCCGGAGCCCAGGGCCTGATGTTCTTCATCGTGCGCGGCCTGTCGGCAGCCTGGGGACTCGTGTTCACCTATATCTATGGCGAGAACGGCGAGGGCTTCACCATTGCCGCCTACTGTATGGTAGCCCTGCTCATCATCTCGCTCGTGGTAGGTCTTATCGGCATGCCCAACACCCGTGGCCGCTCTCTCGACGACATCGTTCACGAGCGCTACGGCGACAACTATTAAGAAACTTCTCTCAATAAGGTCGAGATAAGATTGGGCGGCCATTCTGCCCCCGGTCATATATTCAGCCGGCAACATTCTGCGACGGAATGTTGCCGGCATGTTGTTGGTGGACCACCCGTCTCTTTACCCTCCTGGCTTTCCGTTGGCCGGACCAGACCTGATACTCTCATTCGCTTTTCTTCAGCAAGCACACATTTCTCCCCCTTTTCTTTTTGCAATTAAATTTGACGTGAGTTCGATATTAGAATTTTGCAATGCACTTGTTTTTGTCCTAATGACAAGTGTGATATGAAATAATACATATTTCGTCTGTAATCTATTGATATGTAAATAGATATGGTGAATATGAAATATGGCGTTATGCTTAGAAAGATATATGTAGAAGAATATAACAACCTAGACAATATCTAAATAGTGACAGATGTCGCTACAAGCATAACGATATCAGAATAACTGAAAATCATGGGAATCTGTGGACTGTTTTTCAACCTTAAACCTTGAACTTTTCACAGGCAGCTCCACTGCTTTTCTGTGAGCAGCTTATGAAATTTGAAATTAATGCCTGATTACGTTCGAATTGATGCCTACTTATGCTCTAATTAATGCCTAGTTACGTTCTAATTAATGCCTGATTAGAGTGTAATTAATCGGTTTGTTGCAACCTAATCAGGCATCGATTAGAAACTGTCGTGGTAGAATAGTGACGGCTGGGAGACAGGTGTCACTATGCATAAATAACAAAACAGCAGGAGATTACGAGGCTAAGTGATACTTAGGAGATGAGAGCTCATTAATTGGAGAGGGAGATTTTGCGACGCGAAACGCGCCGTCTACTGTAGCACTTACAATTTACAATAGGAACAATCTTTGAACTTTGAACCTTGAACTTTAAACCTTAAACCTTGAACCCTTGAACTTTGAACCCTTTCACCTGCGGCTTCGCCGCTCTGTGTCGGGGCAACAAAAAAGCCCCCTCACGGGGGCTGACTTTAACGAATCTCTTTATCTTAAAAAACGCAATACTTAGCGGGGGAGGTTGAAGGCGCGCGTCATCTCTGCCATCTGCTCGTCGCTCATGCCCTCGGGCTCGAAGCCCATCGCGCGTGCGTTGATGTAGATTTTGGCACTCTTGGAGAGCACGTCTATCTGGTCGAAGGCGTCCATCACGTCGAGGCCCTTGGCGAAGACTCCGTGTTTCTCCCACATCACCACGTCGTATTCCTCGAGCTCCTTCAGGGTGGCGTCGGCCAGCTCGTTGCTGCCGGGCAGGGTGTAGGGTACGATGCCGAGGCCGAGCGGGCAGAAGGCCTTTGTCTCGGGAATCATGCTCCAGAGGATCTTGGTGAGCACGTCCTTGCCGAGGAACTGGCGGTTGTGGCTCATGGCTACGAGCTCGATGGGGTGGGTGTGTACGGTTGCCTTGTAGTTGCTGCCGCTCTCGATGAGATGGGCGTGCACGGTGAGGTGGCTGGGAAGCTCGCTGGTGGGCATCACGGGGTTGTCGGCTATGATGACATAGGATGCGCAGTCGTCGAGGATGCGGATGACGGAGCCGTTGTCCATAGGCCACCGTGCGAGGTCGCGCATGCGCTTGCCTGTTCCCTTGCAATAGAAGTAGCATCCCTTGAGGGCGGGCAGGGTGACGCCGATCTGCTTGACGTCGCTGATGGCGGGCAGCTGTCGGATTTCGTCGTCGACAAATTCGGAGATGTTCACGGTGATATTGCCGCCGTTGCGCTCTGCCCATCCGTTCTGCCAGAGGTATCCGGCTACTTCTGCAATCTTATAGACCTCTTGTTTCAAGGCGGGTCTGCCTTCTAATATACTTTTCATATTTTAGGTTTGTGAGTGTTTAAGTTGGGTTCAGTCTGTTTTCGTGTGCAAAGATACGGCATTAGGGCGTAGGCAGGCATCACATTTTGATTTTCGTACTGAAAGATTTGGCTAAACACCGTTTCTGAACTCGCTGGGCTTGCGTCCTACTTTGGCGCGGAACTTCGATGAGAAGTAGTCGGGCGACTCGAAGTTGAGCTGGTAGGCTATCTCCTTGATGCTCATGTCGGTGGTGGTGAGCAGCTCTTTGGCGCGCTGCAGCTTCAGGTCCTGCTGGTAGAGCGAGGGGGAGATGCCCGTGAACTCCTTGAAGAGCTTGCGGAAATTGCTGTAGCTGACGCCCAGCTCGTCGGCGACCTGCTGGATGGTGAGCTCGCTCTCGAGCGACTCACGGATGCGCAGTCGTGCCTTGTTGATCATGTCGACGTGGGAGCGGTTCTTGTTCAGCTGGCGGTTGCGCTCGAGTGCGTACATCAGTCCTACGAGGTGGTTGACGATGCCTGCGAGCATCTGCTGGAAGTAGGCGGCCTCGTCGAGGGCTGTCTGATAGGCGTTCTCGTAGAGCCGCACGATGTCGCTGGAGAATCCCACATGGTAGATGGGCTTCTCGGTGGAGAGGAATCCGTATTTGATGCGGTCGTCGATGTTGCGGCCCTTGAAGCCTATCCAATAGCTTTTCCAGCCCTTGGCCTTGTCGGGATGGTAGCTGTGCCACTCGCCGGGGAAGAGCAGGAACAGGTCGCCCTCCTTGATGCGTGTCTCTTTCTGGTGCTCGCTCTTGAACACTCCCTCGCCTTCGGTAATGTAAAGCAGCTGGTACTCGTTGAGGATTCGCCCCTTGTTAACATCGAAGTAGTAACCATCGGCATGTCCCTTGGTGGGGTAGGGCTCACCTTGCAATATCTCCTCATACCCCACGGTACTGATGTAGAGCCCCCATAGCGCGTCGCGCTCGTTGTTGACCAGGTATTTGCAGATTTGTTTCATATTGTTAGTCCCGTTTTTTGGTTATTCGTTCGTGCCCTATATTTTCATAGTTGTTGCAAAAATAAAAAAAACAATTGGAAATTGTGTCGTTTTTTCATTTTTTTTGTTGTATTTTTGCGCCGTAATAACAAAATTGATGTTAAACTTTATATTTTACAATTATGAGAGTTATTATTGAATCCGACTACCAGAAAATGTCTCAATGGGCCGCTGAGCATGTCATTAAGCGCATTAATGAGTTTCAGCCGACGGCTGAGAAGCCCTTTGTGTTAGGCTTGCCTACAGGCTCGTCGCCCGAGGGTATGTATGCCGCTTTGGTGAAAGCGAATAAGGAAGGACGCGTATCATTCAAGAACGTATTGACTTTTAATATGGACGAGTATGTGGCTCTTGCCGAGGACCACCCGGAGAGCTATCACTCTTTTATGGCCCGCAACCTGTTCGACCACATCGACTGTCCGAAAGAGAATATCCATATACTGAACGGAAATGCCGAGGACTTGGAGGCTGAGTGCCGCCACTATGAGGAGATGATTGCCGAGGCCGGCGGCATCGACTTGTTTATCGGCGGTATTGGTCCTGACGGCCATATTGCCTTCAACGAGCCTTATTCCTCGTTGTCGTCGCGCACGCGTGTGAAGACGCTGACCACAGACACTATCATCGCCAACTCGCGCTTCTTCGACAACGACGTGAACAAGGTGCCCAAACTGGCGCTGACCGTCGGCGTGGGTACCGTGATGGACGCCCGCGAGGTGATGATTCTGGTGAACGGCCACCACAAGGCCCGCGCCATGAAGGCCGCCGTCGAGGGACCGCTGACCCACGAGTGGACCATCAGCGCCCTGCAGACCCACCAGCACGGCATCATCGTCTGTGACGAGCCTGCCACCGACGAGCTGAAGGTGAGCACATACAAGTATTTCAAGGATATCGAGAAGGATAATCTTCTTTAACCTGCAAACATATAGAGGGCGGACCCGGAACCCCGCCCTCTATCATTTATAAACCTATATTGTCATGAAAAAACATATTCTATTACTCGTTTCGTTCTGTTTGTCGCTGCCCATGCTGGCACAGCAGGCCCAGGTGGCTTCGCCCAACGGTCAGCTGAGGGTGAACGTATATAATGATGGCGGGCACGCGGAGTATGAGGTGGTCTATCAGGGGATTACCGTACTGGAGCGCTCGCAAATCGGCTTCTGCACCAATATCGGCGACTTTGCCGGCAACCTGCAGATGACCGACGCGCACGAGAAGCCCGTCAGCAAGCATTACCAGATGGACCGCGTGAAGGCTTCAGACATACGCTATGAGGCCAACCAGCTAGATGTGGAGTTTGAGAATAGCGACCACCATTGCATGATGGTCACGTTCTGCGTGTCGGACAACGACATTGCCTTCCGCTACTCGATTCCCCGCCCCGAGAAGGACAATCCCAAGTGTATGAATATCCTGAGCGAGGAGACCTCGTTCAAGGTGCCCGTGAGCGCCAAGTCGTTCATCTGTCCGCAGATTCATCCGATGGCAGGATGGGAGCGCACGAAGCCCAGCTATGAGGAGGACTATAAGGCCGACGAGCCCGTGAATGTGAAGTCGAGGTTCGGACACGGCTACACGTTCCCTTGTCTGTTCAGAATTCCCCAGCCGGTTGCCGCCGAGAAGGGGAAAGGCAAGAAGCGCGCCCAGACGGCCGAATGGAAAGAGAAGAATATCTGGCTGCTCATCAGCGAGACGGGCGTCAGCAGCAAGTATTGTGCCTCGCATCTGAGCGACTACCAGACGGACAAAGGCTATCAGATAGCGTTTCCGATGGAAGGCGAGAACAATGGCGTGGGCAGCGCCTTCGCGGCTGTCTCCCTGCCCGGCGAGACTCCCTGGCGCACGATTACCGTCGGCGAGACGCTGAAGCCTATTGTAGAGACCACCATTGCCTACGATGTGGTGGAGCCTCTCTATGAGCCGTCGCAGGAGTATAAGCCCGGACGCTACACCTGGAGCTGGCTCATCTGGCAGGATAAGAGCATCAACTACGAGGATCAGGTGAAATTCATCGATTTGGCATCGGCCATGAATATTGAGTTCTGTCTGGTGGACAACTGGTGGGACACGCAGATCGGGCGCGAGCGGATGGCGGAATTGTCGCGCTATGCCCAGTCGAAGGGCGTGAAGCTGATGCTCTGGTACAACTCGAACGGCTACAGCAACGATGCTCCGCAGGGGCCCCGCGACTGCATGAACTCCGCCATTGCCCGCGAGCGTGAGATGAAATGGCTGAAGAGCATCGGCGTCGTGGGCATCAAGGTCGACTTCTTCGGTAGTGACAAGCAGGAGACCATGCGCCTGTATGAGGACATCCTCAGCGATGCCAACCGCTACGGACTGCAAGTGGTGTTCCACGGATGCACCATCCCGCGCGGCTGGGAGCGCATGTATCCCAACTATGTGTCGAGCGAGGCGGCGCTGGCCAGCGAGAATGTGTTCTTTACCGAGCAGCACGCGAAGAGCGAAGGCTTCGAGCTGACCATGCATCCCTTCTCGCGTAACGCCCTGGGCGCTTTCGATTGGGGCGGAGTGATTATGAACCGCTATCTGAGCAAGGACAACAAGAGCCGCCATCCGCGCCACACCAGCGATGTGTTCGAGATGGCAACGGGAATCACCAACCAGACGTTTGTGCAATGTATCGCCATGCAGCCCAACAACCTGGAGGAGCTGCCGCAGTTTGAGATGGACTTCATCCGCCAGTTGCCGACAACGTGGGATGAGACTTGCTTCATCGACGGCTTCCCGACGAAATATGTGGTGCTGGCGCGCCGTCACGGGAATGACTGGTATGTGGCCGGCCTGAACGGTACCGACGTGCCCATAACGCTTACGCTCGACCTCCCGATGTTCGCCGGACAGACTGTCAAGTTCTATACCGACGAGCCTAAGAAAGACGGCGAGATTGTTCCCTCGTCGGCTCTTAAAACGCTCAAAGTTGACAAGAAAGGCAAGGCTAAAATCACCATGCAACCCATGGGAGGATTGATCCTGGTGAAGTAATCCATCAAGTAAGCCTGACGTCATAAAAAAAGAAGCCCACCCCTTAAACGATAGGGTGGGCTTCCTTACTTTACATGAGTCTCAGAGTTGTTTATTCTCTGTTATTGAAGACACATGGATACTGTTCCGATTCTTTTAGTTCCTGAATACCAGTCCGTTGCCAAACTCGTCGATGATAATCGGCTTGTCGCGGCTTACCTCGTCGGCCAGTATCTTTCGTGACAGGTCGTTGAGCACATAGGTCTGAATGGCTCGCTTGACAGGACGGGCACCAAACTCGGGCTCATAGCCAACGGTAGCCAGATAGTTGACAGCCTGGTCGGTTATCTGCAACTGAATACCCTGCGGCTCCAACATCTTGCTGACACGTGCCATCTGCAGGCGAACCACGTCGGCAATCTGTTCTTGAGTCAGTTGCGTGAAGGTGATAATCTCGTCGATTCGGTTCAGGAACTCAGGACGCATGGTAGCGCGCAGCTGTTCGCGGGTGGCGTTACTCGTCATGATGATAATCGTATTCTTGAAGTTGGCTGTCCGGCCTTTGTTATCCGTCAGCCGGCCGTCGTCCAATACCTGCAGCAGGATGTTGAACACGTCGGGATGGGCCTTCTCAATCTCGTCGAAGAGCACCACGCTGTATGGCTTCCGTCTGACGGCCTCGGTCAGCTGACCGCCCTCGTCGTAACCCACATAGCCCGGAGGTGCACCGATGAGCCTGGACACGCTGTATTTCTCCTGATACTCACTCATGTCGATACGGGTCATCATCTGCTCGTCGTTGAACAAGTATTCAGCCAGCGCCCTCGCCAGCTCGGTCTTACCGACGCCCGTCGTACCCAGGAAGATGAACGATGCGATAGGGCGCTTTGGGTCTTGCAGACCAGCACGGCTTCTGCGTACGGCATCGCTAACCGCCACAATGGCCTCGTCTTGTCCGATAACGCGCTTGTGCAGCTCCTCCTCCAGATGCAGCAGTTTCTCGCGCTCGCTTTGCAGCATCTTCGTCACGGGGATGCCCGTCCAGCGGCTAACCACCTCTGCGATGTCGTCGGCGGTAACCTCCTCGCGCACCAGTCGGTTGCCCGTCTGGGTGTCAGCCAGCTGTGCCTGTATTCGCTTGATGTCGTCCTCCAGGGCCTTGAGCCTTGAGTAGCGAATCTCAGCCACACGGCCATAGTCACCCTCGCGCTCGGCGCGCTCCGCCTCAAACTTCAGGTTCTCCATCTCCTGCTTGTCCTGCTGGATTTTGTTGACCAGCGTGCGCTCACTCTCCCATTTGGCGCGGAACTGGGTCTCCTGCTCGCGCAGTTCGGCAATCTCCTTGTCCAGCTGGGCAATCTTCGGCTCGTCGCCCTCGCGCTTGATGGCCTCGCGCTCAATCTCCAGCTGAGCCAGCTTTCGGGTAATCTCGTCGAGCTCCTCCGGAACGCTGTCGCGCTCCATGCGCAGCTTGGCGGCAGCCTCGTCCATCAGGTCGATGGCCTTGTCGGGCAAGAAGCGCTCGCTGATGTAGCGCTCACTCAGTTGTACGGCGGCGATGCAGGCATCGTCCTGTATGCGCACCTTGTGGTGGTTCTCATAGCGCTCCTTCAGACCTCTTAATATGGATATGGCTGAGAGCTCGTCGGGCTCGTCGACCATGACCGTCTGGAATCGGCGCTCCAGAGCCTTGTCCTTCTCGAAGTACTTCTGGTATTCGTTCAGCGTCGTGGCACCGATGGCACGCAATTCGCCACGGGCCAGTGCGGGCTTCAGGATGTTGGCAGCATCCATAGCACCCTCGCCGCCGCCGGCACCCACCAGCGTGTGGATCTCGTCGATGAAGAGGATGATGCGGCCCTCGGCCTTCGTCACCTCGTTGATGACCGACTTCAGGCGCTCCTCGAACTCACCCTTGTACTTCGCACCGGCCACCAGCGCACCCATGTCGAGCGAGAAGACCTGCTTGTCCTTCAGGT
>JAEEXN010000001.1 GCA_016291595.1 Prevotella sp.
CACGGCTCCTTCGTTGAAGTCGGTAACGCTGAGCTGCCAGCCTTTCATGTCGCAGAAACGCTTGTACATATTAAACAGGTCGCCGGCAAACAGGCAGGCTTCGTCGCCTCCGGTTCCTGCACGGATTTCCATTTGAACGTTCTTTGTATCCTCTGGGTCTTTAGGGATTAAGGCAATCTTGATTTCCTCTTCTAGTTTTGGCTGTAGTTCCTCATTTGCAGCAAGTTCTTCCCGAGCCATCTCCTTCATTTCAGGATCGTAATCGTTGGCCAAAATATCCTTGGCTTCCTGTATAGTGTTGAGACAGGAAATGTATCTTTTGCGTGCGTCCATGATGTCGCCCAAATCCTTATATTCTTTGGTAAGTTTCACGAACCGCTTTTGGTCACTTATAACATCTGGGTCGGTAATAAGGGTTGATATCTCCTCGAAACGCGCCTCCAACCCGTCGAGTTTTTGTAGTATGCTATTTTTGTCCATTACTGTAGTTTATATTTTAAAATAAACTGAACTATTTAATAGTTAAACTCGCCGAACTCACTCTTAATAACAAGACTCTTTTGACCTTCCTCAATGTGTCCGACTATCTGTGCATCGATGTTAAAGCTCTTGCTTATAGATATCACACGATCAGCGATATTAGGCTGTACATATATTTCCATACGATGTCCCATGTTGAACACCTGATACATCTCATGCCAGTCTGTACTTGAGCATTCGTGAATAGCCCGGAAAAGTGGTGGAACAGGGAACATGTTGTCTTTAATAATCTTACAATTATCGTTTACAAAGTGCAGAACCTTGGTTTGTGCACCGCCTGTGCAATGTACCATACCGTGAATCTCTGGTCGTAGTTCATCTAGTAATCGTTTAATTACAGGCGCGTAAGTTCGAGTTGGTGAGAGTATTAGTTGACCGGCGTTAAGAGGTGTCCCTTCCACATGGTCGGTAAGTTTGTATTTTCCGCAATATACTAATTCTTCAGGAACGGCATGATCGTAACTCTCAGGATAGAGTTTAGCCAAATACTTTGCAAAAACATCGTGACGTGCAGATGTAAGTCCGTTTGATCCCATACCACCATTGTAGCGCTTCTCATAAGTTGCTTGTCCTGTGGATGAGAGTCCGATAATGACATCCCCTGGCCTGATGTTGGCATTGTTGATAACATCATTGCGACGCATACGGCAGGTTACAGTAGAGTCAACGATAATAGTACGTACCAGGTCTCCTACATCAGCAGTCTCACCACCAGTAGGCCATATCCCAATACCCATATCGCGTAATTCTGCGAGCAGTTCATCAGTTCCGTTGATGATCGCCGAAATCACTTCACTAGGTATAAGCATCTTGTTGCGTCCTATGGTTGAGCTAACGAGAATGTTGTCAACTGCCCCTACACATAGCAAGTCGTCAGTATTCATCACGATAGCATCTTGAGCAATTCCTTTCCATACAGAAATATCCCCTGTTTCCCTCCAATACATATAGGCTAGTGCCGACTTAGTTCCGGCACCGTCGGCATGCATAATGTTACAATACTCAGGGTCACCGCCCAATATGTCAGGGATTATTTTGCAAAAAGCTTGCGGGAAGATGCCTTTATCTATGTCTTTGATAGCGTTGTGCACATCTTCCTTGGCTGCACTTACGCCACGCATCATATATCTGTTGTTACTCATAATCATTATATACGTTTAGCTTCTTTCCTCATTCCAGAACTCCCATGAAGCGAATGCTTGAAGCAGAAGCATTTCAAGACCATTCTTCACATTAGCACCATATTCCATTCCTCTCTTCATAAAGAGTGTTTCGTCAGGATTGTATATGAGGTCGTAAAGGATAGTATGGCTGTCCATAGCCTCGTATGGTAGCATTGGACAAGCATCTGCATGTGGATACATGCCAACAGGCGTACAATTGACTATCACGTTATACTCTTTGACAATCTCTGGT
Source organism: Prevotella sp. (assembly GCA_016291595.1). Classification (GTDB taxonomy): domain Bacteria; phylum Bacteroidota; class Bacteroidia; order Bacteroidales; family Bacteroidaceae; genus Prevotella. The sequence goes on from JAEEXN010000001.1 coordinate 1,957, forward strand.
GTAATACGGTGATACTGTATTGTACCAGGCCGCTCATAACGACTTACGAAAACCGTTTTGATTCCTAATGAGCGAAGACCGTAGTTGATGGCTTTTGATGCTCCTCCTGTACCTAAAATCAGTGCTTTCTTGTGCCATTTTTCAAGCATAGGCTCAATGCTCTTTGTAAAGCCAATAACATCGCTATTATATCCTTTTAGGATAATATTATTGCCTTTATGTGAGATACGAATAACATTTACGGCACCAATGGCGCGTGCTTCCGGACTTACCTGATCAAGATAGCTGATGACTTTTTCTTTGTATGGGATTGTCACATTCAGTCCTTTTAGCTCGGGATTTGAAGCGAGGACAGCAGGTAGAGCCTCAATAGTAGGAATCTCAAAATTAATATACTCAGCGTCAATGTTTTCACTCTTAAATTTCTCGTTGAAATAGCTAACAGAGAAAGAGTGGCCTAGCGGATAACCTATAAGTCCGTACTTGTCCATAAAACGTATTTCTGTTAATTAGTTTATTTAGTTGCTAAATACATCGTGCAAATGCCTAAAGTAAGTCTGTTGAACGACGCTTTCCTGAAGCCTGCTTTTCTTAATACATCCATCATAGTCTCGCCTTGCGGAAAGGCCTCGATAGTCTTCGTCAAGTAGGTATAGGCGCTCTGGTCTTTAGAGATCAGTTTTCCGTAAACGGGAAGAACCAAATGGGAGTATAAACTGAATAGTTGTTTCATAGGAAAGGTTACAGGAGTTGTGAGTTCCACGATACTTAGATGACCGCCAGGGCGTAGTACGCGCCACATCTCCCTTAAACCTTGATCGAGATCAGCAAAATTGCGTATACCAAAAGCAGAAGTGACTGCATCAAATGAGTTGTCGTTGAAGGACAATTTCATGCAATCTTCTCGAGCAAACGTGATAATCTGCTCTAGTCCTTCTTTTCTTGTCTTCTTGCGCCCAATCTCCATCATTCCTTCGCTAATGTCTGTTCCGATAAGATGTTCAGGGTTGAGTGTTCTGGCGGCTAAAATGGCAAAGTCTCCGGTTCCGGTTGCTATATCAAGAATCTGTTTCGGATGAAATGGCTCCAGCTGGCGTATGGCTTTCTTTCTCCATCCGCGATCGATATTCCATGACAATCTGTGGTTTAGCTGATCATAGGATGGAGCGATGTTGTCGAACATATGCTCCACCTGATGGGCTTTATCCTCTGAAGAGTTATATGGTTTGATTCTTTCTTGCTGGTAAGCCATTCTGTAAATAAACTTAGTTTTATAGGTCCAAAAGACGACCTTATATTTATAGTTTTATTTGTATCTATCTGCCAACCAGGCCGTAACATTCTTTTCGATACGAGAGGCAATATCACCACTTTCAGCAGCCTTATCGAATTGGGTGCCTGTAATATGCTCATAAAGCTCAATGTAACGGTCGCTTACGCTTTCGGCATACTCGTCGGTGATCTCTGGCATTTGTTGGCCTGGCTCGTTCATGAAATCATGCTCAATGAGCCATTGGCGAACGAACTCCTTAGAAAGCTGTTTCTGTGGCTCGCCATTGGTGAACTTCTCCTCGTAGCCGTCCGAATAGAAATATCGGCTGGAGTCTGGAGTATGAATCTCATCAATCAGATAAACTTTTCCGTCACGTTTACCGAACTCGTATTTTGTATCTACAAGGATGAGTCCTTGCTTAGCGGCAATTTCCTGACCACGTGCAAATAACTTACGTGTATAATTCTCCATTACCGTATAATCATCTTCAGAGACTATGCCCTGTGCAATAATATCTTCACGAGAAATATTCAGGTCATGTCCTTCATCAGCTTTTGTGGTAGGAGTGATAATAGGCTCTGTAAAACGTTCGTTCTCACGCATTCCATCTGGTAGATGGACACCGCAAATTTCACGTACACCATTCTTGTAGTCGCGCCATGCGGAGCCTGTTAGAATACCTCGAATGATCATTTCTACACGGAAGCCTTCACATTTTAGTCCAACAGTAACCATTGGGTCTGGAGTCGCAAGTTTCCAATTAGGACAAATGTCTGCAGTAGCGTCTAAGAATTTAGCGGCAATCTGATTCAGCACTTGACCCTTGAATGGGATTCCTTTAGGCAGGATAACATCGAAAGCCGAGATTCTGTCTGTTGCAACCATTACCATGAGGTCGTCGTTGATGTTATACACATCGCGCACCTTTCCGTGGTACACGCTCTTTTGTCCTTCAAAGTGGAAATCTGTCTTTGTTAATGCTTTCATTTTTTTCGTATTGTTGTATGTCTTTTCTGTCTTTATCATATTTTTCATAAGCGTCTACGATACGAGTGACCAGTTTATGGCGGACAATGTCTTTTTGTTCCATCTCAATAAACTCAATGCCCTCAATACCACGAAGCAGATCGAATGCCTCTCGAAGGCCGCTTCGTTGTCCTTTAGGTAAGTCTACTTGTGTGAGGTCGCCGGTGATTATCATCTTCGTATTCCATCCCATGCGGGTGAGAAACATTCGTATTTGGGCGGCAGTAGTGTTTTGCGCTTCGTCGAGAATAACTACAGCATCAGAGAGTGTACGTCCGCGCATGAATGCCAAAGGTGCTATCTGAATCATTTTCTTTTCCATCATGTCTTGTAGCTTCACGACAGGAATCATGTCTTCCAAAGCGTCATACAAAGGTTGTAAATATGGATCAATCTTATCCTTCATGTCTCCAGGTAGAAACCCCAGTTTCTCACCTGCTTCAACTGCTGGGCGACAGAGAATGATTTTACGCGCGGTTTTTTCCTTCAGTGCTTTTACAGCTAATGCAATAGCCGTGTAAGTTTTACCTGTTCCAGCAGGGCCGATAGCGAAAATCATATCTTTTGTCTCGTATGCATCAACCAATCTTTGTTGGTTAAAAGAGCGCGCTTTGATAGGACGTCCGGAAATGCTGTAAACGATAACACCATTAGCGCTTTCAATCTTAGCTTTATTACCTTTTACTATGTCAATGATATTTTCTTCAGAAATGGAATTATAATGAAGAACGTGTTTGAGCATTGTTTCAACCTTCTCTTCAAAAACTGACAATTGCTCCTCATCGCCAATAACTCGAATAACATTGTCCCGAGCCACAATACGCAACTTAGGGAACAACGCCTTCAACATTTGCAAATGGGCATTGCCAACACCATAGAAAACTACTGGGTCAATATCTTCTAAAACAATATGTTTCTCTATCAAAACAGAAAATGATTAATAATTTGGCTACAAAATTACAAAAAACGTTCGAGATTTCAGCAGAAATTAATATCTTTGTTCCCCAAAACAGTAAAAAATCAATGAAGATTACAAAAAATACATATTTAAAAGGTTTCTCATGTATAGTTTTGGCTTTGGCTCTTGTAAGATGCATATTCCCCTCGGTAACAAGGCAGTCATTATCGGATGCTCAGACATCTGTTTCGGATAGCATTATTTTAGCCAAGGCTGATAGTGCTCGTAAGATTCTGCAAATACAGAGAGAGAAGGATTTGGAAGAGGTTGAGAGAAAGGTCGAAATAGCTCAAGGAAAGATTAGTGTTAGTAACATGAAAGAGAGTGCTGGTGATACAAGCCAGAGAGTTTCATCAAATAACGTTGCACTATCAACGGTTGAGATAAAGTCGTTGAAATATTTTAACCCAGATGGTTCTTTGGTTAAACATCGTATATATAGTGTCCCCAGCTATCGTGACGCATTTCCTGATATGCAAGATGTACAGATAACAGCTGCAAATAAATATGGTGTAAGTCCGGTCCAGAATCGTGCAGATGCTGAGAGCCGTAAAATGGAACTTGTTTATATTGGAGCTAATCCTTATTTCTTTGTCGATCCGCTGAGAAATAGTATTCCATATCTAGTTCCACGTGCCTCAGTATTGCTTGAGGATATCGGCCGTAACTTCTTTGATAGCTTACAGATAAAAGGAGTTCCGCTTCATAAAATAATTGTTACAAGTGTGCTTCGTAGCAAGGATGATGTTTTACGTTTGCGTGGTCATAATGGTAACGCCACTGAGAACAGTTGCCATTTATATGGAACTACTTTTGACATATGCTACAATCGATATAAAACAGTCTCCGATCCACAAGGACAACAACGGCGCCAAGTGAGTAATGATACTTTGAAATGGGTGTTGTGCGAAGTCCTTCGTGACATGCGTGACCATCGTCGATGCTATGTGAAATATGAGGTGAAACAAGGCTGTTTCCATATCACTACTAGATGAAATGAATTCATAAGGCCCCCAAATAGAATCAGTTTTATGGAATCACACTATTCTCAATGAAATCTTTGAATTGGTCGTGGTAGCCATTGAAAACATTGATGTCTACTGAACCATGAATGCCGCTTACATGACCGTCTGGACACAATTGCCAAATAGCTAACTGAATGTCTGGTTTATATTCACCATATCGAGCAATCCACACTTTATAGTTCTTTTTGATGTCAGGAGCGTCAATTAAGTAGCGATTTACAAATGTCTGACTTACATATAAGATAGGTTTGGCACCTGTATGTCGTTCTATTATGCTCATCCATGAACGTATTCTTGCAAACAGCACACTAGTACCTCCTATTTCTCTTACTTGGGATGCTGTCGGCTCTACGTCTAACACAGGAGGTAAATCGCCTTTGTTGAAACGTGTGTTCTTGATAAAGTAGTTTGCCTGAGCGGTTCCTGATGAGCGTATGGAAAAGAAATGATATGCGCCCACACGAATACCATGCCGTCTTGCATTAACATAGTCGTTGGTAAAGTACTTATTGCGAATGGATGCTCCTTCTGTTGACTTGATGTAAATAAAAGAAACAGGATAATCAACAGTGCCTGTAATTCTCTTCTTGCTCATGCTTCCCAAATGGGTGATTCGCATCTTATTCCAGTTGATACTATATTTTTTCTTTCCTTGCTCATGCTGGTAGCGCGAAATGTCAATGCCGTAAATACGATCAGAAGTGTAATGCATACGCTCACCTAAGTATTTGTCATCTTTCCACTCACCCACACAAAGACGTTTCCAAGGGCCAATGTAAAAGCCAAAACCGTTGCGCATGCCATCTTTCCAACATCCTTGATAATAACAGCCGTCATATGATTCATAAATACCATGCCCGTCAGGTCTTCTTAAACTGTCCATTTCTCCCATATAAATACCCGTCGAGTCACCTTTGATGTCATCGCGTATTATTCTCCGACTCTTACCAGAGTATTTTACCTCATGGTGGATTCTAAATGCGTATCCAGAGTCGATTTTTTGGATATACTTAAGTAGACATAGGGCAGAGTCAGTCTTGCTGTCAATCATAGCTGCATAATCTGCAATCATATTATAACCTTCGTCCTGCACATTGTGCACCTTTAGATAATAATTCAGCTCTGATTGTTGCTCCAAAAACATTTTGTGCAATGAGTCAATACGGGAAGAATCTGTTGAGACGAATCTTAAAACTTCTGCTATATCCTCGAAGTGAGCTACGGTGTCGTTCTCCACATGCAAGTCGTAATAATGCTTTTGGTGAAAAATACTGGTGTACAGATGGCGTCTAATTTCTGTCTGACGTTCATAGCGCCAGAATAATAAGACAAGGCCCATGGCTAAAAACACCCATGAAATGTTCTTTATCTGTCTAAAACCAAATCTTTTCATAAAAAATCATGCAAAAGTAGTGATTATTTATGAAAAAATAGTATATTTGCAAAGAAATATAGTATTAACAATTCAGTTTAAATAGTAAAGCTATGAGAAAAGTATTTGTATTATGTTTTTTGGCATCGGCAATGATGTTGTTCGGTGTTCAGGGTTCTTTCGCCAAGAAAGTATTGGTTTGCACAAATGGCTCAGCCACGTATCATACATGGTCAAAATGCTCCGATTTAAAGGACTGCGGCCTTAGCGCTAAAGTGAATGAGAAAGACGCAAAGAAAGAAGGCAAAGTTTTTTGCTCGATTTGTGAACGTCATGAGGCAGAAGTAGCTGCAGAAAAGGCTCAGAAGAAAGCCGAGAAAGCTAAGAAAAAGGCTGAGGACAAGGTGAAGAAGGCAGAAAAGGCTCAGAAGAAAGCTGAAAAAGAAGCTAAAAAAATGCAGAAAGTCCAAGAGGACGCAATGAAACAAATTAAGGCTTTGTAAAAGTCTTGTCATGCCGAAAGAGCAATCTGGCATTCGTGAGCGGCAAAACACTCGTTTGAAAGAGCCGCACCGATATAAAGTTATTATCCATAACGACGACTTCACGACGATGGAGTTCGTCGTTATGGTGCTTATGAGGGTATTTTGGAAATCTGAGACTGAGGCCAACACGATGATGATGAGAGTACATCAAATTGGTAGTGCTGTTGTGGGCATCTACAGTTATGATATTGCCATTTCAAAAGTGGCAAAGGCGACCAAAATGGCCCGCGAGGAAGGCTTTCCTTTACGATTAACATACGAGCCAGAATAATAATTGTCAATGGAACTTTATCAGACACATCATATTCGTAAAGCTATTGAGCGGGCATACGACATTTGTGAACAACATAGGCATGAGTTTGTTATGCCCGAGCATTTCATTTTAGCTTTGCTTCATCAGCGTGAATTTTGTGATGCACTCGATGAGATGAATTGCAACAGGATGAGCCTTTTCAAGTCATTGGAGGATTACTTGGGGAAAACAGAGCAGCTCCCTAATGGAACAAAAGTGCAGGTTACATTATCTATGCAGATGGAAATAGCCGTAGAAAAGGCTTGCAGTCTGGTGGAGAGTTCCAATATGAATACCCTCGATGTTCCCCATATCGTGAAGGCTATATTAGGGTTGCAAGAGTCTTACGCTGCATGGATTCTACAAAATATGTTGTCGGAGAAGGAGGCAGATTTCCTTACCTTATTAATTATTAATTATGAGTCCGTCAACACATCAGATGAAGATGAGGTTGTGCAAGAAAAACCATGGAAGCGGTTAGTTACCTGTATTAATGATTATCTCGACGAACACAACGAACTGATTGGACGTGAGGCAGAGTTAGAACGTACAATCCAGGTTCTATGTCGTAAAGATAAGAATAATCCGTTACATATAGGTGAGCCTGGAGTGGGCAAGACGGCTCTCGTTTATGGTCTGGCCCGTCGTATAGAAAAAGGTGATGTGCCCAAGCGTCTAAAAGGTAGTAAAATCTATATGATGGATCTTGGCACAATGCTCTCTGGGACTCAGTTCCGCGGTGACTTTGAGAAGCGTATCAAAGAAGTCATGGAGGGAGTTAGCGAAGAATGCAATGCTATAGTCTATATTGATGAGATTCACAATTTGGTGGGCGCTGGTGCTGTAGGTGAAAGCTCGATGGATGCCTCTAACATGCTGAAACCATTTTTAGAATCTGGAAAAATTAGATTTATAGGCTCGACTACTTATGAGGAATTCAACCGGTATCTACAAAAAAGCCGTGGATTAGTGCGACGTTTCCAACCTATTGATATACTTGAGCCAAGCATAGAGGAGACTATCCGCATTGTAAGAGGCTTGAAGAAGAATTACGAAAAGTTCCACGGTGTGCGCTATACTGATAGTGCTATTGAATTTGCCGTTAATGCTAGCGCCAAATACATTAACGAAAGGTTTCTTCCAGATAAAGCAATTGACCTGATTGATGAAGCTGGTGCTTACAGGCAGACTCACCCTCTCAACAAACAACGTCAGACAGTTGATAAGACGCTCATATCAGATATACTCTCTAAAGTATGTAAAGTAGAGGCGTTGGCTGTCAAAGAAGATGATTCAAAAGTACTTGCCCGCTTGAAGCCGCGCATTTTATCACAAATCTACGGGCAAGACGATGCTGTGAATAAAGTTGTAGAGGCCGTCCAGATGTCAAAGGCAGGATTACTTGACGACAACAAGCCTATGGGTAGTCTGCTTTTTATCGGTCCTACAGGTGTAGGAAAGACTGAAGTTGCGAAAGTGCTTGCTCAGGAATTAGGCATACAGCTTGTCAGGTTTGACATGAGTGAGTATACTGAGAAACACACCGTTGCTAAGCTCATCGGATCGCCTGCAGGATATGTGGGATATGAAGATGGAGGGCTTCTTACCGATGCTATTCGTAAAACACCGCATTGTGTGCTTCTTCTCGACGAGATTGAGAAGGCTCACTCCGATATCTATAATATTCTCTTGCAGGTAATGGACTATGCAAGGCTTACTGACAATAAAGGAAGAAAGGCCGATTTTCGAAACGTGGTGCTAATCATGACTTCAAATGCCGGTGCTCAGTATGCATCGCAGGCTAACGTTGGATTCCAAGGTAAAGTAAGTCGTGGAGAGGCTATGCTTGCACAAGTACGCAAGACTTTTAAGCCTGAATTTCTCAACCGCCTTAGCGCAACTGTTGTTTTCCGTGATATGGATAAGCATATGGCAGAGCTCATCTTACGAAAAAAACTCAAGGAACTCGATGTGAAACTCTCAGCTAAAAACGTTACGATGAAACTATCTGACGATGCATTTGCGTACTTGCTGGAGAAAGGTTTTACCAGGGAGTATGGGGCACGTGAGATGGATCGGGTTATTGGTCAGTTGCTTAAACCATTGCTAATGAACGAGATTCTTTTCGGCAAGCTACGAAGGGGAGGCAGCATAGATGTTACGCGCGCTATGCTAGTTCACTAAGTTCCAGCCAGCGCATACTTTTTTCGTCCAATTCATCTTTCAACTGAGGCAGTCGTTTACTCTTCTCTGTCAGTTCCTCAACAGAAAGCTTACCACTGCATAGTTGCTCCTCTAATTGTCGCTGTTCGTTTTCCAGCGTTTCTATCTCTTTTTCTAACTGTTCATATTCACGTTTTTCTTTGAAAGACATACGCCGGCGTGAATCGTTGCGGTAGCTGTTCTTTTCTTTCTCCACTTTCGGCAATGCTTTCGCGGATTCCTTACTCTGTAAAGAACTCCATTCTCTATACTGCGTATAGTTACCAGGAAAGTCTTGCACTTTGCCGCCACCGTGAAAAACAAGCAAATGGTCAACCACTTTGTCGGTGAAATAGCGGTCGTGGCTCACTACGATTACACAGCCAGGAAAATCTTCTAAATATTCCTCAAGTATTTGGAGCGTCTGTATGTCCAAATCGTTGGTGGGTTCGTCTAGGACAAGGAAATTCGGATTCCGCATTAGCACCGTACAAAGATAGAGTTTGCGTTTCTCGCCACCAGATAGCTTGTAGACATAGTTGTGTTGCTGTTCGGGCGTAAAGAGGAAGTATTGGAGAAACTGGCTGGCACTCATATGCTTTCCGCCACCAATGTCAATGTAGTCAGCTATGTTTGATATTACATCGATAACCTTCATCTGCTCGTCAAATTGAAGTCCTTCTTGCGAGAAATAGCCAAAGCGAACCGTTTCACCAATATCAAAACGGCCACTGTCGATTGGCTCCAAACCAAGAAGCATTTTGATAAATGTAGACTTTCCAGTTCCGTTGTTTCCTACTATTCCCATCTTCTCATAACGGGCAAAGTTATAGTAGAAATCCTTCAGAATGACTTTCTCGGATGTGTTATGGTCACTTGTTGTTGATGTGGCTTCGCTTGAAGCTGGGTAAGACTTCGAAACATACTGACATTCGAAGATTTTACTACCTATATATATATTATTAGACTTCAGACGCAACTGGCGTTCCTCAATTCGTTGCTTGGCAATACGTTCCAGATCAAAAAATGCATCTTCACGATAGCGGGCCTTGTGGCCACGTGCTTGCGGCTGGCGTCTCATCCACTCCAATTCACGCCTGTATAAATTATTAGCGCGTGTTATTTCTGCACGCTTGTTATCGATACGTTCCTGTCTTTTGTTTAAATAGTAGGAATAATTACCTCTATACGTATATAGAGTACGGCCGTCAAGTTCCATGATAAGATTACAAACCCTGTCAAGGAAGAAACGGTCGTGGGTCACCATGAGCAGCGTACGATTGCCGCGTGCCAGGAATCCCTCGAGCCACTCTATCATCTCTAAGTCCAAGTGGTTGGTCGGCTCGTCGAGAATCAGAAAATCAGGTTCTGTGATAAGTGCGTTTGCGAGTGCTACGCGTTTCTGCTGTCCACCACTCAATTGTCCCATAGGCTGTCCCATGTCGGCAATCTTCAGTTGTGTCAGAATCTGTTTTGCTTTCAGTACTTTCTCTGTCTCTCCTTGATGATTGAAACAAGCGTCCAGGACAGACTCATTTGGGTCGAATTGTGGCGATTGCTCCAGATAACCAATCTTTATGCCATTACGGTAGATGATAGCACCATTGTCGTATCCCTCTTTGCCTGTAAGCACAGAGAGGAGTGTTGACTTACCTGTTCCATTTTTGGCAATAAGCCCTACGCGTTGCCCTTCGGCAATGCTAAAGCTTATGTTCTCGAAAAGCACTTGTGCTCCAAAGCTTTTCGTGAGGTCCTGAACGTCAACAATTGGTGCTGCCATGATTACTCAAGTGTTTTGTTGATCTGCTCAATGTAATCAAGCAATTCCTCGCGTCCAGTTTTTTTCTCCGCGCTGGTGATGAAATAGGGGGGGAGTTCCTCCCAGTTCTCACTCAGTTTGTCCATATACGCGTCAACATTCTGGCGAGTTTTCTGCACACCTAATTTATCAGCTTTTGTGAAAACTATTGCAAATGGAATTTGCGACTGGCCAAGCCAGTTGATGAACTCGATGTCAATCTGCTGGGGCTCCAAACGTACATCAACCAACACAAATACATTAACTAATTGCTCCCGTTGAAGAATATATGACGAAATCATCTGCTCCAGCTTGTTTCGTTCTGACTTAGAGCGCTTGGCATAACCATAGCCAGGCAAGTCGACCAAATACCATTCATTATTGATGATAAAGTGGTTGATGAGTAACGTCTTACCAGGTGTTGCAGATGTTTTGGCCAGTCCCTTATGGTTGCAAAGCATGTTGATTAGGCTGGATTTACCTACATTTGAGCGTCCGATGAATGCGTATTCCGCTTTCGTGTCTTTGGGGCACATGCCGACTGATGGCGAACTGACACTGAATTCTGATTTCTTGATTTCCATAAGTTCTTATGTTTTGGACACAAAGATAATACTTTTTTTTGAGAATTAGGCGTTTCTACTTTGTTTTCCTATGATTCTTTCTATCACATCCTTTCTTGTAGAGTAGCCTTCCGTGTTTCTAAAGCAGCCTTCCACGCTTGTGGAGTAGCCTTCCACGAATCTAAAATAATCATTATTTGCTTCAGAGGGTATTGTTGGTGTTTGGAGCATATTTTGATTGAGTTTTTTTAATGCTTCGGTTAAGAAAGAGAGAAATAGTTGCTAAATGGAGCCAAATTATAAATAAGGTGGTACATGGCTCCACTTTTTTATATGTATTCAGATGAAAGAATCCATAAAAACAAAAGAGTTGGTAATCACCAACTCTTCTATATTCACTTTTGCTGTTTGTACACCCGCAGGGGTTCGAACCCTGGACACCCTGATTAAGAGTCAGGTGCTCTACCAACTGAGCTACGGGTGCAACTTTTTGTGAGTTTAAACAACTCATTTCTGAATTGCGAGTGCAAAGGTATATCTTTTCTTGTTAATGGCCAAATTTTTTGCTTACTTTTTTCAAAAAAAGTGTATTTTCTACTGTTTTTTCAATACAAGTGACCTAATTTGTTGTTAAGATGGTTGTTTTATAGTACTTTTATAACTCTTATGCCTGTTTGTGAGGGGTGCTTCATCATATACTGGCGAAGAGTCATTGGCTCCTCAACAACTTTCTTATGTATCTGAGAAGCATTCAACAAATGGAGACCGTTTTTATGCCATATAGCTATACCTATATGAGAGGTATCCAGACCTTTTTTGCTAGTAAGGATGGCAATGATATCACCATCATGAATTGCATTTCTTGTTGCTTGGTTGTTGTATATGCCTGCTTTGGTGATGTAGTGATATACTCTGCCATTCACCTCTTTCTCCTGACTTGATATGATGGCGATGAGTGATTCTTTTCCTTTAAGCATAGGATACTTCTCAGCATTAGTGCTCATGTAGTTAATGTTGATGACTTGTGTGGCGTTAAAGGGTGCTTTTTCCATTTGCGTCTCTTTCACAAAGCCCATTTGAGTATTGTTCTCAATCCATTGCGTGAAATAGTGCAGGCGTGAGGTGTATCCGTCAAGGATTCCGTCTTTGTAACGTAAAGCTTGCAGATTGCGGCAAAAAGCATCAAAACTGTATTTTCCTTGTTTCATGCATAATGTCAACGCACAAACATTTTCAACATATGTGGTGCAGTCAAGTTGTCGGAGGTTAACAATGAGTTTCTCTGTTTTATTTACCTCCAGGGTTTGGGCTACGTATGGTACGCCTTTGAGCTGGCGAGCGAAATAGACCATGTAATTGTTCTTATGCGCTTTTCTTGCCGTCTCAAGGAGATGGACGACTTTTATGCTATCGCTCTTCTGGTATTGGGGAAATACACCCTGTGCGCAAACGACAGGCTTTGATAGTACCATCAAGATACTAAAAATGAATAGGCATGACAAACGTTTCATTTCTTTTTGTTTTTATGGTGACGGTGGCGGCTTCCGAAGTTATAGCCGACATATACATTAAAGTTGCCGAAAGTGTTGTTTGTGCTAAACTGGCTTTTATGGTAGTTATAAGTGTGCAGGATGGCACTTGTACCAGCATACCAACGCATGTTGTTGTATACAATGCCAAAACGACCGATACCGTCAATGTTGAGATTCTTGAACTTAAAGATGTCACGCATATAGTCGTCGTTCTCACCTTCTGCTTTCTTATAACCGATAGCAGCAGAAAGAGAGGCAGCGAACAACCAATTATATGCAAAGACATAGTTGTATGCGTAACCACCACTAAACGAAAGGTCGGTATAGTTTACCTCATTGAAATTGAAACTGTCGTCAAGCTGAACTTCGTGGTTTGTGTTCTGGTCGATTACTTCACGAAGGCGGTTGTTATCTAGCTTAATATGGTGATGAGTGTAACCGATTCCGACGAGTGGGGAACCTGTGCTTCGTCTTTGTATGGTGCTTTGGCTGAATGCGGCAGGGTAGGAGAAACGTCGGTGGTTAAGGATATAATAAATGTTGAATCCGCTAATACCTACCTGAATACCACTGAACGGAATTCCCTCGAGTTGGCGAGTATAGCTGCTTTGTCCTATGTGAGCAGATTTTATGCGATACTCACTACCAGTTTTACGATAGAACAAATCCAGGCCAATCATGGAGCTATATACAGAAAGGTCGAATTCCGTGCGGGTTTTATTATGCAGGTGGTTAAGGTCTATTTGATAACCGAAGAAATACCAACGCCAACCAACATAAGGACCGAGCTTAATGGTAGGACTCGGCGAAAAAGTGATTTCCTGACCGGTACGGCTTCTAAGAGTATAACGTTCGTATGTGTGTGTGCCTTGAAGCATCACGGTGTAATTGTATTTCTGCGATTCTATGTAATTGGTATCAGTACGGTCGAAATCTTTGATGATTTCGTAAGCATCGTCAATGACTCTTTTCAGCCATGATTTACGAGGCTGTACCGGAATCGAGTCGTTGGCCATGCTGATGGATGAGAAAAGCAACCCGAAAAGCAATATGATCATTCGTCTTGTTCTCAAAAAGATAACTATTATTTCTATTAGTTTATCGCGTTGCCCTGAAACTCTCCATATTCTCGTAGCGTCGCTTCATTAGCTTTCCATAAATGAAACGAATCCATATACTGTTAGTGAGGAGAAGTAGGATTCCTGTTATTAATAAAATAAGGTAAGAAATGGTAGGACTAAATATGCTTAAGAGTATCATGACAACAATAACTGGTACAAAGAGCACGGCGAAATTGATAATAATTTGGAAATAGTTAGTCTCTACGCTACCTTTGCTCACAAATTTTTCATTCAGAGGAATCGTCTGCTTGTTCCAGATAGCCATGTGCATGAGAATGCAATACTCAACGCCTGCTGTGAAGAAGAAGATAGAAGTTAGCATGAGAATGGTGCATTTTCCCTGGATGATAGTTGGAATCATGAGTAAAAAAGGCAACAGTAACATGACTACATAGAAATAATACTTTGCTTTAAGCAATGAAATAATGTTCTCTTTATGTACCATGAGCCCATCGATATAGTTACCTTCAGCACACATAACTCGAGACAGGCCCATTAGCCCGAAAATTGCAAAATTGTAGAATGCCAAGAAGTTGCTGTTGTAGCTGTCGTCATAAATGCTGGTAAATGAAAGTAGCAGGCTGAATGCGGTAACTATACCTACTGCAAAAATAAACTGTTTGCGCATGTTTTTATTCCGAATAATGCTTTTAATCTCAAGCTTAAGATACTCGCCCACCTCTCCAAAGCGTTCAAGATAGCGGAATTGGCTGACTTTTCTCATGGTTGTCTTCTCTACAGCAGCCAGCTCTGCATATACATAATGGAACTGAATAGACCTGTTAATGAAGAAGAAAGCAACTAAAATACCAAATAAACATAAATAGGTTAGCGGATTTCCTAAAGTTGTGCCTTCACCTATTCTGCCGTATAAGTCTGCAAATGTAGAGAACCGTCCCAAATACCACGGTGAAAATACTGCTGCATATACTACAATGGGGATAATCCACCACCAAATGCGGTCATTTATGAGAGTTCGTACTAACATGTACCATTGGCTGTTAATAATAATGAGTAGTACCCAACCAAAAAGGAAACCAACAGTCGGCCAAAAACCTACGCTAAATAATACAGACATGATGGCATAAGGCACAAATAAGAACATCCACAAGAAATTGTTTGGATTAATCATAGCCGTCACAATAAAGCTCTCAACGCACGCATGCTTTGGAATAGGTTGGAGGATATACGGCTTAATTAATTGTGCGGGTGTCTGCTGTGCCATGAAGCGAAAGACGAAATCAAAAGCAAGAATGAACGGAGCAAGGGAGTACATAAACTCATATGCAGTAGTTGTCGAACTGTCGTTTGCTATCATTGCGAACATAATGGCAAGGAAAATAAGATATACAACGACAAAGCCACTCATAACATACATAAGTACCTTTGCAGTACGATTCTGTTCGTAAGCAGCACTACGCTTTTCTGCCAGTTTAATGTGGCTTCGCAACAATCTAATTAGTTCAATTCTGTTCATCTTAAATCGATCACTTCAGCTTGTGGATAATCTTTTGCGTTGAAACGGAACATGGAGTCTGATAAATTCTTGGTCTGGAGGCTGCCAATGTTTATCGTTGTCCAACCATTACTTTGGCGCATTTTCACTTGTGAGGGCTTATAGCTGTTTTTGTTGATAAGAATATACAATTCTTTAATGGGCTTATTTTTGTTAAGGGAGGTCATATGTACTTGATAATTGCTCCCAATCGTTTTCATCCCTAGTTTATAGCCATTTTTATAAAGTGAAATAAAAGCATAAGGATTCATACTCTGTTGCTTTGAAGGGTCAGGGTTTGTCACGTTCACCTCTTCATTGTTTTTCATGTAAGTCCATTGTGTCTTACCATCATACCACATGATAGCTTCTGGGGTATGTGCAACAAATTTATTTGCCTTGATGGCTATAGAGCCTGAAGACTTTCCATATTTTCCACTAATTGTGAAGGAGGCACTTGCACCATTCTTGTTCCCCACAATTTTTGCTGTTTTATCAAGCACCATACGTGCTTGTGTTGCATTTTGGGCATTTGTTACCAAAGCCAAAAGCATCAGGGTTGTTATCACGACAATCTTTTTCATAAGCAGTAATATGTTTTATTTTCTTATTTGTATAAATAATGCTTCCAAACTATTTTCGTCTTGAACGAGAACCTCACGAGGTTTACTACCTTGGGCGGTGCCAACAATACCGGCACTTTCTAACTGATCCATCAGACGACCAGCTCTGTTGTAACCAATAGCAAAACGGCGTTGTATCATGCTTGTTGAGCCTTGCTGAGTCAACACGATTGCGCGGGCAGCATCTTCAAACAACGGATCGAGGTTTGTAGAATCTATGTTTCCTTTTCCTCCAGCTTCTCCTTCCTCAGAGATAGGCTCTGGCAGTTCCAAAGGAACTAGTGGTCCCGGTTGACTCGCAATATACTGGTTAATCCGTTCTACTTCCGGTGTATCAACAAATGCACATTGAACTCGTACCGGCTCATTGCCGTTTAAGATAAGCATATCTCCTCGGCCTATTAGCTGATTGGCTCCAGGACGGTCGAGTATCGTACGTGAGTCTATCATAGAACTCACTTTAAATGCCATCCTGCCTGGGAAGTTTGCCTTAATAGTACCTGTGATGATGTTCGTCGTTGGACGTTGTGTGGCAATGACCATATGGATTCCCACTGCACGCGCCAATTGAGCAATACGGGCTATCGGCAACTCTACTTCCTTGCCTGCGGTCATAATGAGATCTCCGAACTCATCTATGATAACCACAATGTATGGCATGTACTCATGTCCCTTCTCAGGGCTTAATTCGTGATTGACGAACTTCCTGTTATATTCTTTGACGTTTCTCGTGCCTGCAAGTTTAAGCATGTCATAACGTTGATCCATCAGACGACACAAACTATTCAGTGTACGAACTACTTTTGTTACATCTGTGATAATTGCATCATCTTCCTCTCCTTCTACTTTTGCCATGAAATGAGGTTCAATTGGACCATATACACTAAACTCAACTTTTTTGGGATCAATAAGGACTATTTTAAGCTCGTTGGGATGCTTCTTATAAAGGAGTGATGTAATAATAGCATTTAGTCCTACAGACTTTCCCTGTCCTGTAGCTCCGGCAACAAGCAAATGAGGAATTTTGGCAAGGTCAACCATATAAACTTCATTGGTAATAGTCTTTCCAAGAGCTATAGGTAATTCCATTGTGGTCTCTTGAAACTTCTTAGAGTTTAAAATGCTCTCCATCGAAACGATATTAGGCTTTTTATTAGGGACCTCAATGCCTATCGTTCCTTTACCTGGAATAGGAGCTATAATTCGGATTCCTAAGGCAGAAAGACTTAGGGCGATGTCGTCTTCGAGATTACGGATTTTTGATATACGAACGCCTTGGGCTGGCGTAATCTCATAAAGTGTAATTGTTGGGCCAACGGTTGCCTTGATTGTGCTAATCTGAACTCCGAAATTGTTAAGTACTTCAACAATTCTGTTTTTATTAGCAGTCTGTTCTTCCATATCAATATAAGGCTTGCTGTCAGTCTCATATTTTTCGAGCAAGTCAAGTGTCGGAAACTTATATCGAGTCCATGGCTCACGAGGATTAATGGGAGTAGAAAGGTCATTCCCTGCCATTGCTCGCTTTTTATCTGCCTTTTCTTCAATGCTAGCAACAGAAACCACCATCTCAGGATTATCATTCTTAGGTGTTCTCCCTATAAGAGCTTTGTCATCGTTATTTATAGCAGTTTCTTCCTCTTTATTCTCTTTGATGATAGCTTTAACATCATCACCGTTAAATATGACTGTCTGTGAAGAAGGATCGTCGAACACCTCAGGATCCTCTTCCGTTTGTATAGAGGGCGTTTCCCCTTCTTCAAATGACTCGTCTTTTTTATGATTATTTGTAATTGTGAACTTAACTTTATTGCTCACATATTTCACGGGATTGAGAGCTTTACGGATAAACTCAATTGTCTCAGCACTCAAATAAGTTAGGAAGAATAAGGCCACCAATGCAAGAACAGCCGTTAAACCTGGAGGGCCAATGAGATTTTGAATAAATTGGCAAATAAATAATCCGTGATCGCCCCCAGGATTATAAACCAGATCTCCCATAATGGGAGTAAGGAACTTTGCAAAGGTCACAGAACACCATATCATGGCTATCATGATACACAGGAACCACTTAAGTAGGTTCACATGATAAACTTTCATTAGCCTTAATCCAACTAAGCCAATAAACAATGGAATCAGAAACGCTGACAAACCAAAGCAACGAGAAATAAAAAACCACGAAATTAAGGCTCCAATAGACCCACAATAGTTTTCGAATTCTTTATTACTGTTCCAAATCTCTCCAGGACGCATGTCTAATACCATACTTTGGTCTGCCTGCCCCGTATTGAAATACGATACGAACGCTATTGTAATATAAATAGCGATAAATAGAAGGAAGGTTCCAAAAAGGAAATTTATAATGTCGTTGCCGAAAATATTTTTTATACCTACAGCCTCGCTAAACGTTTTCGCTGGACGTGCAGATGTTTTTTTCTTCTTTGCCATGTACTATGATAAATTATTTTTTGCAAAAGTACGGAAAAACAACGAAAAATAGCCATAAATTCGGACTTTTTTTCTAATTTTGCACCTGTAATGAAGAAATTAATATATAATAAGTTTGATAAGAAACGAATTGCAGAACTTCCACTTGCTGTTTTTGGTGGTAAGGTTATTGTAGTCTTGTCTCCGAGTGAAACAGAAAAGGCTGTCAACTATTTGCTTTCTCATAGTATTTTGGGTATTGATACTGAAACTAGACCTTCGTTTAAGAAAGGGCATGTCAATCAGGTTAGTTTACTTCAAGTATCTACACACAATACATGTTTTCTTTTTCGTCTGAATATAACAGGTATGACGCCATCAATTTTACGTTTTCTTGAAGACACCACAGTTCCAAAGGTAGGGCTCTCATTGCATGATGACATCACAGCTTTACGTCGTAAGGCTGATTTTGAGCCAGGTAATTTCATCGATTTACAAAAAATTGTTGGTGAGATAGGAGTTGAGGATCTTAGTTTACAAAAGCTTTATGCTAATTTTTTTGGAAAGAAAATCAGTAAGAACCAACGTCTGACCAATTGGGAATCGGATGTCCTAAATGAAAAACAGAAAGCATATGCAGCAACAGATGCGTGGGCTTGCATTATGTTATATGAGGAGCTTATGAGATTGGAACAAACTCGTGATTATGAGTTAATAATTGTTCCTGAATCAGATGCTAGTTAAAAAAGTATAAATTACACACTATTTTTTATATGTATAAGAATGTATATTTAAAGCGAGGCAAGGAAGAGAGCCTTAAGCGTTTTCACCCTTGGGTGTTTTCCGGTGCAATCCATTCAATAGATGACGGTATAGAAGAAGGCGATACTATTCGCGTGATATGTGAAAATGGTGATTTCATTGCTGTCGGTCATTATCAGATCGGTTCTATAGCTGTTCGTGTACTTTCTTTTAAAGATATAATTATTAGTGATGATTATTGGAAAATGCGATTGTCTGCAGCTTTGCAAATGCGACAAAGGGTAGGTATTGCGGATAATCCTTATAACAATACGTATAGACTGGTTCATGGTGAGGGGGATTTTCTGCCAGGACTCGTTATAGATTGTTATGGTAAAACTGCCGTAATGCAAGCACATAGTATTGGAATGCATATGTGTCGTAAAGATATAGCTCGTCAACTTGTTAAAGTAATGGGTTCGCGCATTGAGAATGTATATTATAAAAGTGAAACGACACTACCATTTAAAGCTGAACTGGGGCAGGAAAACGGATTTATCTATGGAGGTAGCGATGATAATACTGCAGTTGAGAATGGCCTAAGATTCCATGTAGATTGGTTGAAAGGTCAGAAAACTGGTTTCTTTGTAGATCAACGTGATAATAGAAGCCTCCTTGAGCACTATGCAAAAGAGCGAAACGTACTTAATATGTTCTGTTATACAGGAGGTTTTTCTTTCTATGCTATGCGGGGAGGGGCAAAGTTGGTACACTCAGTTGACAGTAGTGCGAAGGCAATAGAGTTAACCAATCGTAATGTAGAGCTAAATTTCCCAAATGATGAACGACATCATGCTTATTGTGAAGACGCATTTAAATTCTTGGATGCAGCGGGAGATAATTATGACTTGATCATTCTTGACCCCCCTGCATTTGCTAAGCATCGTATGGCCTTGCATAATGCATTAAAAGGTTACACAAGATTGAACCTAAAGGCTTTCGAATGTATAAGAAAAGGTGGAATTCTCTTTACTTTTAGCTGTTCTCAAGTGGTGACAAAAGATCATTTTCGTAATGCCATATTCACAGCAGCTGCTCTAAGTGGTCGCCAGGTTCGAATTCTCCATCAATTGCATCAGCCTGCAGACCATCCAGTCAACATCTACCATCCTGAAGGGGAATATTTGAAGGGACTTGTGCTCTATGTTGAATAGTATTGCAGATTTCATTAATCGTCATCAGCTTCTTCTGAGCAACAAACTCTATCTAGTTGCCTTATCTGGGGGCGCAGATAGTGTGGCATTGCTTTTGGTGCTCAAAGAACTAGGTTATAACATTGAAGCTGTACATTGCAATTTCCTATTGCGTGGTGAAGAGTCCTATTATGATGAACATTTTTGTGAAAGCCTATGCCTTCGTGAAAAGGTCAAGTTTCACCATGTCCATTTCGACACAAAAACATATGCAAAATTGCATAAGGTTAGTATAGAGATGGCAGCCCGGGAATTACGTTACAGATATTTTGAACAATTGCGAAAAGACATTGGTGCAGTTGGCATCTGTGTCGCCCACCATCTGGATGACCAAGTTGAGACCGTCTTAATGAATATAATTCGTGGTACTGGCTTGAAAGGATTGACAGGAATGTCACCTCGTAACGGTTATGTTATTCGTCCTTTTTTGGAGACCTCAAAGTATGAAATTATGCATTGGTTGAGCCAACGCAAACAATCATATGTTACAGATAGTTCAAATCTTGTTGATAATGTTGTTCGTAATAAAATACGCTTAAACGTTATTCCTTTGTTAAAAGATATAAATCCGTGTGTAACAGATAATATATCAAAAATGGTAAGACGGATGGTTGAAGTTGAAAGAATAGTTTCTTCTGTTGTTGTTCCCTTTAAAGAAATCAATATTGATGAGTTGTTAAAAGAGCCTTCACCGTCGTACACATTATATTTGTCATTAAAAGATTACGGGTTTAATTCCACCCAAATAGACCAAATAGCTTTTTCTTTAGATAAAGGGTTAACGGGAAAGATTTGGTATACAGATACACACCAACTGCTTTTCAATCGCAGACGTGTAATAGTAGAACCTTTATCAAAAGACAGGAAACCAATCATATTACCCGAAACAGGCAATTATGTTTTTAATTCAGATACCACATTTAAATTGGAATTAATAACAAATTTAAATAGTTATCAGATTGAAAGGTTAAAGAATATAGCAAATCTTGATGCAGACAAGGTTTCTTTTCCCTTAATTATAAGGCAAGTCCATGAAGGCGACCGCTTTAGTCCATTCGGGATGAAAGGTAGTAAGTTGTTAAGTGATTATATGACTGATCTCAAAATGTCATTATTTGAAAAAAGACGCCAATTAGTAGTTGAAGATGCCAAAGGTACTATCATTTGGGTTGTTAATAAAAGACCATCTGAACTTTGCAAAATCTCAAATAGAACTAATAAAATATTGCGCATTGAAGTTATGAGTTAAATATGTTTTTGGATTTTGTTTTCTATTGTAATGAGACCAATTTGTAATATACATGATTTACAAATAAAAAAGAAGTCTTAGAATAATATTTTGAAAAATACTTTTTTCTTTGAGAATTATTTGTTATCTTTGCACAATCTAATTGAAAAGGAATAATACAAGATTAACACTTAAATATTATAATTATGGCACAAATCACAGGACACATCTCTCAGATTATTGGCCCGGTTATCGACGTGTATTTTGATACAAAAGGCTTGGATGCTGAGAAGGTGCTGCCAAAAATCCATGAGGCTCTAAAGATTGAACGGCCAAACGGTGCAGAACTAGTTGTTGAGGTGCAGCAGCATATCGGCGAGGATACAGTTCGATGCGTGGCTATGGACAATACCGACGGATTGCAGCGTGGACTTGAGGCTGTCCCGATGGGGTCACCAATTCTGATGCCCTCGGGCGACCAGATTAAAGGTCGTATGCTGAACGTTATTGGTCAGCCTATTGACGGTATGAAACAACTTGACATGGAAGGTGCATATCCCATCCACCGTGAGGCTCCGAAGTTTGACGAGCTGTCAACTAAGAAAGAGATTCTAGCCACAGGAATTAAGGTAATAGACTTACTCGAGCCATACATGAAAGGTGGAAAGATTGGCCTTTTCGGTGGCGCTGGTGTTGGCAAAACGGTGCTCATCATGGAGCTGATCAACAACATTGCCAAGGGACACAACGGCTTTTCTGTGTTTGCCGGTGTTGGGGAGCGTACCCGTGAGGGCAACGACTTGATCCGCGAAATGCTTGAGTCTGGTGTAATTCGCTATGGTGAGGAATTCCGTAAGGCAATGGAAGAGGGCAAATGGGATTTGAGCCTCGTTGATCCGGAGGAATTGAAAAAGAGTCAGGCAACGCTTGTATACGGTCAGATGAACGAACCACCAGGGGCACGCGCCTCTGTTGCATTGAGCGGCCTGACTGTAGCTGAGGGCTTCCGCGATAGTGGAGGAAAAGACGGCGGTGCTGCTGATATTCTTTTCTTCATTGATAACATTTTCCGTTTTACACAAGCTGGTTCTGAGGTATCTGCTTTGCTTGGTCGTATGCCTTCTGCCGTAGGTTACCAGCCAACTCTGGCTTCTGAAATGGGTACTATGCAGGAGCGTATTACCTCGACAAAGAAAGGTAGTATCACTTCTGTACAGGCTGTATATGTGCCTGCTGATGACCTGACGGACCCTGCACCAGCAACAACTTTCACTCACCTTGATGCAACGACTGTGCTCGATCGTAAGATTGCTGAGCTAGGTATTTATCCTGCCGTTGACCCATTGGGAAGTACGTCTCGTATCCTTGACCCACTGATTGTAGGTAAAGATCACTATGAGTGCGCTCAGCGTGTGAAGGAAATTCTGCAACGATATAAAGAACTTCAAGATATTATCGCCATTCTGGGTATGGACGAGCTTTCCGACGAAGACAAACTGACGGTGAACCGTGCACGTCGTGTGCAGCGATTCCTCAGTCAACCATTCACCGTGGCCTCTCAGTTTACTGGACTGCCTGGTGTGATGGTTCCTATCGAGGATACTATCAAGGGGTTCAATGCTATTCTTGATGGTGAGGTTGACGACTTACCTGAACAGGCCTTCCTGAATGTGGGTACAATCGATGATGCCAAGGAGAAGGGTAAACGCCTGATGGAAGCAGCTAAAGGCAATTGACAGTAATAATGGACAATTTATATGCTGAAGTTGAAAATCGTATCACCAGAAAAGGTTGAGTTCAACGGTGAGGTACAAAGTGTTTTTGTGCCTGGAACGAGCGGTAACTTTGAGATACTTGTCGACCATGCACCAATTATCTCCTCGTTGGAGAAAGGTGTTTTAGACTATGTGAAGGCTGATGGAGAAAAAGTGAGCCTTGACATCTCTGGTGGATTCGTAGAAGTGCAGAAAAACAATGTAAGTGTCTGCGTGGAACTAGAATAATTTGCGCAAATAACGAATAAGTGATGGAAGTCAAGAATATCGACATATTAAGCCGGAAGTACAGACGTCAGCAACTGCTGTTGAGTGTTGTTCTGTATTCTTTGGGTTTAATTATTGATCGTGTCTGGTTTCTCGACAGGTTGATATACCCTCTGGTTGTCAGTGTAGTTTTCACTCTCGTGGTGAGCTATGTTAGCGGTTTTGTTTGGCTTCGCGTCGCAAAGCAAGCGCCAGACAGCTTGCCAACATTCTATACTGCCTCATCAGGCTTCCGTCTTTTGCTTGGGTTGGCTGTGATGTTTGTATATTATCTGGTAGCCGGCCGTCCTGCAATGCTGGTGTTCGTTCTCGTGTTTATGGCGTTCTACATAGTTTCATTAGTCCATCATTCTGTATTTTTTGCACGGGTGATGAATAAGTAAACCACCTTATTTTATATAATAATAATGAAAAAGTTTAAGAAGATAATTCTCTTGATGATGGTGGCGATGCTGCCTTTGGCTGTTTTTGCCGAAGAGGCTTCGGGAGAGGGTGAAGAACTGAATATACCTGAAATAGTCCTGGAGCATCTTTCTGATGCATATGAATGGCATATAGCCAGCTATAAGGGCAAACATCTGAGCATTCCATTGCCTATCATCATTCGCAGTACAAATACCGGTCAATGGCATTTATGTACTGCTCATAGTCTGCCCGAAGGTTTCTTCTTCAACAAGGATGCCCATGGTAAGATTTATGAGCAGATGCCAGATGGTAGTGTGAAGCGGCCTGTTGACTTGAGCATCACAAAGGCTGTTATGCAAATATGGATAGTTGTATTGGTGATGATCTTGGTATTTTTGTCTTGTGCCCGTTGGTATAAAAAACACGATGAGAAGAGTGAGGCGCCCAAGGGCTTTGTGGGAATGATGGAAATGTTTGTCATGATGATACACGACGATCTGATTAAATCGTCGATAGGGGAGAAACATTATAAGCCATATGCCCCTTATCTGCTGACAGTGTTCTTCTTTATTTTCACTACGAACTTGATAGGGTTGATTCCAATCTTTCCTGGCGGTGCTAATGTGACGGGAAATATTAACATTACCTTCTTTTTGGCACTCTGCACGATGTTAGCCATTAATGTTTTCGCAAATAAAGAGTATTGGAAGGAAATATTCTGGCCCGATGTGCCATTGTTCCTCAAGGCCTATCCAGCACCAGTTATGCCTATCATCGAGTTGTTCGGCGTGTTCACCAAGCCTTTTGCTTTGATGATTCGTCTCTTTGCTAACATGATGGCAGGTCATGCAGTGATATTGAGTTTCACCTGTGTGATTTTCCTTGGTTGGTCGATGGGCGTTGGTTTTGGTCTTGGACTGAACACTTTTAGCATAATCATGTTGCTGTTCATGAACTTGCTGGAAGTTCTGGTGGCGTTTGTCCAAGCATATGTTTTCACTATGCTCAGTGCGGTGTTTATTGGACTGGCTCATAAAGAGCATGGAGAAGAATAATAGAATAATAAAGAAAATCAATAACATTAATTAATAATTTAAAATTTTAAAAAACTATGATTACATCTTTGTTTTTAGCCGCTGAAGGTCTGGCACAGCTGGGCTGCGGTATTGGAGCTGGTATTGCAACGATTGGTGCGGGTTTGGGTATAGGTAAGATTGGTGGCAGTGCCATGGACGCAATTGCCCGTCAGCCTGAGGCAACAGGTAAGATTCAGACAAACATGATTCTGACTTCAGCTTTCGTTGAGGGTTGTGCTCTTTTTGCTATCGCAGCTTGTGCATTCCTTATCTAAATCAAGAATCAGTTCATTATAGCTAATGGATTTCAGTAAATTGCCATCGATCCTCACGCCCGACCTCGGACTGCTGTTCTGGATGCTTCTGGCGTTTCTGGTGGTCTTCTTTGTGCTTGCCCGTTATGGATTTCCGGCTATTGTCAACATGGTTGATAAGCGGAATCAATATATCAATGAGAGTTTACGCAAGGCACATGAAGCATCAGAACGTTTAGAAAACATCAAGCAGGAGAGTGAAGCTATGCTACAGGAAGCCCGTGTACAACAGGCTCAGATCCTAAAAGAAGCAGCCGATACGCGTGAAGCCATCGTTCAGAAAGCACAGGAGAAGGCAAAGGCAGAAGGTGCCCGCTTGCTTGCCGAGGCAAAAGCCGAAATTGAGGGCGAGAAGCAACAAGCCATTCGTGATATTCGTTCTCAAGTGGCCGAGCTATCCGTTGTTGTCGCCGAGAAGGTGCTCAAAGAGAAGCTTTCTACTGATGCTGAGCAGATGAAGATGATTGACAGATTGCTGGATGATGTGACTGCTGCTAAGTAATTAATAAGGTTATGGATATAGGAGTAATATCGGTACGTTATGCCCGTGCGCTACTCAAAAGTGCCACTGAGCAAAAACTCGATGCTGCTGTCTATCAAGATATGCAGACATTGGCAGAAAGCTACGTCCGTGTGCCTCAACTGAGGTCTACGATAGACAATCCTATGCTCGCCAAAGAAACGAAAAGGGAGTTACTGCTGACGGCTTGCGGCGACAAACGTACGACATTGACAACCCGTTTCGTTGATATGGTCTTAAAAGAAGACCGGGAGAGCATTATGCAATTCATGGCCAATTCGTATATCACACTATACAGGCAACATAAGAACGTTATCCGCGGGCGACTCATCACTGCCACAGCCGTGACGCCTGCCACCGAGCAGAAAATGCGGCAGATGGTAGAGAGCAGAACTAATGGAACAGTGGAATTTGCTACTGAGGTTAATCCCGATATAATAGGTGGGTTTATCCTTGAGTACGACACGTATCGTTTGGATGCTAGCGTGAAGGCTAAGCTCAACTCGATACTCACTGCGTTGAAGAAATAATTATGCAATAATGCATTAAGAATTAAGAATATCATATATGTCAGATAAAGTAAAACCAAGCGAAGTATCAGAAGTGCTTCTCCAGCAATTGAGAGACATCAGCAGCGGCGAGAGCTTTGACGAGGTGGGTACAGTGTTGCAAGTTAGCGACGGTGTCGCTCGAATCTATGGATTGCGCCATGCCGAGGCCAACGAATTGCTTGAGTTTGAGAATGGTACGATGGCTATCGTGATGAACCTAGAGGAAGACAACGTGGGTTGTGTGCTTCTTGGAACCACATCAGGCATTAAGGAAGGTATGGTAGTGAAGCGTACTAAGCGCATCGCCTCAATACTTGTGAACGACAATATGCTTGGTCGTGTCATCAATCCGCTGGGACAGGCTATTGATGGCAAGGGTGAAATAGACCTTACCGGTGCTTTCGAGATGCCGCTTGACCGTAAGGCTCCTGGTGTGATTTATCGTCAGCCAGTTAAAGAACCTCTACAAACAGGCCTGAAAGCTGTCGACTCAATGATACCTATTGGCCGTGGTCAGCGTGAGCTTATTATTGGCGACCGTCAGACAGGCAAGACTGCCATTGCCGTTGATACTATTATCAACCAAAAGAGTTTTTATGAGGCAGGAAAGCCCGTTTATTGTATCTATGTGGCTATAGGACAGAAAGCATCTACCGTAGCCTCTCTTGTTCAGACTCTTAAAGAGCACGGAGCTATGCCTTATACCATAATTGTCAGTGCTACAGCTGCAGATCCTGCTGCTATGCAGTATTATGCCCCATTTGCCGGTGCTGCTATTGGTGAGTATTTCCGTGACAGAGGTTATCCGGCGCTCGTCGTCTATGATGATCTTTCGAAGCAGGCAGTTGCTTATCGTGAGGTGTCGCTAATCTTGCGCCGCCCCTCTGGACGTGAAGCATATCCTGGTGATGTGTTCTATCTCCACTCTCGTTTGTTGGAACGTGCTGCCAAGATAAATGAACAACAGGAGGTTGCTGAACAAATGAACGATCTACCAGAATGCATGAAGGGACATGTGCGCGGAGGCGGCTCGCTTACCGCATTGCCTATCATTGAGACACAGGCTGGTGACGTTTCTGCCTATATACCTACGAATGTGATTTCAATTACCGACGGTCAGATTTTCCTCGAGAGTGATCTTTTCAACCAGGGCTTCCGCCCTGCCATCAACGTTGGTATTTCCGTTTCACGTGTGGGTGGCTCGGCACAAATCAAGTCAATGAAAAAGGTTGCTGGTACATTGAAAATTGACCAGGCTCAGTACCGTGAGCTCGAGGCCTTCTCAAAGTTCTCTAGCGACATGGATGCTGTGACGGCAATGACGCTCGATCGTGGTAGAAAGAATAATCAGTTGCTAATTCAGCCGCAATACAGCCCAATGCCTGTAGGCGAACAAGTGGCCATTCTCTACTGTGGAGTGCATGGCTTGATGCGTGAAGTTCCTATTGAGAAAGTTCGTGAATGTCAGATGTCTTTCCTTGACAAACTGCGTTCGAAACATCAGGAAGTGATCGATATGCTTGCCAGTGGAAAGATTGATGATCAGGTAACTGACACCATTGAACAGGTAATGGCAGATATAGCCGGACAATATAAAGTATAATAGCCTATGCCGTCACTGAAAGAAATCAAAGGCCGTATTGCCAGTGTCAAAAGCACCCGTAAGATTACTAGTGCCATGAAGATGGTTGCTTCATCTAAGCTGCACCATGCCCAAGTGATGATTGAGAATATGCTTCCTTACGAAACCATGCTTGAGCACATCCTCAAGTCGTTTCTTGCTGCAGAGGCAGAGGCTCAAACCATCTATGATCAGGAGCGGCCTGTAAAGCGAGTAGCGTTAGTGGTCTTTGCTTCTAACAGCTCACTCTGCGGAGGTTTCAATGCCAACGTATTGAGGATGATGCAACAGGCAATCGCTGAATACCAACACCTGGGAAAGGATAACATCGAAATATATCCTATAGGTCGTAAGGTGTCTGAGAAAGTGACGAAACTTGGATTGTACTCAGCTGGTGATTTCACAGCACTAGCTGACAAGCCCAATGTCCAAGGATGTATTGACATCGCTATGGATCTCGGTATGAGATTTCAAAAAGGCGAGATAGATCGTGTGGAGCTTATTTATCACCACTTCAAGAGTGCCGGCTCCCAGATCTTAACACGTAAGACATTCCTTCCTATTGATATCTCCGAGGAGCTTAATGAGGATAAGGAACGCGATCTAACGTCAAATATCGCCACAGCCAAGGCACAGGAATACCTCCGTAAACATGGCCGTCAGAATCATAGTGAGGTTGAGGAGGTGAAACCCCTTAATGATAATTTTATCGTCGAGCCTGACATGAACACGGTACTCTCAAGGCTTATACCAAAGCTTGCCCACTTAATGATTTATACGGCACTCCTCGACAGTAATGCTTCTGAGCATGCGGCTCGAATGGTAGCCATGCAGACTGCTACAGATAATGCCGACGAGCTTTTACGCGAGCTCAACTTGCAGTACAACAAGAGTCGACAGCAAGCTATTACCAGCGAGTTGCTTGATATTGTCGGCGGCTCTGTTAATAATTAGGTAATCAACCATCAAATGTTTCGAAAGGAAGGTGTCATACAAGATACCTTCCTTTTTTGTATAGTATAGGCAATTATATTGAGGTAAAGAAAGTTTTATATATAGAAAATGGGAGTGTACTTTAGAATAATGGAAGCGCACTCTAGAAAAATGGAAGCGCACTCCAGAAAAATGGAAACTCACTCCAGCTTATTTGAAGAGTGTCTTCAATTATTGGAAGTGTCTATATACGCAAACAATCGCATTTTTTATTTTGAAATAACGCCTTATGTTATTGACTAGAGTATTTGTGGAATTAAACTGTCACTTTTGTTTCTGGTTGTTCTCTATATGCAAGAATTCACACTTAGTATCTATAGAAGATTTGATTATAAAGTAATATTTTTCAATGATAATGGCCATAGTTTGCAATTTTATTAGTAACTTTGCAGGCATTAAAGGCGGGAGCCCGAGAAAAGCTAGTTAAAGCACACAATTATTTATTTAATCATATATGAATTTTACTTTGTTTATTACTGTCATTTTGACAGCTATTACACTTGTGGTGGCAGCTTACATTATTGCAAAGCTGATAGGACCGCGCTCATATAACAAGGTAAAAGGTGAACCATATGAATGTGGTATTCCAACACATGGTTCTTCCTGGTTGCCTGTTAGTGTAGGTTTCTATCTTTTTGCCATCTTGTTTCTCATGTTTGATGTAGAGACTGTGTTTCTCTATCCATGGGCTGTGGTAGTTAAGGAATTTGGTGCTGCAGCATTGCTGAGCATTGGTTTCTTCTTAGTAGTATTGGTTTTAGGCCTTGCATATGCGTGGCGGAAAGGAGCACTCGAATGGAAATAAAGCCTAAAATCAAGAGTATTCCATACGAGGAATGGAATGATAACTCCTCGCTGGAAAAACTAATTGATGAGCTCCATGAAGGTGGCGTTAATGTGGTTACAGGTTCCTTGGACAAGTTAATAAACTGGGGGCGCGCTAATTCTCTTTGGTCATTAACATTTGCTACTTCTTGCTGTGGTATTGAGTTTATGGCCTGTGGTTGTTCTCGCTACGATTTTGCCCGCTTTGGCTTTGAGGTAACCCGTAACTCTCCCCGTCAGGCAGATCTTATTATGTGTGCAGGAACGATTACCCATAAGATGGCACCTGCATTAAAACGCCTTTATGATGAAATGGCGGAGCCGAAGTACGTAATCGCCGTAGGAGGTTGCGCTATTAGTGGCGGGCCGTTTAAGTCGAGCTATCATGTAGTTAAGGGTATAGAGGAAATTGTTCCTGTCGATGTCTTTATACCTGGTTGCCCTCCGCGTCCCGAGGCCATTATGTACGGCATGATGCAGTTGCAGCGCAAAGTTAAAGTTGAGAAGTTCTTTGGTGGCGCTAACCACAAGCAGAACCGCGATGAGCGCGAACTGGGTGTTTCTAATGAGGAACTTACTGCTCGTCGTCTTGGTGACCGCCGTCGCGAGCCTATTGTGGTAACCCATGTTCCTGAGGAGTTTTTTGAAGAGTTGAATAATGCTAAGAACGAATTATTGAAAGAGGAGGCAACGAAATGAAACTTGAATTTCTGACATTTGATTTCGACCGTTTTGCCTCTGAAATGGCAGAACTGAAAGACAAGAAGGGCTTCGACTTTTTGGTAACCATTGTTGGTGAGGACTTTGGCGGTGATGAGTGTCTTGGGTGTGTATATATTCTTGAGAATACCGAAACTCATGAGCGTTGTTCTGTGAAAATGCTTGCTAAGGTGGTCGATGGTGAGAGCGTTATCCCTTCTGTCATTAATATTTGGAAGGTGGCCGACTTACTCGAACGTGAGGTGTACGACTTCTACGGCATTTTGTTCCTTGGTCATCCCGACATGCGCCGCTTGTTCCTGCGTAGCGATTTCAAGGGTTTCCCATTCCGTAAGGACTGGAAGTTTAACGATGAATATACCCTTGACGACGATGTCGAGCCAACTTACGGTATGGAGTATTGGCTTGATGAAGACGGTCATCTGTGCTCGAAACAGAACCCGTTGTTTGGTAATGACGACTATGTCATCAACATTGGTCCTCAGCATCCCTCTACTCATGGTGTTCTCCGTCTGCAGACTGTTCTCGACGGTGAGACTGTAAAGCGTGTTTATCCACACTTGGGCTATATTCACCGTGGCATTGAAAAGATGTGTGAGAGCTACACATACCCTCAGACCCTTGCTTTAACTGATCGTCTTAACTACCTGAGTGCCATGATGCATCGGCACGCTTTGGTTGGTGTCATTGAAGAAGGAATGGGCATTGAGTTGACAGACCGTATCAAATACATCCGTACTATTATGGATGAGCTTCAACGTCTAGACTCTCACTTGCTCTATGTAGGTTGTTGCGCCCAGGATATGGGAGCTCTGACGGCATTCCTTTATTCTATGCGCGATCGTGAGCATGTTCTTAACTGTATGGAAGAGACCACTGGCGGTCGTCTAATTCAGAACTATTATAGGATTGGTGGTCTGCAGGACGACATCGACCCCAACTTTGTGAAGAACGTGAAAGACCTTGTGAAGTATATGAAGCCCATCATTCAGGAATACGTTGATGTATTTGGCGACAATATAATCACGCACAACCGTTTTGAGAATGTTGGTCCTATGAGCCTTGAAGACTGCATCTCATATGCTGTAACTGGACCTGCCGGACGTGCTTCTGGGTGGAAGAACGATGTTCGTAAGAATCATCCATATGACATGTACGACAAGGTGGAGTGGGAACAGGTAACCATGACCGGCTGCGACACTATGGACCGATACACCTGTCATATTAATGAGATGTACCAAAGCTTGCGCATTATTGAGCAACTCATCGACAACATTCCTGAGGGAGACTTCTATGTGAAGCAAAAGCCAATTATTAAAGTACCTGAGGGACAGTGGTATTTCTCTGTAGAGGGTGCCAGCGGTGAGTTTGGTGTTTACCTTGACTCGCGTGGAGACAAGAGTCCTTACCGTCTGAAGATGCGCCCAATGGGCCTCTCGCTGACAGGTGCGCTCGACGCTATGCTACGTGGCCAGAAAATTGCTGACCTTGTGGCAACTGGTGCTGCTATTGACTTTGTTATTCCAGATATAGACAGATAAATAATAAATAAAATGACAAGAAGACTTGGTGATTTCATTGAGTGTGTCCTCGATACATCATCATGATTCTAGTATTTTTAAGTATAAAACATTATGTTTGATTTTTCAATAGTAACACAATGGTTCGATCAATTACTCAGAGTAACACTTGGACTGGGTGACTTTTGGTCGATACTGATTGAGTGCGTGCTAGTTGGCGTGGCTATACTTGTAGCCTATGCGTTGATAGCTATCGTACTAATTTTTATGGAGCGTAAAGTCTGCGCCTATTTCCAGTGCCGTCTAGGTCCGATGCGTGTAGGCTATTGGGGCTTGTTACAGGTGTTTGCTGACGTGCTGAAGATGCTTATTAAGGAGATATTCTTCGTCGACAAAGCCGACAAGTTCCTCTATATTGTTGCTCCTCTGTTGGTGATTATCGGTTCGGTGGGTGCTTTCTGCTTCCTTCCATGGAACAATGGTGCCACGATTCTTGATTTCAATGTTGGCGTATTCTTGCTGACAGCAATTTCTTCCATTGGTGTTGTGGGCATTTTCCTCGCAGGATGGGGCTCAAACAACAAGTATTCCGTGGTTTCTGCCATGCGCGGTGCCGTACAGATGATTTCATACGAGATGTCACTTTGTCTTTGTCTGATTACAGCCGTTATCCTCACCGGCACCATGCAGATGTCTGGAATCGTGGAAGCTCAGACAGGTCCGTTCAAGTGGCTCATTTGCCAGGGACACATTCCTGCCATCATCGCATTTCTCATTTTCCTTGTTGCAGGAAACGCCGAGGCTAATCGTGGCCCGTTCGACATGGCCGAGGCTGAAAGTGAGTTGACTGCTGGTCACCATACTGAGTACAGTGGTATGGGCTTTGGTTTTTTCTACCTTGCCGAGTTCCTTAATCTTTTCATTATTGCCGGCATCGCTGCCACTGTTTTCCTCGGTGGATGGGCACCGCTGAACATTGGCGTTGAAGCTTTCGATGCTGTGATGAACTACATTCCCGGCATTGTATGGTTCATGCTTAAGGCATTTTTCTTGGTATGGATTCTGATGTGGATTAAGTGGACCTTCCCACGCCTGAGAATAGACCAGATACTGAAGCTCGAGTGGAAATATCTCATGCCCCTTGCGCTTATCAACCTTGTATTGATGACGGTAGTCGTGGCTTTGGGTTGGCATCTCTAGAATAACAAGGAAAATAAGTAAAAAAAATAATGGAAAATAATAAAACATATTTCGGAGAAATCGGGCATGGCTTGAAGACTTTGGCTACAGGTATGCGAATTACCTGGAAGGAGTATTTCAAAGACTTCTTCACCAACAAGTCTACTGAGCAATATCCCGAGAATCGCAAGACGACACTCCATGTGGCCCAGCGTCACCGTGGCCGTCTTGTGTTCAAACGCAACGAAGATGGCAGTTATAAGTGCACCGCCTGCACCTTATGCGAGAAGACTTGTCCCAACGGCACTATCAAAATTACTAGCCATATGGCAGAGGACCCTGCTACTGGTAAGAAAAAGAGAGTGCTCGACGACTATCGTTACGACCTTGGCGATTGCATGTTCTGTCAGTTATGCACCAATGCATGTAACTTCGATGCTATAGAGTTCACAAACGATTTTGAGAATGCTGTGTTTGACCGCAGCAAACTAGTGCTGCACCTCGACAAAGAGGTCTATCAAGGAGGATCGTTGCCTCATCTCATTGATGGAGGCGCACCTTTCGAGGTCGGCAAGTTTAACACTAAAACGAAGTAAACGACTATGGGTAATATTGTCATGTTTGTAATCTTCGCTGCCGTGATCATCGTGTCAGCCCTGCTGTGCGTTACGACCACGCGAATCATGCGCGCCGCAACATTTATGTTGTTCGTGCTTTTTGGAGTAGCAGGTCTTTACTTCCTGCTAGATTACACCTATTTGGGTGCAGCCCAGATATCGGTTTACGCCGGAGGCGTTACTATGATTTATGTATTTGCTATTCAACTTGTCAGTAAGCAGACGCTTCAGGGCCTTGCTGAGCGCGTGAAAGCTAGCAGCATGCTGCGTGGCGCTTTGGTCGCAGTTCTCGGACTTGTTGTTGTGAGCTTAGTTTTGCTTAAGGCAGGATTCTACTCGATGGCAGTTTCTGGTAATGAACTGCCGATGAAAGAGATCGGCAAAGCTATGGTTGGTGCAGGTAAATACCAGTATGTGCTCCCATTTGAGTTCATCTCAGTGTTCCTGTTTGCATGTATTATTGGTGGTTTGGTTGTATCAAGAAAGGAGAAATAAGCTATGATACCAGTAGAATGTTATTTTGCGCTAAGCGCGCTGCTTTTCTTCATTGGCGTTTATGGTTTTGTTACCCGCCGCAACCTTATCGCTATGCTCATCTCCGTAGAGTTGGTTCTAAATGCCGTCGACATTAATTTTGCCGCCATCAACCGCCTGTTGTATCCCAACGGTATGGAAGGCATGTTCATGGCACTATTTGTGATTGGTGTCGCCGCAGCTGAGAGTGCTGTGGCAGTTGCCATCATCATCAATGTTTATCGTCATTTCAAGAGCGATAGTGTTGAGATTATTAAGAACATGAAGTGGTGAGTAAAGGTTAAACAGTAAAAATAGTAAAAGACTATGGATATATATAGTTATTCTTTCCTCATTCTTCTGCTGCCTGCGCTCTCCTTCGTTATTCTAGGACTTGCAGGCATGAAGATGTCACACAAGACCGCAGGTCTCATTGGTACAACATCATTGGGGCTAGTGACCATTCTGTCATACGTCACAGCTTTCTGCTATTTCGCGGCAGATCGAACAGCAGATGGTACGTTCCAGACATTTGTCCCTTATAACTTCACATGGCTACCCTTGGGCAATCTGCATTTCGACATGGGAATTCTGTTAGATCCTATCTCTGTTATGATGCTTATTGTCATTTCTACGGTCAGCTTCATGGTACATATCTATTCGTTTGGCTATATGCACGGTGAGAAAGGTTTCCAGCGCTATTATGCGTTCCTATCGCTTTTCACTATGTCCATGCTTGGGTTGGTTGTAGCTACCAATATCTTCCAGATGTATATGTTCTGGGAACTCGTGGGCGTTTCCTCATATCTGCTCATCGGTTTTTATTATCCTTTGCATGAAGCAGTGGCTGCCTCAAAGAAGGCTTTCATAGTCACTCGTTTTGCCGATATGTTTTTCCTTATTGGTATACTCATTTTCGGTTACTACACCCAGTCGTTTAGCTTCTCATTTTCTGGTGATATCGTAATGGGCAACGGAACAACTCCGTTTATTCCCTGCGATGCTGTGAAAGCCATGACTGCTGCAGGTTTCCTACTGCCTACTGCTTTGGTGCTGATGTTCATTGGCGGTGCTGGTAAGAGCGCCATGTTCCCTCTTCACATTTGGCTGCCTGATGCCATGGAGGGTCCGACACCTGTTAGTGCGCTCATCCATGCCGCAACAATGGTTGTTGCTGGTGTGTTTCAAGTAGCTCGCATGTTCCCCTTGTGGATAGAGTATGCTCCTCAAGCAATGAGCATCATAGTATGGGTAGGCGTGTTCACCGCTTTCTATGCAGCCGCTGTAGCCTGTGCTCAGAGTGACATCAAGCGTGTGTTGGCATTCTCAACGATTTCGCAAATTGCTTTCATGATGGTTGCCCTTGGCGTGTGTCTGCCTGGTCATCATGGAACTGTGCTTGACGACCATGCCCAGTTAGGTTATATGGCTAGTATGTTCCATCTTTTTACCCATGCCATGTTTAAGGCCTGCCTATTCCTTTGTGCTGGTTGTATTATCCATGCCGTACACTCTAACGAGATGGCTTTAATGGGAGGCTTACGCAAGTATATGCCCATTACTCACATCACATTTCTCATATCGTGTTTGGCCATTGCCGGTATACCATTCTTCTCGGGCTTTAGCTCAAAAGATGAGATTATCACTGCATGCATGCAATACAGCCCTGTGGTAGGTTGGATTATGACTGGTGTTGCTGCCATGACAGCCTTTTATATGTTCCGTCTTTACTACGGCATCTTCTGGGGCACAGAGAACATGGATGCCCATAAACACCACACTCCTCATGAGGCACCATTGTCAATGACAATTCCACTCATCGTGCTTTGCATCATTACTGTGGGTGTCGGTGTTTACACTACTATTGCAGGATTTGCTGGTATGGGAGGATCTTTCGGTAGTTATGTCAGTGCAAGTGGCAAAGAGTACACTATCCACTTCGATACACAAGTGGCACTTATCTCAACTATTATTGCCATTCTGAGTATCTGCTTGGCCACCTATATATATAAAGGTGAGCGTCAGCCTATTGCCGACAAACTCTATGCTACTTTCCCCCGTCTTCATCGCGCAGCCTATAAGCGCTTTTATCAAGACGAGATATGGCAGTATGTTACTCATAAGATAATCTTCCGCTGTATCTCTATTCCCATCGCTTGGTTTGACCGTCACGTCATCGATGGCACGTTCAATTTCATGGCATGGGGTACCAATGAGGCCGGTGAGAGTATTCGTCCTTGGCAGAGTGGTGATATACGCCAGTATGCAATATGGTTCCTTACGGGTACCGTAGCATTAACATTAATCCTTTTATGCATCTAAAAAGATATGAGTATATTAACATTATTCGTAATTATTCCCGCACTGATGCTTTTGGGATTGTGGCTTGCCCGTAATCTCAATCAGGTGCGTGGTGTGATGGTTGCGGGCTCTTCATGCTTGCTAGCCCTTTCCATATGGCTTACCATCTATTTTGTGCAGCAGCGTGCAGCCGGCAATACTGCCGAGATGCTGCTCACTTATAGTACCCCTTGGTTTGCCCCTCTCAACATCGCCTACTCAGTTGGTGTTGATGGCATCTCAGTTGTTATGCTGTTGCTGTCAAGTGTCATCGTCTTTACAGGTACTTTTGCCTCGTGGCAGTTGAAGCCTCTTACCAAGGAGTATTTCCTCTGGTTTACTTTGTTGTCAACGGGTGTGTTCGGTTTCTTTATATGTACCGATCTCTTCACCATGTTCATGTTCTACGAAGTAGCTCTTATCCCAATGTACTTGCTTATCGGCGTATGGGGTAGTGGAGCAAAGGAGTATGCTGCCATGAAGCTCACCCTGATGCTTATGGGAGGCTCAGCATTACTCATCATTGGCATCCTTGGTATCTACTATTTCAGTGGAGCCACCACGATGAATGTTAATGAGATTGCCGCCTTACATAATATTCCAGTTGAGATTCAGAAGGTGTTCTTCCCATTCATTTTTATCGGTTTCGGTGTACTTGGTGCCATGTTCCCATTCCATACATGGTCACCCGACGGTCATGCCAGCGCGCCAACGGCTGTGTCTATGCTCCATGCAGGTGTGCTCATGAAACTCGGAGGATATGGATGTTTCCGTGTAGCTATGTATCTGTTGCCCGAAGCTGCTCAGGAACTCTCGTGGATATTCCTAATCCTCACTACAATCTCAGTGGTCTATGGAGCTCTTTCTGCTTGTGTGCAGACGGACTTGAAGTACATCAATGCTTATTCATCTGTAAGCCACTGCGGTTTGGTTCTTTTTGCACTGCTCATGATGACAAACACTGCTTGCACGGGAGCTATTTTGCAGATGCTTTCTCACGGCCTGATGACAGCCCTCTTCTTCGCCCTCATTGGTATGATTTATGGTCGCACCCACACCCGTGATGTTCGCAAGTTGGGTGGATTGATGAAGATTATGCCGTTCCTCGGAGTAGGTTATGTTATAGCAGGTTTGGCCAATCTCGGATTGCCCGGGTTCTCAGGCTTCGCTGCAGAAATGACCATCTTTGTTGGTTCATTTGCCAATAACGATACATTCCATCGTGTCTGTACCATTATAGCATGTACTTCTATCGTTGCCACCGCAGTATTCATTCTGCGTGTGGTAGGTAAGATTCTCTATCAGAAAGTTGCCGATCCTCACTTTGAGCAGTTAACCGATGCCACTTGGGACGAGCGTGTTGCGGTTATTTGTCTCATTGCCTGTGTGGCAGGACTTGGTCTGTTCCCCTTGTGGGCCAGCAATGTTATATCTGATGCTATTGGCCCGATCCTTAGTGTTGTTAACCCCGCATATGCAAACATTTAATTGAAGGAGGAAGAGTTTATGAATTACGGACAGTTTTTTAATATGTTTCCGGAAGTTTATCTAACAGGTATCCTTCTGCTAGTGTTTTTCTGGGATGTTATCACATGTAAGACAAATGCTGAAGACGATAAACCATCTCATCGTGAATTATTTAATCCGCTGGTTGTTTCGCTAATGACAGCCTATGTAGTGGCTTTGTTCTTTACTTCTTCGTCCGATGCGTTCGGAGGAATGTACATCTCTACAGAGGCCATTCATGTCATGAAAATAATTCTTGGGGTGGGGACTGTAATCGTGCTCATCCAGTCTAGGAAATGGATTACCGAAAGTCTAGTCAACGGTCAGAACGGTCATAAGGAGGGCGAGTTCTACATGCTTGTCATCTCTACGCTTCTAGGTATGAATATGATGATGTCAGCCGGGCATTTCCTTATGTTCTTCCTCGGACTTGAGATGGCTTCAGTGCCAATGGCATGCCTTGTTGCTTTCGACCGTCGTCAAAAGAGCGCAGAGGGAGCCGCTAAGTACATCCTTGTGGCCACCTTCTCTAGTGGTATTATGCTCTTCGGCATCTCGTTTATATATGCTGCTTGTGGAACTCTCTACTTTACGGATGTAGCAGAGCTTGTGAGCATAAAACCTCTCAGTATCATGGGACTGGTGTTCTTTTTCAGTGGACTGGGTTTCAAGATATCATTGGTGCCTTTCCACTTTTGGACAGCTGACACATACGAAGGTGCACCAACTACCGTTACCGGTTATCTCAGCGTTATCTCTAAGGGAGCTGCAGCTTTTACTCTTTGCACCATCCTAATGAAAGTGTTCCAACCGATGGTTGAGTATTGGGAGATGATGCTTTATGTCGTCATCGTGCTCAGCATAACTATTGCCAACCTCTTCGCCATCCGTCAAAGTGACCTAAAACGTTTCATGGCGTTCAGTTCCATCTCCCAGGCTGGATACATTATGCTGGCTGTTGTTGGCAACAACGCACAGGGCGTAACAGCGCTAATGTACTACACTCTCATCTATGTAGTCGCAAACCTTGCTGTATTCACAGTTATCGCTGCTGTTGAGGAGCGTAATGCAGGTCGTACAGATATGGATGCTTACAATGGTTTCTACCGCACCAATCCTCGCTTGTCATTCCTCATGACTCTGGCTTTGTTCTCCTTAGCAGGTATCCCCCCCTTCGCAGGCATGTTTTCCAAGTTTTTTGTCTTCATGGCTGCTGCTGAGCAGGGATCTTTCGGAGCATACTTCGTTGTCTTTGTTGCCTTAATCAATACAGTGGTGAGCTTGTATTATTATCTTCTCATCGTGAAAGCAATGTATATAAAAGGCGCAGACAATCCACTACCTACATTCATGAGCGACCTTAATACAAAGTTGGCGCTTGCCCTTTGTACTGCCGGCATCGTACTCTTCGGAGTTTGCTCATTCATTTATGATTGGCTCTTTGTTGCCGTATAAATGAAGTAATTATATAGAGTAGGGGCGGGGGTTGTTCCCCGTCCCTTTTGTTTGAACAAAAGTATATTGTCCTTAATAAAGCATTAAATATTGGTGAGGGAAAAATCCCCCTAGAATTGTAAAAAAGGGAAATAATTATGAATGGGGGACGTTCTCTCATTGATGAAAGAGAATTAGAGAGTAAGCCTTTTTTCTTATCTTGGATTTTGGCAGCAGTGTAGAGGTGATAGTGAATCAGAGTTTGATGTTATGCTTCTTTTCTGTCTATGAATTTTAATCATATCTAAGAAATCTTTACAATAAACGTTGTTTTGGAGAACCTAACCTCCTTTACTTATCTTTATGACCAAATTGCATTCTATTCATCATTATCCGTTATTTCGCATCGCTGTTTGCTTAATTGTGGGTATAATAGTCAGTGAAGCATTAAAGTTGTCAGTAAGTGTTGCATTGGTATTATTCCTGTTATCGTTGATAATTGCCTTGGTTTTATTCAGACATGCTAATGGGCAAAGTATCTCTATAATGATAACATCAATGTTGCTCGGATGTGTTTTGGTATCGATGCAGAAAGAAACTCTTAGTGTACCTGCGTCTGTAGGAACTCCTATAGTATATCAATCTGTACTTCTGAGTGAGCCTGTTGAACGAGGTAAGGTAATCCGTTGTGATATGAAGATTACTTCAGGAGAATGGAGTGGTATGAAAGTGAAGGCTTCCATTTTGCGTGATACAGTTCATTATCTCTACAGGCGCCTCCATGTCAACGATGGGATTTTTGCAACTTCTGTTATGGACCTGCCAGTCAATTACAAGTCCTCAAATTTTAATTATGTTCGTTATCTTGAGAGCAATGGTTTCGTAGCAACTACCTTTATCTATTGGTCTGATTGGCGCAAAGCTTCAGTCAGCCTATTAGGCTTGTCAGTTTTTGAGCGTGCAAAACTACTGCTAATGAGTTTCCGCCAAAGACTAATAACTAAAATATCAACACTAGGGATTACCGATCAGGAGATGGCTGTTGTATTGGCAATGACACTGGGCGATAAGTCTATGCTAAAAGAGATGACTCGTGATACCTATGCCATTAGTGGTGCTAGTCATGTGCTGGCTTTAAGCGGATTGCATCTTAGCATTATTTATTTTTTGTTGTCATTAATGGTAGCAAGGATGAAGCATCACGTTTGGCATGAAATCTTTCTTCTGTCAGCTATTTGGGCATATGTTATTATGGTAGGTATGTCTCCTAGTGTCGTTCGTGCTGCAACCATGATAACCATCTGTAGTTTTTTAGGAATAATTCACCGAACAGGAGTTTCCCTCAATACATTGTCACTAACAGTGATAATTATGCTTTTAGCAAATCCTCTTAGTATATATGATGTTAGTTTCCAGTTATCGTTTCTCTCCGTATTATCGATCCTTGTGCTTTATCCCCAACTCATGCGTGTTTTCAAAGAAGAGTGGCTTATGTGCCACCGATATTTCCGTTGGTTTTGGTCAATGTTGTGTGTGTCATTTGCCGCTCAAGTTGGTACAACTCCGTTAGTCTGCTATTATTTTGAAAGGATTGCTTGTTATGGGCTACTAACTAACTTCATTGTAATACCATTGACGACCATTATTATTTATATGTCAATTGTTATGTTTGTAGTTTCCCTAATTAACTTGACTTTGTTGCCCACTTTCATAGCGA
Source organism: Prevotella sp. (assembly GCA_016291595.1). Lineage (GTDB taxonomy): Bacteria > Bacteroidota > Bacteroidia > Bacteroidales > Bacteroidaceae > Prevotella. Next base: position 43,324 of record JAEEXN010000001.1, read on the forward strand.
CTCTGTTGACAGCTGTGGTATCTTTCCTTAATCAGTTACTTACAATTATAGCAACATGGCCTGGGGCTAGTATTGAGCATGTTCATATTAATCTACCACAATTGATATGTATATATGTCTTGGTTGTTGTTGTGCTTTTTCAATTAATGATTGTTATACGGAGCATTTGTAACTATAGAGATCGGTTTGTTTGAAATATAGTTCATTGATATAGGAAATTATTATTATATGGAAACAATAGAAAAATAAATTCATACTTAATTAACGTGAGTTCGACTAATTAAAAATAAAGAAAACTGTGTGTTTAGTGTTCTTTGAATATAGATACACGGCTTTTGGGGGAAACAACAGTATGCGGCCAGTGTCCCTAGTATGTTTATGACGAAGTTGTCAAAGCATCTGTGTCAGGAGTGCTCTACCTTCGAGGATACTCACAATCGTTCGCAAATCAAATAAGATGCCCTTTAAGAAACAAGAGATGCCCTCTATATTTCTAAAGTTGCCCTCTATGAATCTAAAGTTGCTTTCTATGAGACTAATGACGTCCTCCTGAAAGCGAAGCATTCAGGGAGACGAATGGTGGTGAGTAGAATGTTAACCAACAGACTATGAGGATGTTATAGATAAGCGTGTTGATTCTAAACATCTTGATTGAATAGAATAGTCAACGTACAAGAAGTTTTTCAAAAGCAAATGTCTTAAGTTACGTTCGGTATGATCATTTGAATATTAACGAATTACAGTTGTGACGTTTGCAAACACATGTCACACCTATATTTTAATGTATTTATCGTAAATTCGTCGAACAAACGTTATATACAAAAATTTATTTGTATGAATAACATCCAAATGTATAGAAAACGATAGCTAATTCTTGAGAATCACATGAAGGGGCCATTTACTTCAACTCTTGTAATCTTGCGATGTATTTACCTAAAATGTCGAATTCTAGATTTACGATGGAACCAACCTTTATGTCGCAAAAATTGGTATGTTCAAGGGTGTATGGGATGATGGCCACCTGAAAAGTGTTGTCTGTAGGATTGCAAACGGTGAGCGACACTCCGTTTACAGTGACGCTTCCTTTATCAACTGTAAAATAGCCACGCCGGGCCATAACCGGATCGAGGGCATACTGGAAAGTGAAATAGGTGCTACCGTTGGCGTCGAACATGTCTATGCAACTTGCAGTTTCGTCAACATGGCCTTGGACAATATGTCCGTCAAGACGGCCGTTCATAAGCATAGATCGCTCAACATTAACCTTTTCACCGACACGCAAAAGCCCGAGATTGGAACGCAACAGGGTCTCCTTCATGGCTGTGACCACGTAGTTGCCGTTCTCAATCTTGACAACGGTGAGACAGACGCCATTGTGGGCAACACTTTGATCAATCTTTAGTTCGTCGACAAATGAGCAGGTAAGGGTGAAATCAATATTCTCTTGGTATTTGTGGATGGCAACAACAGTCGCAAACTCTTCAATAATTCCGGAAAACATGTAGAAATAAATAGTTGATAATATAAATAGAAAAAAAGTGGGTCGTACCGATGATGTGATGAAACTCCTGTTTCATACGAAACGAGCGCTCTCCGCATTTGTAATCCACCGGCTTTGCTGCTGCCCATAGGGTGTGGCCCGCCATTTGCAAGAGAAGACATCTCGGTTGTTTTTGATAATTTGATGAGTATCCCGATCTAACCGATACGACCCTTTTGTTTATGCAAAGATAATACTTTATTGCATACCTTCCAAATATTCAAGAGTATTTTTTATGCTTTCAGTAACTTTTATATTAAGTTTTGTTTCACGGTTAACAGTGATTGATGATATGTTAACTCTGTACTGAATCAAATAATCTTGTTCTTTACTCTGCTGCAACTTTAAGAATCTCGCTAAGTGTTGGGTGGATGTGTACCATATCAGCAAGTTCTTGAACAGTAGTGTTTTTGCACATAAGTACACTGGCCTCTTGAGCCAAGTCTGCAGCATGAGCACCGAATACGTGGCAACCTATAATACGTCCCTCACTGTCTGCAAGCAGTTTCAGCATACCTTCTGGCTCGTTCATGGCAAGTGCTTTACCGTTGGCACGATAGAAACTCTTGTGGCATGTGTACTCAATGCCTTGCTCCTTGCACAAATCCTCTGAAAAACCTACACATCCAGCCTCTGGATTGGTGAAGATGGCTGCAGGCATGACGTCGAGACGGATGTCATCTGCACGGTTCAAAATGCAGTTCACTGCATGGATGCCCTGCATCTCTGCAGCATGAGCAAGCATCTGGCGACAATTGACATCACCAATGGCATAGACACCAGAAACATTTGTCTGCATGTTATCGTCAACTATAATACCTCGGCGAGCATCAAAATCAAGTCCTGCATTAGAAAAATCATCACTTATACGCGGCGCACGTCCTACTGCGAGTAGAACTCTTTCTGCAACAACTGTTTGTCGCTTGCCTTTGCGCTCAAAAGTGACGCCTTCCTTTGTTATTGACTTGACAGCTGATTGCATATAGAAATTAACACCACGTTTCTCGAGGACTTTGCGTAGACGCTTAGCGATGTCGCTGTCGAGTGCAGGAAGACACTCTTTGAGGAACTCCACAACTGTAACATCAACGCCGAAAGCATTAAAGATACTGGCGAATTCCATACCTATGACACCTGCGCCGACAATACATAAAGAACGCGGCAACTCGTCGTTTCGGAGCATGAACTCGGAATCGCAGGCAGCTTCTGGATCCCATTCTTCTAAACGGAGCATCTTGCTGACTGAACCAGTAGCTATAATAATGTTCGTAGCTGAATAAAGCTCACCCTTTGAATCCTTAACAGTGTGGTCATCTACAAATTCAGCACGATCGTGCACTAGAGTGATTCCTGGGCATGAGAGAAGCATCTCAATGCCACTTCGTAGACTATCGAGAACCTGATTCTTACGCTCAACTACCTTTTTGAAATCGAACTCATAAGAAAGTGCATTCAGTCCATAGAGTTCAGCCTCCTTGAGTGCATGTAAAATCTCTGCATTACGGGCAAAGGATTTGGTGGGAATGCACCCCTCGTTAAGGCATGTACCCCCCACATGGCTACTCTCGAACACAATTACCTGCAGGCCGTTTTTCGCTGCATATTCAGCGGCGCGGTATCCGCCAGGACCCGCGCCGATGATTATTAAATCAGTTTTTGTCATTAATCATCTGTTTATAGGTTACAATAGGATGTTTAGCTGCAAGTACATCGTCAACACGGCCGATGGGTGTGTTGTGCGGTGCACTCTTGACCTCGTCAGGAATCGTTGAAGCTTCCTCGGCAATCTTTCGCATTACACAAATGAAACCATCAATAGTTTCCTTACTCTCGTTCTCGGTGGGCTCAACCATTAGACTCTCGTGGAAGAGCAACGGGAAGTAGATAGTTGGTGCGTGATAGCCATAATCAAGCAAACGCTTGGCCACATCCATTGTGGTTACACCTGTAGACTTGTCCTTTAGGCCATCAAACACGAACTCATGTTTGCATAGACCGTCAATAGGAAGTTCGTAAACATCCTTCAAACTGTCCTTGATATAGTTTGCATTCAGCGTAGCGAGTGGACCAACCATCTTAATGTTCTCGTTGCCAAGGGACAGAATGTATGTATATGCACGCAATACAACACCGAAGTTACCAAAGAACGAACCTATGCTACCGAGTGATTTCTCATAATCTCCTGTCTCAACACGTAAGGTGGTATCATCATCGGAGAGGATCACACGTGGGGTGGGTAGGAATTCCTCAAGGCCAGAACGTACACCTATCGGTCCACTACCGGGACCACCGCCGCCATGAGGTGTAGAGAATGTCTTATGAAGATTTATATGCATTACATCAAAGCCCATGTCGCCTGGACGACAAACACCCAACATCGGGTTTAAGTTGGCTCCATCGTAATACATTAGTCCACCACACTCGTGGATGATTCTCTGAATTTCTGGAATGTCTTGTTCGAATAGGCCAAGTGTGTTGGGGTTGGTCATCATCATGGCAGCAACTTCTTCACCCTGATTAGCTACCAGCTGTTTCAGATCTTCTACATCAACAAGGCCATTCTCGCGACTCTTAACTTCAATAACATCAAGGCCGCAAACTGCAGCAGAGGCTGGATTTGTGCCATGTGCCGAGTCGGGTATGATGACCTTGGTCCGTTTATTGTCATTGCGGCTCATGTGGTAAGCTCGAATCACCATCAGTCCAGTTAACTCACCATGCGCACCAGCACATGGGTTGAGTGTGAACTCGCTCAGACCGGTAAGTGCTGCCAATGACTGTTGTAGACCATAGTACACTTCTAATGCACCTTGGCATGTCTCAGCGGGCTGCAAAGGATGCAACGAGGTGAATTCTTTCATGGCAGCAATCTCCTCATTGATAACAGGGTTGTACTTCATGGTGCAGCTCCCTAGTGGATAGAATCCATTGTTCACTCCAAAGTTGTTGGCCGAATGATTTGTATAGTGTCTAACAACTGTCATCTCGTCGCACTCAGGTAAAGCTGCATCTTCTGCACGGCGCAAGGTAGCAGGTAATTCTTTCGTTGTGTGACCTTCGAAACTATTGGTCGGTAACGAGTAACCCCGATGACCAGCGCGTGATAGCTCAAATATCAGATTGCCATATAACTTATTATTCATTGCTCTTGTCCTCCTCCAATGTTATGATTTCTACTAGTTCGTTGATATCTTCTATCGAGCGTTTCTCGGTCACTGCGAACATGATAGTATGCTCGTCGACTTTTACACCAGCCAGATAACCATAGCCTATACATTTCTTTTGTAGTGCATCAACATTGCCATTGTATGTAACACAGAACTCATTGAAAAATGGTTGGTTATAGGTGAGTTTGAACTTACCAGTCGCTATTAATTTGTCGCAAAGATAGTGAGCTCCTGCATACGACAATTCGGCAACCTCTTTGATGCCTTGTTTTCCCATAACAGATAGGTAGATAGTGGTAAAGAGTGCCATGAGACTTTGATTTGAACAGATGTTCGAAGTGGCTTTCTGCCTGCGGATATGTTGCTCACGAGCCTGTAATGTCAGTACAAATGCACGCTGTCCGCGGTTGTCTTGTGTCATACCGACAATGCGTCCTGGCATTTTGCGGATAAGCTTCTCCGTACAGCACATATAACCAAGACCAGGACCGCCAAAAGTCATTGGTATGCCTAGGCTTTGTCCGTCTCCTACGGCTATGTCTGCACCCCATTCTTTTGGGGTTTTCAATACAGCTAAGTCAGAAATAACACTGTTAATGACAAACAGGCCCTTCTTCTCATGCACGGCATCTGCAAAACCTGTATAGTCTTCAACAATACCGAAATAATTAGGCATCTGAACGATAACACCAGCTACGCCACCCTCGTCGAGCTTAGCCTGCAAATCACTCTTGTCAGTAACACCTTCTTTCATTGCAATACATTGAATCTCAATGCCTTGATATTTTGCATAGGTGTCTACCACTCGTCGAATTTTAGGGTCGACCGTCTCGCTGATGAGAACTTTGTTCACTTTCTTGCCTGCAGCTACAGACATCATAGCTGCTTCGGCAGTTGCCGTGGCCCCGTCATACATCGACGCATTAGAGATGTCCATGCCAGTGAGCTCAGTCATCATGCTCTGGAACTCGAATATATAGTGAAGTGTACCTTGCGAAATCTCTGCTTGGTATGGAGTGTAACTTGTAAGGAACTCCGAACGCGCGATTATGTTTGGAACAATAGAGGGGGTATAATGGTCATATACGCCTGCGCCTGCAAAGCATATGAGTTGGTCGTTCATCATACCAAGTGTATCGAACAATTCGCGAATTTCCATTTCGCTCATAGCCTCCGGCAGATCGTACTCGCCTTTGAAGCGTATGCTCTCAGGAATCTCTGCAAATAAATCGTCCAGCGACTTAAGGCCAGACTTACCAAGCATTTGCTGGATTTCTTCTTGTGTATGTGGGAAATATTTATAATTCATATTATCCAAATTTATTGCAAATTGCACAGTACTGCCTCTTGCTATTTATTTGTCAGAGACAGAACCGTGCAATTCTTATTAGTAGGATTTTCTTACTTCTCGCAGAAAGCAGCATAAGCCTCGGCATTCATCAGGTCTTCCAACTCTGCGGCATCACTCAACTCAACTTTGATAATCCAGTTCTCAAAAGCATCCTGGTTCACGAGTTCGGGGGTATCCTCAAGAGCCTCGTTCACCTCGACAACAGTACCACTAACGGGAGAGATTAGATCACTGGCAGCCTTAACGCTTTCGACAGCTCCGAAATCCTCACCTGCCTCAACCTCATCGTCAACATCAGGCATATCTACATATACGATATTGCCCAGCGCGTGCTGTGCATAGTCAGTAATACCAATGTAACCGAAATTGCCTTCTACGCGTACATACTCGTGTGACTCACTGTAGTAGAGTCCTTCAATAACTTTTGCCATAGTTTCTTTAATAATTAATAATGTATTATATTTGTATGATTATCATTTGACTCTTATTTCTTATAATGCTTGTCATAGAAACGTTTCTTGACTACTATACCGGCGAATGTCTTCTTGCGAATTTGCACCTCAACCTCAGTACCAAGTTTGCCGTGTGAAGCATCTACTAAAGCCATGCAAACACTCTTGCCCGTTGAAATAGAGTTATATCCTGTGGTCACCTCACCAATCTTCTCGCCATTGAACAGCACAGCATAACCATGACGTGGCACAGCTTTGTCTTTAAGCTCAATACCTACTACTCGTTGTTTCGGACCATCTGCTTTCTGTTTAGCCAGAGCCTCTTTGCCAATAAACTCCTGTTTATCGAACTTAACGAACATGCTTAGGCCTGCCATCACTGGTGTGATATCAGCTGAAAGCTCGTCACCATAGAGTGGAAGTCCAACCTCGAAACGCAGAGTATCACGACAACCAAGGCCACATGGTTTACAACGTCCACTATCCATAAGCTTGTCCCACTGTTTGCGAATAAAATCGTGAGAACCGTAAATTTCAAAACCGTCTTCACCAGTATATCCTGTACGACTGATTATCACGTCAGCGATTGTCTTTACAGTGTAGAATGCCAGTTCTTTGCAAGGAAGACCGAGCACTTCCTCAACTACGGTCTCTGCCATAGGACCTTGGACAGCCAACTGACCATAATAATCTGAACAGTTTTCAATCTCTACTTCGTAGCCTTTAGACTGTTCCTGAATCCACGCCCAGTCTTTATCTATATTCGCAGCATTAATCACTAAGAAGAAATCTTGTTCACCCATTTTGTAAACCAATAGGTCGTCCACCACGCCACCATTCTCATAGCACATCATGCCATAGTAAATTTGGCCTGTGGGGGCGTTGGCGATATCATTGGTGAAGATATGGTTAACAAACTTTTCAGCATCGTTTCCCTTAACTGTTACCTCTCCCATGTGGCTAACATCAAACACACCACAATCCTGACGCACCGCATTGTGCTCTTCAATAATGCTTGAATACTGAATGGGCATGTCGAAACCACCAAAGGGTGAAATTAGCGCGCCCAATGCTACGTGTTTGTCGTAAAGACAAGTTTTTTTATTTTCCATATTATTTAAATTAGGTTATTGATGATTAATATTATCAGTGTTTTGAACCTTATGTGCTATATCAGCAATTCAACCATATCTTGTTTAGTCATGTTGAGAATATAGTCACCAATATTGGTGGGCAACATGTTGCTGATAGCTTCCCGTTCATAGCGAATTCCCCTGAGCTGGTGCAAAACTGCTCCGATATCACCAAGCAGGAAGAAGTCACCCATGAGGTTTACATCCTTAATGTATACGTTTTTCAACTCGATTTGTACCTCAAAAGCCCCGACTTTTTCTATACGCTTGCTACGAATGATGGAATATTTAGGATTCTTACCATAAATAAAGTCGATGTCTAGGTATTCTAGCATCAGTTCCTCAATCTTGACTATTGCATTTTGGTCGAGTACAATTTCGTTATTGCATAGGTTTGAGCGTACAAACAATTTGAATTCATCAATTGATAAGTCAATGTAGTCTTTCAACAATGTGATATGCTGCCTCACGCTTTTCACACCCTTGCTCACTAGTTTTGCATCGCTTGGAGTGATGCTTGCCACCATGTTCTCCAAACACGTGTCGAAAAGCATTGTGCCATGAACGATGCTTCGACCTGGAATATGGTAGAAAGCGTTACCCGATACCTTTTTCCCATCAATTAGTATGTCGTTTCGCCCCGTGGCTCTAGCATCAACTCCCAGCTTGCACAATACAAGCGCTACCATATTGACATAACGGTTGAACGTCATGTTCACATTCTCTTCTTTTGTTATATATGAGAACATGATATTGTTCATGTCAGAATAGACACATCCACCACCACTCTTCCGGCGGAACATTTTAATGCCTTTCTCCCGACAATAGTCGATGTTTACCTCATTGTTGATGAGTTGGTTTCTCCCGAAAATAACAGTAGGCGCAGTCTGCCACATAAAGAATGCGTCGTCTACATTCATGTAGCGGGCAATGTATTCTTCCATAGCCAGGTAGAATACAAGCAGCCTGTCTTTGTCTTCCGGAAGTGAAATATATGTCATCAAGATGTTTCTTGGTATCTTTTACTTGTTGCAAATATAGCAAATATTTTGTATATACGGCTCTTTTTTCAGTAAAAAATAATTCCTCTAGAATAAGATTTTTGCAGGAAGTTTCACTATGTCTGTGCTTTAGAATATTTGCTTTCTTTTTGAAAACAAGAAAATAAATTATCTTTCAATTTGGAAATGCAAAATTTAAGGTGTTTTGTAAACAAATGCTATTTCTGCTTAAATACAGGCTTATCGATGCTTCTTTTTCAAATAATACCTTAACGCAAAATAGACTGCCAACATGAGAACTATCAAAATGATGCCCCATTTAATATAATCACCATACTCGACTATCTTATCGTTGAGTTGTTCTTCAGGTACAAATCCGTGGAACCACCACCCTAAAACTGCAAGTATACAATTCCATAATCCAGCGCCAAGTGTCGTATAAAGAAGAAACTTCCAATAATTCATTTTAGATAAACCAGCAGGTATGGATATAAGGTGTCGAATACCTATAATCAGACGTCCTGTAAATGTTGCAATGGCTCCATGATTATTAAAATAGCGCTCACTTTTCTCTACTTTTTCCTGATTCAATAGACACATGTGCCCCCAATGGCTATTGGCAAACTTATAGATGATTGGACGTCCCAAATAATAGCCAGCTACATAATTAATCGTTGCTCCCAAATCTGCTCCTATTGTAGCAAATAATACTACAAGAATAATATTCAAATTTCCTGCAGCTGCATGATAGGCTGCAGGAGAAACAACTAATTCTGAAGGGACAGGAACCACTGTGCTCTCAAGTAGCATAAGAAAGAGAATTGTACTATAATTCAAATTTCCTAATAGTGTAGTAATCCAATTCATTTCAGTTACTTTATATTTGTTAAATTATTTACTTATCAGGGCTGTCTACATGGTCATCATCTTTGTCTGTAACATGATAAGAACCAGTTTCTATGCTATTATTGTTTATGAGATGATTTGTATCAGTATATAATTCTAAGAACTTACAGGAAGTATCTTTGTTGCCGTTAGCGAAGAAGCCAAACACCTCGTATAGATCGTCAAGACTCTGGCACCCCCCATTATTTACTGCTTTGTCAAATAATAACAATGCGTTTTCAGTGTTGCCTTTTAACCCTTGAATTTCTCCAGCTAGCCAATAAGCAATGAAAGGATTATTATATGGATTCTCACTCATTTGAATGGCTTTTCTTGCATACTCTTCTGCATCATCCAAGCGTCCAAGTAAAGTGAGGCATTTAATCTGTTCAATAATCCAGTTTACTTCATGAGGCATAAAGTCGGACAACTTTTTGTAATAACTCATAGCCTCACAATATCTCCCTAAAGCATATAGTGCGTCTCCTTTGTTTGCTAGTGCTTCGTCATTATCAGGTGATATTGCTAAAGCATACTCACTACTAATCAGTGACTCTTCAAAACGACTATTGTAATATTGAACTTTGGATAAGTAATTCCAGAATGTTACATTGTAAGGCGACTTGTCAATAAGTTTGTTAATATATCTCTCAGCCTCATCATATTCCCTGTTACTTATGAGTATACGACTTTTGAGTTCGTCAAAAACATCTAAGGAAGCATTATTAGCTTCCTTCAGCCATGATGATACATGTTCTGTTAATCCATAATCAACAAAAAGGTTAGCAACTTCGGCCACGTACATATCATGTTCTTCTTCGGCTAAGTTCCCTAATTGCTGATACAGGAAATCATATGCTGGTATTACTCTATTATCAGCGATCATTATTTCTGCTTTAGTTAATATATAATCCAAGTCAGAAATATCCTCCACCATCTCACACAATTCCTCCGCTTTTCCAACATTAGATTCTCTGTTGAGAACTATTCGTGCTTTGAACAGGGGAGGGGCGATGGCGTCAGGGTAAAGGCATATGGCAAGTTCAATAACAGCCATTGCGTTTTCAATATCACCAAGATAGTCATAGTATTCAGCAATATCCGTTAATTCATCAGAATCCAAGAAGACGGGTGCACCCGTCTTCTTGGCATTCTCATATTCATGTAGATTCTTTTGGAATTCTGAACTATTATAATAGTCTATATCTGTAGACATTTAATCTCATTTGTTGATTTTAGCCCACGAGTCTTTTAAACCTACGGTCTTGTTGTAAACAGGTTTTTGAATCGTGGAATCTGGATCAGCCATGAAATAGCCAACACGTTGGAATTGCAAATACTGACCAGGCTTCATTCCTGCTGCATATGGCTCTATATAACAACCACTCAGAACTTTAAGACTGTCAGGATTAATCATTTGCTTCATAGCAGTAACCGCATCGCAACCTTGCTCTTCACGAATGGCTGCCAACTCATCACGTGGGTTCTCAACTTTCCATAAACGGTCATATAGACGTACTTCTGCCTTAATGGCGTGTTGGCAACTTACCCAATGAAGAGTCTTTCCTTTAATCTTTCGGTTAGAGCCAGGCATTCCGCTACGCGATTCCGGGTCATATGTACAATATATTGTAGTTATACGACCATTTTCATCTTTTGCAAATGCATCCACTTCATTACACTTAATAATGTATGCATTTTTCAAACGTACTTCTTTACCAGGAGCAAGACGCATGAATTTCTTCTCGGCAACTTCCATAAAATCGTCGCGCTCAATCCACAATTCGCGGCTAAACTCAATTGTATGAGTACCATCGGCCTCATTTTCGGGATTATTAACAGCTTTAAGCTGCTCAATCTTACCTTCAGGATAGTTTGTAATTATAACTTTGACAGGATCGAGTACGGCATTGACTCGTATTGCACGACTATTCAAATCGTCACGTACCGCACTTTCCAGCAAAGCCATCTCATTCAATGCATCATACGTGGTATAACCAATCTTGTTAATGAACCTAATAATACTCTCAGGGCTATAGCCACGACGGCGGAAACCACATATCGTTGGCATGCGCGGATCATCCCATCCATTTACTAATCTTTCATTCACCAAAGCGAGTAAATTTCGTTTCGACATCAGTGTGTAAGATAGATTAAGCTTGTTAAATTCTGTCTGTCGTGGGCGGAAATCTTCAATATTCTCAGTCTCTCCCTTATACTCTTTCATCCACGTAACAAAGAGGTCGTAAAGGGGGCGGTGCTCGACGAACTCCAGAGTGCAAAGAGAATGAGTAACACCCTCAAGATAATCACTTTGTCCATGTGTAAAATCATACATGGGATAAGCATTCCATTTAGAACCAGTTTTGACGTGTGGAATATTAAGCACTCGATATATGAGGGGGTCACGGAACAACATATTAGGATGCGCCATGTCAATCTTTGCACGTAGTACCATAGTGCCAGGTAGGCACTTTCCACTATTCATAAACTCAAACAACTTGAGATTCTCATCTATAGGACGGTCTCTGTATGGGCTATTAGTGCCAGCGCTTGTGGTTGTTCCCTTTTGTTGAGCTATTATCTCAGCACTTTGTTCGTCAACATATGCACGGCCTTGTTTTATAAGCCATACGGCAAAATCCCATAATTCTTGGAAATAGTCGCTTGCATAGTATACATTGGCCCATTGAAAACCTAACCACTTAATATCATGCTCAATGCTTTCTATATATTCAGTGTCTTCTTTCACTGGGTTAGTATCATCAAAACGAAGATTGCATATGCCACCATATTTTTTTGCCATGCCAAAATCAATTGCTATTGCCTTGGCGTGCCCTATATGAAGATAACCATTGGGCTCAGGCGGAAAGCGTGTCTGAATACGACCAGCGTTTTTGCCTTCAGCCAAATCTTTTTCAACTATCTGCTCTATGAAGTTAAGACTTTTCTTCTCTTCGTTTTGTTGTTCTTTGTTGTCAATCATATTTAATATAGTTATTTTGACTACAAAGGTACGCCAAAAAGGGCAAAAATTCAAAAGAAAAGAGCTATTTTTTGTTGTTTAGTGAAAAATGTGTTATTAAACATAAAATTTAATTTGTTAGGAAGGCAAAAAACGTCTAACTTTGCGCCTGTTATCCTGAATACAATCTTTTTACCTTAAAAAAGCTAATACCTATTGAGATTGAGTGCCTCGCTCTGTGAAGAGCTGGGCATTTCGCTTTTTATATAAGGCAATCCATAATGCACAAATTAAATTACACTTAATAAATACTGAGTTCATTTACAATAAACTTACAGGTATACACTTTATTAATTCTTAGCCATGTATTTAGTGTGTATCTTTCTAATAAATAATAATTGCCATTAATAATTACTTAATTCCCCGTTCATTAAGTGCCTTGCTATATTTAACCGCATTTTCTAAATGTTCTGTATAGGTACGTGCAAAATTGTGAGTTCCACTGAAATCTTCCTTTGCACACATATAAAGATAGTCATGGTGCACATAATTCAAAACGGCATCAATACCAGCAATAGTAGGGATACGGATTGGGCCAGGAGGAAGTCCTGTGTTTTTATAAGTATTATATGGACTATCAACAAAAAGAAGATTGTTCCATATTCGCTTTAATTCAAATTTCTTCAATGCAAATTTGATGGTCGGATCAGCCTGCAACGGCATTCTTGCCTTTAGGCGGTTGTAATACATACCTGCAATCATAGGCTTTTCAGCGTTATTTGCAGTTTCCTCATCTATAATGCTTGCCATGGTAATAACCTCCGTAGGCTTAAGTCCCATTGAACTGGCTTTTTGTAAACGTTCGTCATTCCAGAAACTATTACTCTCTTTCTGCATTCGTTCCATAAACTTAATGAGCGACAGATTCCAATATAATTCATATGTGTCAGGAATGAACATACATGCAATAGTCGCAGTATCATAACCGTATTTTTTACACATGTTGGCATCAGTTAACGCATTATAAATATCAAGACTGTCTATCATAAGTTTCTTGCCCAAGTAGCCTGCCAGGCGGTCGATTGTCCTAACAGACGGAATGGTAAGTTTTAAAGGTGATTGTGAACCATTTTTTATACGTCTGAATACGGAGAAAGGGCTGTCTCCTGAAGTGATTTCATATCTACCAGTTTTGATGTGATCAAGATAATCAGAATGGCGAATTAATGTTCTAAAACCTGTATTACCATGACTATTAGCAATTCTGCCTATCTGCACGAAAACAGAGTCAATTGTATCATCTTCGTCAATATATACATATTCTGTCTTATCTGTAGCAGACATATCAGAAAAGAAATAGTAGTATATCAATCCGACCACAATCAACCCACATAGAATAACAGGGATAAGGTATATGTTTTTGAAATTCTTTTTCATATTATATTCAATTTTATATCTGAATGCAAAGGTAATCATTTTATTCATTATTTGAACGTTAATGTTCTGAAAAAGTTTGTTTCTTACATATAAAAACTATATCTTTGCGTGTTATGAAACACTATGACAATTATATTTTTGATCTTGATGGAACACTTCTTGACACATTAACAGACCTTGCTGCCAGTGTGAATTATGCATTGCGTTCACATAATATGCCGGAACATCCAGAAGGTAACATTCGAATGTTTGTAGGTAATGGAGTGAGAAAACTTGTTGAAAGGGCAGTACCTCTCAACACTCCCATGGATGTGACGGAGCTTGTTCTAGAGGATTTCCGTAAACATTATTTAATACATAGCATGGATAACACAAAGCCTTATGAAGGTGTTATGCAGATGTTAGGCCAATTGAAAAAGAATGGCAGCCATGTTGGAGTAGTAAGTAACAAATTTTACGTTGCTACTGAAGAATTATGTAGTCATTTCTTTGGTAACCTTGTTGATGTATCAATAGGTGAGAATGAAGCTAGTGGAATTAAGAAAAAACCATCTCCGGATACTGTTCTCAAAGCTATGCAAATAATGAAAGCTCTACCAGACAATACAGTATATATAGGTGATAGTGATGTTGATATCCTTACTGCAAAAAATAGCGGAATCCCCTGTATTAGTGTTCTGTGGGGATTCCGCGATAAGGAATTTCTATTGAAACACGGGGCGACTGTTTTTATCAATCACCCCAGTGAACTATTTGATTAATAGAATAACATTGACAACAAATAGGCAACAATTGTTGAAGTAATAACACAAATCAAGCCAGGCATCATGAACGAGTGGTTAAGCAAGTATTTACCAATTACTGTTGTTCCACTTCGATCGAAGTTCACCGTTGCAATATCTGAAGGATAATTCGGAATGAAGAAGTATCCATACACACTTGGTAATACTCCTAACAATACCGGTCCGGGTATGCCTAATGTATATGCCAATGGTAACATACTAACCACTACAGCACCCTGAGAATTGATGAGCACACTAACCAGGAAGAAAACAAAAGCAATACTCCAGGGATACTCCTTTACTGTATCTGCCAGCATCAATTTCATTTCGTCCATATAGTTTGCGAAATATGTATCTGCGAGCCATGCGATACCAAAGATTGCAACCACAGCAACCATACCACTTTGCCATACAGCACCAGCAACTGCTTTTTTGGGAAGAGCCTTGCAGAAAATAATCATCAGAGCGGCAGCAGTAAGCATAATAATCTGAATAATCAGATTCATCTTCGGGAATCCCATATATTTGGCTACTGTTACTACTTCACCTTCAGCATTAGTGGTTTCAAATAGCTGAGTGAAAGCAAATCCAACAATAATCACGAGTGCTGCAAGGAAAATATATACAGCCATTTTGGCGTTCTTGTCAATCTTCTTATCAAGAGTTGTTGCTGAGTTTCCATAAATGTACTCGTATTGGATGGGATCTTTCAAACGGGCTTGGAACTTGGGATCTTTGTCGAGATCCAATCCACGGCGGAAAGACGCCGTTGCAGCTGCCATAAGTCCTACAAGGCATGCTGGAATAGAAACTGCCAATACTTGGGGGATGGTAATGTCGAATCCGTTTTCATTTGATATAGTTACGAATGCAACCACGGCAGCAGCGATAGGCGAGCAAGTGATTCCAACTTGCGAAGCAACAGATGCCACTCCACAAGGACGCTCAGGACGAATACCTTTCTTTAATGCAATGTCACAAATAATTGGCATCAGCGTGTAGACCACGTGTCCTGTTCCAACGAGCACAGTGAGGAAGAAAGTGCAAAGAGGTGCAAGGAAAGTGATACGATCTGGATGCTTACGCAATAATTTTTCTGCGATCTGGATAAGCCAGTCCATACCTCCAGAAGCCTGCATAATACCAGCACATGTTACAGCAGCTATGATTATGTAAATCACATCTGTTGGG
This sequence comes from Prevotella sp., assembly GCA_016291595.1. Lineage (GTDB taxonomy): Bacteria > Bacteroidota > Bacteroidia > Bacteroidales > Bacteroidaceae > Prevotella. Next base: position 59,228 of record JAEEXN010000001.1, read on the forward strand.
GGAGTACCAGGCTTCAAGCTAAAACCGAAAACAAGAATGGCGAGTCCTATACCCGAAATCGCACCAAGGGCAAGGCTTCCATAACGAGAACCAACCCATAAAGCGCCCAAAACAATGAGCAGCTGAACAATCATTGTAATAGTCATGATGTGTTTTGTTAGATTATTATTATTTCTTAATTATGTTTCTAGGTGCAAATATAACAAAAATATATTATTCAACAATCAAATAATCAAAAAAAAAATAATGTGTTCGAGCACACAGTGTTTGATTTAAATCAATAAATACACGCTTTTTGGATAAAAACACAAATAAAACATTTCATCTTATCAAAAATAAACTATCTTTGCAACTAACAGAAATGAGAATTAAATAAGTATAGCACTTAATCAATATACAATAAGGTATTATTATCAAGGTAAAAAAGGTTAGTCGTTAGGGAAATTTGAGAGAAACATTAGTTTGATAATGAAAGAATGACGGCGAGTGTAGTGATACACCCGCCGTCACTTTTATATTATTCGCATAAGACAACCTCATGTGTACAGATGCTTAAGTTTTAAAGCATGCCTTTTGTTGAGGGAAGCTCGTAATGGTAAATATCCCGTCTGACAGCCATGCGCAAAGCTCTGGCAAAAGCTTTGAATATCCCTTCAATTTTGTGATGCTCGTTGGTTCCCTCTGCTTTGATATTAAGATTCATTTTAGCTGCATCACTCAAACTCTTGAAAAAATGGAAGAACAATTCGGTTGGCATCTCACCTATTCTCTCACGGTGAAACTCTGCATCCCATACCAACCAAGGCCTTCCACCAAAATCGAGAGCCACTTGGCAAAGACAATCGTCCATTGGCAAACAATAGCCATAACGCTCAATACCACGTTTATCGCCTAATGACTTCAATAGGCATTCACCTAATACTAATGCGGTATCCTCGATGGTATGGTGTTCATCAACATGAAGGTCACCACGGGCATGAATTGTAAGATCCATCATTCCGTGACGTCCAATTTGCTCAAGCATGTGGTCGAAGAAACCTAAGCCTGTGTTAATATCACATTGGCCGGTCCCATCAAGATTAACTTTGACATGTATATCTGTTTCTTTTGTGACTCTGGATATCTCAGCAATACGCTCGCCTGCAAATAAAATTTCTGCAATTCTCTCCCATGTCATATTGTCTTTACCCAGAATCAATGATTTGCATCCCAAGTTTTCTGCGAGTTTGCGGTCACTTTCCCTATCACCGATTACGTAGCTGCCAGCCAAATCGTAGGCATCATTGTCAATATACTCACCAAGCATACCGATTCCTGGCTTTCTGTTCGGATGGTTATCTTCAGGAAAATGTCGGTCTATAAGAATATCGTCAAATACGATGTCCTCACCTTTTAAAGATTGCAAGATAAAGTTGTGTACTGGCCAGAACGTATCTTCTGGGAAAGAACTGGTGCCAAGTCCATCTTGATTGCTTACCATAACGAAACGGAAGTCGAGATGCTTCCTGATAAAGGAAAGATTACTGAACATTCCCTTTGTAAATGTCAGTTTCTCAAAAGAATCAATCTGCTCATCAGCGGGCTCTTCTATAAGGGTTCCGTCACGGTCTATGAATAAAATACGCTGCGGTTTCATTATCATTTAGATGTTCGTTAGTTCTTGTTGGTTCATGTAATTCTCTCGATCATTCTCCTGGGCCTCAATAGAGCCATATGCGTATAGCATAGTACAATAACAGTAAATGGTAACTAATAGAACTATGACCATACTCACTAAATATGTGATACGCATCAACCACGGAAAATAGGAGGGGACACCCGTGTCATCACCTTGAAGCACTCCGATGACTGATTGTGTGAAAGCACTCGTTACAATTATCATCGGCAGCATAATAAAGCCCAACAATACCGTTATAATAGCACCAGATAGAACAGCTACTGAAATGATTTTGCCGCGATGACGGGCTCCGCGACCATAGGACTTTCCTATCATCTTTAAAAAGCTGCCTCCATCGAGTACATATTTATAAAAGGTATGCACCAAGGGGATAAGGCTGATAATTGCAATAATGCCTACAACAACTAAACCTGCTATTAGGAAACTCAGACTCGTCAATGACTCTGGTCTGGGAATCCATTTCAACAATATCTTGAACAATTGCGTACCAGGAGCAGCCAATAAAATAATCCATATCTGGAACAAGAATGCACGGCCAGCCATTCGCAAAGTGTCTTTCATTCCTTGCATCGGTCTCAAACGTGGTATTCGCCCTGTATCGCGATAATCCCGGAACAAAAGGAACAACCTTCCAGTCAATAAGATACCGCAGAGACTATAGAGCACGTAAAATATATACATCATGACAAGTGTTCCCAATCCCACATCTGCAGGCATTGGAATTACCATGACCTCAATAAATAAAAGGAAATAGAGTGACATAAACAAAGCTGTCAATAATACGGGCATCCATGAAGAATAAAGCAGGTTTTTCAGTTGTGTGGAGATAAGCCTGAATCCTTCTTTGATGCATGCTGCAGTACTACGTTGCTTAATAACTATATTAGTCTCTTTCGATACCGTATCCATGATTCGAAAATTCCTTTCTTTCTAAATAGATGTATGAATAATCTTTGGCAAAGATACGAATAATTTACCAATTGGCCATTGATAATAAATAATTATTTGTATATTTGCCACAAAATTGAAGTATATGAAACACATCAAATGGGGATTCATCGGTTGTGGCGAAGTTACTGAGAAAAAGTCAGGTCCTGCTTTTAACGAGGTTGACGGGTCACAGGTGTGGGCTGTTATGAGCCGTACAGAAAGCCGTGCACGTTCTTATGCGGAGCGACATGGAGTTAGGAAATACTACACGGATGCTCAGAAACTTATCGACGACCCTGATGTCAACGCCATCTATGTTGCCACTCCTCCTTCCAGTCATGCCACTTATGCGATTATGGCGATGAAAGCAGGCAAGCCTGTTTATGTAGAGAAGCCCCTTGCTTCTACTTATGAGGATTGCGCGCGCGTTAACCGTGTGAGTGAGCAGACTGGTGTCCCCTGCTTTGTTGCATACTATCGGCGCTACCTTCCATATTTTAATAAGGTGAAAAGCATCATCAATGACGGGACTATTGGCATCATCCAGAATGTCCAGATTCGATTCTCTTGCCCGCCACGTATTGATGACCATAATAAGCCTGAACTTCAGCCTTGGCGCGTGCAACCAGAAATAGCGGGAGGGGGATATTTTTACGATCTTGCTCCACATCAGCTTGATCTCATGCAAGACTTTTTTGGTGTTATTGTTCATGCAGAAGGACTCTGTGCTAATCGAAGCGGGCTCTATAGCGCTGAGGATTCTGTAAGTGCTTGCTTCCAGTTTGAGAGTGGTCTCATCGGCAGTGGCTCGTGGTGCTTTGCGGGTCATGAGTCAGCACAAGAAGACCGTATCGAAGTAATTGGCGATCAGGGATCATTATCTTTTTCTGTTTTCAATTACGAACCAATACGCTTAATCACCAAAGAAGGAGAACAGACACTTACTGTGCCAAATCCTCCTTATGTTCAGCTGCCTATTATTCGCTCTGTTATCGAAGATCTTCAAGGCATTGGTGTTTGCACATGCACCAGTGTTTCTGCCACACCTGTCAATTGGGTGTTAGACAGAATACTAAATAAGTTTTAAGGAATTCTTTCTCTATTGCTGAATAGCTTTCAAAAAAACAGGAGTGCGTTCTGTAATTGTTGGAACGCACTCTATAGTTGTGGAGAAGCCTTCTGGAATCGTGGAGGAGCCCTCTGGAGTCACAGAGATGCCAGTCCAGAAATTACAGAACAGTATTGCCATTTCTCGTGTCTTCAAGCCAATTGTCGATAAGCCGCCTGGCAATGGAAAGTTTCTCTGGAATTTGCGGAAGATGATCACGATGGTACCAACCACCCGATGCAAGCTCGGAACGCTGAAGGCGAATATCTCCACTATCATAATCCGCATGGAAACCGACCATAAGGCCGCAAGGGTAGGGCCATGGCTGACTGGCGAAATAGCGCAAGTTCTTAATTCGGAGACCTACCTCTTCCATTACCTCGCGCTCTACAGCTTGTTCAAGTGTCTCTCCTGTTTCAACGAAACCGGCAACAAGACCGTAAAAGCCTCCACGGAAATTATTTGCATGAACTAACAACACCTCATCAGGTCCTCGATGGATGAGCACAATGACGGCTGTTGCCAATTGTGGCCATACTTCTTTCCCGCAACAAGTACAACGTTTTGAAATATCTGTATGTAGTTTCATAGGTCCTCCACAGACACCACAAAAGCGTGTGTTTTGGTCCCAGTAGAGAATCTCCTGACATTTTCCAGCCTTTAAGTACAACTCTGTAGGTAACTTGTAGTAAGAGGGGCGCAATCCGCACATCTCGTATTTGCCTGAGTCTTCACCACATGTGAAGATAGTTGTGTCAGAAATTGGATTTGGAATCAGGAAGGTCTTTACGGGTGTACCGTCTTCCATCGGCGTGATGTTATGTACTGTTGTCCAGGGCTTAATATCAACGGGAGGTTTTTCGCCCATAGGAATACCATAGGTGCCGTCGTGATAACGCTCCAGAATTAAATCTGTTTTGCAAAAAATAAACCAAAAAGCCATTTGTGGAATACTGTTTACGCAAAATAATAGTTATTTGCCTTCACCGAAGATAAGTGCACGATCACGTTTGAGCGCAGGCTCCGTCCATTCTGTTGGTACAAAACGCCAGTTGTTGTTAGCTTTAGGATTTACTATTCCTGCTTTCTCAATTTCTACCATTAGATAATGGCGTAAGTCGCGTTCGCTTTCATGAACAATTCGTTCTCTCAATTTGTCATGTGGAATGCCAGCTCCAAGTGTAAGCAGCTCACCACCGCCGTTACCTCTATAACTATTCATCACAACATGATACCACTTATGCTCATCGAAAGGTTGCCCATTAGACATTTGCAGAATACGTACTTTCTGTCCGTTTGGCTTGGTCACATCCACCTCATAGTCGATACCTGCCGCCGAGTCGAAGTTGAAGGTCATGTTCTTAAATCCTTTGCGTTGTTGATCGTTCTTCGAGTTATCGTTTAGCAGCATAATATGGTCTTCTGGACTTTTCATGGTGGTTACCCATTGGTCATAGCTCATTTCGAGATGCTTGCGAATCTCCTCTCCAGTCATTCGCATTACATAGATTTTATTCTCGAACTTATATAAGTTGAACATGTCACTTACATAGACATCTCCTTTTTTGATATACGCATTAAACTGCAATGGCGCATTAAAACTGATATCTGCTCCAGTTATCTGCAATTGAAGTTTATGTACAAAATCAGTAAAGGCCGATGGGCCGAAAAAACAGTCACGAGTTGTAATGGTCTCCGAGAAAGTACCAATTTTACGATTAATAAAACTGTTGACATCATCAATAGCTTTATTGAAATGCGCCATATATTGCTCATCAAGAGGCTCACCCGTTACGTCAACATTGGTTCCGGTAATCTTTTTGCTAATAACCTTGCGACCTTTCTTGACAATCTCAATGGTTGCGTCACTTACGTAGAGCGCATGACAACTCGGGTCGAGCAAAAGCACATCCTGACCATTAGTGTTCTTAACAAATCCTTCATAGCGTGTATGGTCGTGGCCATACATAATGATATCAAATCCGGGAACTTCTCGGGCAATGCGCTCAGAAGGGTCTTCCTCGTAGGCATCAGTCTTGATTCCGCCATTCTTTCCTGCATGGAAAAGACCAATTATCACGTCTGGTTGCTCATTTTTCTTAAGGTAATCTATCCAATACTTACAGCTACTGACCATCTCGTCAAAACGGAGGCCACTCCACAAATCAGGCTGTAGCCAGCTAGGAATAGCAGGAGTAAGCATGCCAAGTACAGCGATTCTGATGCCCTCACGCTCAATAATCGTGTAAGGAGAAACATATGGCTTGTCAGTTCGTGTGTCAATGATGTTTGCGCCTAAGACAGGGCAATTGATTTCTTTAACCCAACTGTCATAAACGGCATGGCCAGTTTCAACATCATGATTTCCAAATGTTTCGGCATCATATTTCATGTAGTTGATAATCTGTGCGGCGATATTGGGCTCGTCGGTCTTCACATAATTATAATAATAGCATGTCGGCTGGCCTTGCAAAATATCACCATTGTCGAGTAATATGACATTGTCACCATATTGCTTTCTCAGCTTGTTAACGTAAGTAGACACTCTGGCAAGCGTTCCGTCTTTAGGCTTCCTATTAATGAAATCATAAGGAAAAAAACAACCGTGAACGTCGCTGGTTTCTATTACTCTAATGGTAACTCTCTTAACTTTTGCCATGGTGGGTACATTCATGCAGAGCACAGCCAGGCACACTGCTAATAGTTTTTTCATAATTATGTGCGTTTCTTTTTGCAAAAATAAGAAAAATAATTGAAATGAGCAACTTTTTATTTAGAATAAGTCTTTGGCTGATTATGTACACGTTATCGGCACACTTTTTGCATGCATATATTAAAAAAGGAGGACTGAAATTATGGCATTTATTGATTATTATAAGATCTTAGGAGTAGACAAGTCTATTCCACAGAAAGACGTTAAAAAAGCATACTTGAAACGCGCAAAACAGTTTCATCCTGACTTGCATCCCGACGATCCAAAGGCTAAAGCAAAGTTCCAAGCGCTTAATGAGGCTTATGATGTTATTAATGATCCGGAGAAACGTCGTAAGTATGATCAGTATGGTGAGCAATGGAAGGAGGCTGATGCTTATGAGAAAGCAGGTGGTTTTGGCGGTTTTGGACAAAGAGGTAGTAGCGGCAATCCCTTTGAGGGATTTGATTTCAACAGTTTTCAAGGTGGGAACGGTGGCTTCAGTAGTTTCTTTGATAGTTTGTTTGGAAATGCTCATGAAGCACGTCAATCAAATATGGAACGGCATGCTTCTGTTGATTTGGATTTGAAGACAGCATTACTAGGCGGCCATGTGATAATCCAGTTATCAGGTGGTGAGAAACTTCGGCTGAATATAAAGCCATGTACCCAGCCTGGGAGTAAAGTCCGCATAAAAGGGAAAAACTTAGTTATCACTTTTAATGTAATATTGCCTTCTGTACTCAGTGAGAGTCAAAAGGCGGCTATTAATGCCGCATTATAATGACTCTAAAGAACAAACAAAGAAACTGGAGAACAATTTATATATTATTCAATCTCAATGAGGTGTTGTTCTCCAGTTTCTTTTTTTTGTCTCTTGAGACAAGTTTTTTACTCTTTCTTTGGCTCAGCCACAATTTTGTTCATGTTCATACCAGAGATTTTCCCTTCAGGAGATACTGTAGCTTTGATTTTATATGTATTCAATTCTTTTTTCCCATCTTCTTTGTTGACGGTTTGGTCTGCAGAGAAACTGACACTAAATTCATATTCGTCTACACCAACTTCTTTCTTGTCGATCTTAAAATCATTGTTTAGACGGAAATTCATGTTGGCTATTCCTTCTTTGTAAATCTTGTGAAGGAATCCAATAACATCATTCTTTGTTGCATTCTCCTTACCTAGAAAACTAGTAAGAATATTAGCGACGGTTGAAATTAGTCCATTCTCATCTCTCGAGTTAATGCTTTGAAAATAGTGCTTAAAGAGGGCTGCAATCATCTGCTTGTCTTCATCATTCACTTTCGAAGCATTCATCTTATCAAAAAGTTGCTGGGCTTCAGTTGCATGTTCACCATCAGCATGTTTAGCCAAATAATCTTGATAACCCTCAGGTGTATTGATGTTGGATGTCTGTACCCAGTCGAGTGAATCAATTTTGTGTAAAGCCTCAATACGATGATTTGTATTAGGATGTGTCCTTAGGTAATCTTCAAGGGCTGCTATAGAATTACTGACAATTGCATTAGTCCAATCAATATCTGCCTGTTTGATAGCTTGCAAGTGTGATTGAATAGAATCACGATGCTCTTGAGGTGCAGTGAGGAAATTGTCAAGATAGGTCTGTAGCACAAGAGGGTCATTACTCCTTAATGCAAAAGAGTATTCTTGCTGTTCTTTATCACTATTAGCTTTCTGATAGAAATAGAAGCATACGGCGCAAATAATGAGAGCTATGACAAATGAAATTATGTATGGTGCACGACTTTTTTTCGTTTTAGGCTGTTTTGTAATCTGATACTGTGTTGTAGTAGGTATTGGTGGCGGAACTGTTTGCATTTGGTCTTGTCCGCTAATTCTTGATGGATTAGGAGCGTGACAGATGGGACACAATTCCTCATCATTAAAATAGACATTACCACAGTTGGCACACTTTCTAACTTTACCTGCTATTTCAACCCCGCAATTGGGACAAGTGGGTGCTTTATCGCTTATTTGATGACCACACTCTGGACACTTTATTATTGCCATATTATATTAAAGTCTTATTTTGATATATATTTACTAATGTCTGTAGCGTATTTCACGAAGACTGTGACGACCCATAAAACGGCTTTTATCTACATGAGTATTAATGCCATTTATGCGCCCTTTAGCCGTATACTGCCATATGATATAATCACGTTCATCACAAAGGACAGGAGGTTCATCTGTGTACATGGCAATCATAAGCTTATAGTCGTTGATTCTTCCTGCAAGATATTTATTATAAAAATTTCGTCCTGTATAAAGCAGAGGCTTTTGGCGGTAGGTTTTCTCTATCATATCCAAAAACCTGAATAAAGAATCACAGAAAGCAGAGTCACTCAATCCACTTTTTGTTTCAATGTCAATCATGGGGATAAGATCTTGATCACCAGGACGGCATTGTGTTTTAAAATTTTCAAGTTGTTTCTGCAGTTCTGTTTTAGGTCGGAAAAAATGATATGAGCCAACTTTCAATCCGTTTTGATGTGCCAATTGTATATTCTGTTCGTAGGTTTGATCAATTCTATCACCTCCCTCAGTTGCCTTTAGATACACAAATGCCATTTTAGTGTTATCACCGATAGTCTCCCAAAATACTTTACCCTGATAATGGCTTAGGTCAATACCATGGATGTGCGTACATGTATCTTCACACTGAACGTCAATGCGTTGAGCGCTTACGTAAACAACAGACAATATACTTAAGATAAATCCTATGGTTCGTTTCATAGCTGCAAAGGTAATAATAAACAAGTGAAAAACCAAAACTTTTTTGAGTTTTTCAGAATAGTAGACACATGTTCTAATTGATGTTTATATTACTCTTCGATTTCAGAAAGCCTACGTGAACAAAGATTGAGAAAATGGAGCGCACCTAACGCTAACCTTGAAGGTGGCTTGATTTCATCTACAACAAATGGCAATTCATCAGGAGAGAAGAAAAAATGCTTGATTAGGTAACTGCATTGTATTCGAGTCATTGGTTGCAAATATAGTTTTTGTAACCACGATTCCAATTTCACATAGTCGACTTTGTCACCCCTTTTTCTTAGGAAAATACCAAATTCTACAATTCCTCTAAGGTCAAGTCCTTTGGATAGGATCTGGTTAGTGTTATATATGATTAGATTTAGTAGAGAAAGCGTCTCGCCAGATGCATCAATAGAGTGCTGTTCATGGTAACGTAGTTTATCCAAACGATGATTTAGAAAGAAATTGGGCAATTCTTGTTGGGCAGGTTGAAACTTATCACGTTCAACAGTGTTGTCGATATAACATAATACATTCTTTTGGGCAGCCATTTCTTTAATCTTATTCCACTTGAATGCCGACATAGGCTCTAACTTTAGGCCCACGCCAAAAGCACCTATACACAACTGCCTATAAAAGTTTCTTTTTATTATGTCCATGATTATCCATTAAGTGATGGCTATGAATACCTTTGGGGATATCGCAAAAAAATCGCAAATAAAGCAGCTATACCAATTGCAATAGGGTAGAAGAGATATGGCAAAATCTCCATTGGTGAAAGATTTGCCAAACCTGCTGCTAGTAGCATTTGTACACCATATGGGAGTAAGCCCTGAACTGCACAAGAAAAAGTGTCAAGAATACTTGCCGCTTTTCGGTTGTCAACACCAAAACGGTCACCAATCTTTTTTGCAATTCCACCGACTGTTAATATGGCAATCGTATTATTGGCTGTGCAGACATTAACAAAACTAACTAGTGCTGCAATAGACAATTCTGCACCGCGTTTGCTATTTATATGAGAAGTGAGTTTTTTAATAATGTAATCAATGCCTCCATTTTCACGAATAATCTCAAGCATTCCCCCTGCAAGCATAGCTACAATGATAAGTTCCCCCATTCCAACAATACCTTTTCCCATAGCACCTAACCAACCAAGAAGACTATATGAGCCTTCAATCATGCCAATAGCGCCACAAAGAATAACACCAATGACAAGGACGCCCATAACATTCATACCACAGATTGCTGCTATAAGGACAACAAGGTAGGGAAGAACCTTTACAATAGCAACTTGATGTGATATATGTGCCACGCAGACTCCTGTTCCCATTATTGTGTATATAATGAGTATTACCAAAGCGGCTGGCGCAACAATAAAAGCATTGGCACGGAACTTGTCGCTCATGCGGCATCCTTGTGTGCTTGTAGCCACAACGGTTGTGTCAGAAATAAATGAAAGATTATCACCAAAGTACGCACCACCAACAATGATAGCCGTTATTAACGCAACGTTGGCGTTCGTTAAGGATGCAATACCGACAGCAATGGGAACTAAAGCGACAACTGTCCCCACGCTAGTACCAATCGAAATGGAAATGAAACAGGCTGACAAGAATAATCCTGGAAGCAGCAGGTTAGAAGGCAGTATACTTAGTGTAAAATTGACCGTTGCATCAATACAGCCCATCTCTTTTGCTGTAGTCGCAAATGCTCCTGCTAAAACATATATCCAAAGCATTAAAAGAAGATTACTTGAACTAGCCCCACGGCTGAAGATATCAACACGCTTTTGCAAAGGCAATCCGCCGGATATTATTACAGCATATATGCTAGAAATCATGAAGATAACCGTAATGGGTACCTGATAGAAATCACCTGCTATAACAGAGAGACTCACGTATAGCAGGATGAAAACTATGAGTGGAGATAAAGCCAGTAATCCTTTCTTATTGCTCATTGGCTATTTTATAGAGTTACACCATTCTTGAAAATCGAGATCTCACGATATCCATTTATCTCATTACGAGTTAGTTCACCGTTAGCAATTGAAATTATTCTGTCTATAAAATGAGTCACTAGGTCTTTCATCGGTGTACCTTCAACAAGTTCACCAGCATTGAAATCAATCCAATTAGGTTTGTTGTGAAAGAGGGTGCTGTTTGTTGAAATTTTCATGGTTGGAATGAAAGTGCCAAAAGGTGTACCGCGACCAGTAGTAAACAAAACAATCTGACATCCTGCAGAAGCGAGAGCCGTTGCTGCCACTAAATCATTTCCTGGAGCAGAAAGCAAATTCAAGCCATTCTTTTCGAGACGGTCACCATATTCCAGCACACCGCTAACAGGAGCACGGCCACACTTTTGAGTACATCCTAATGCCTTGTCCTCTAATGTAGATATTCCACCAGCTTTATTACCTGGACTTGGGTTTTCTCCAACAGGCTCACCATGGCTAAGAAAATACTCCTTGAAATTGTTGATAAGTGCCACCGTTTTGTTGAACAAGTCAAAAGATTCGCAACGGTTCATCAAAATAGTTTCAGCACCAAACATTTCAGGTACCTCAGTAAGAACGCTAGTACCTCCTTGAGCAACCAAATAGTCAGAGAACTCACCTACTAAAGGATTCGCTGTAATACCACTAAAACCGTCTGAACCTCCACACTTTAAGCCTACACGCAATTTACTTAGAGAGCAAACCTCTCGTTTGTCATTTTTTGCAGTATTATATAGTTCTCTCAAAATATTCATTCCTTCTTCGAGCTCGTCACCTGTTACCTTTTGGGTAACTAGAAGTTTAATTCTGGTTTTATCGTATTCACCAAGCAACTTCATGAACTCCTCAGGTTGGTTGTTCTCACATCCAAGCCCTAACACCAACACTGCACCAGCATTGGGATGAAGAACCAAATCGCGAAGAACTTTACGAGTATTCTCATGATCACCAGAGAGTTGAGAGCAACCATAATTGTGGTGCCAAGCGTGAATTGCATCAATACCTTCAAGATGGGTCTCTGCTTTTAGCATAGAAGCAAGTTTCTCTGCAATTCCATTCACACAACCGACTGTTGGCACAATCCATATCTCATTTCTAATTCCTACTTCACCATTATTACGAACATACCCATTAAATGTTCGATTCTCTTTTTCAATAGCAAGTCTCTCTTCTACAGGATTGTATTCATACGTGAGAGTACCAGAAAGATTTGTTTTCAGGTTGTTTTCATTAACCCACTCGCCAGCCATAAGATCTTTTCTAGCATGACCTATAGGGTAACCATATTTAATAATATTAGTTCCTTCTGCTGCATCACAAATAAGCACTTTGTGACCGGCTGGTGTGTCTTGTTTTACTTCAATGCATTTACCGTCAACATGAATAACTTCACCCTTTTGAAATGGTTTCAAACATACTATTACAGTATCAGCAGGATTGATTTTAATAAATGAAGAAAGTTCCATAGATTTCGTTTTAAGTGTATTTGTTTTCTCAAAAATATAAAAATATGTACAATAATTAATATAAAAACCAGTGCATTTTACATGTATCTTCTGTAGAAGTCTACATTCTCTTTAGTTAGGATTTCTATTGGCATATAATTAACTGGCGTTACTTTATTACGAAGCACTATTGCTTGAAATAGCGTGTCTACACACTCATAACCTTGCATGAAAGCATGTTGCGCAATAAGAAAGGATATACTTCCCTCACGAAGGCAAGTGGCATTCTTTGCCACCATGTCATATCCCATGATCTGAACATTTCTCCGGTTGGTTCGAAGTAGGAAATCTCCAACTATGTGCGCTTTAGAATTCAAAGTTATACAATGCCGTACATGTGGATGTGAGGAGAAAAATCGTTCCATAATGTCATCGTATTCTTTTTTAGAATAATCTAAAGGCAAGTCTAGAACGGTAATCTTAATCTGTGGGAAATGATCGTGCATATAATGACGGAATCCCACTTCTCGATTGTCTTGTTGTTTGCTGGCAACCTTACCGTTTTTCATTTGTTTCATAAGCACAATTTCTGTTTCATTGCAGGCTAATAACATCAACATCTTAGCTGCAAAATACCCACTTTGAAAAGAATCTTGCCCAAAAAATGATAACGGTTTAAGGTCTGGCATATATGAGTCAAGGAGAATGAACGGAATTTCACGCTCATGCATTAAATCAGTAAAATTCTTTGTTTCTTCCAATTCAGAAGGAACCACCACAACGCCGTCAGGTGTTTGTTCTAAACATTCTTTATATGTTTTTACAAAGGTTTCAATTTCAAAACGCTTGTAATACATTATTTTGACTTCTATACGGAAATCTCTCCTTGCTTCACAAGCCTTGTATACACCTTCTTCTATTTCCTCCCAATAGGCTTCTGAAGCATGTTTAGGTAGAATAACATAAAAAGTATAACTCTTATTATACGCAAGAGCACTCGCGTACATATTAGGCTGATAATTGATTTCCTTCAACACATTGTCTACTTTTTCTTTTGCTTCTTTCGAAACATTAGGACGGTTATGGAGTACACGATCAACTGTTCCTACCGATACTCCAGCTTTAGCAGCAATGTCTTTGATTCTTATTTTTTGTGACATAGTTAATGGTTTGTTTCTGGTGCAAAAGTAGTAATAAAAACCGATAAGTGTGTACGTACACAGTTATTTTTTGTGAAAATCATTTTTTTTTTTTGCTTTTATTTCTGTTTTTGAGAAAAATATTCTATTTTTGTGCTCGCAAACAGAAAACAAACATCATAATCTAAAAACATTCAAAACGACAAAAGTAAAACAATGGCTAAAATTGTAACACTGGGCGAGATAATGCTTCGCCTTTCTCCTCAAGGAAACGACCGTTTCATTCAGAGTGAATCATTCCGCATCATCCCTGGTGGGGGTGAAGCAAATGTAGCTATTAGCGTGGCTAACTATGGTCATGATGCCTATTTTGTTTCGAAGCTACCTAAACATGAAATAGGCCAGATCGCTGTTAATGCATTGCGTCGTTACGGCGTAAATACTCAGTTTGTTTCCCGTGGTGGTGACCGTGTAGGCCTCTACTATGCAGAAACTGGTGCATCCATGCGTCCTTCGAAAGTGATATATGACCGCGCACATTCTTCTATTGCTGAAGCAGACGCTTCTGATTTTGATTTTGACGCAATCATGGAAGGTGCTGCGTGGTTCCATTGGTCAGGCATCACTCCTGCCATAAGTGACAAAGCTGCAGAGTTAACAAAATTGGCATGTGAGGCAGCTAAGCGCCATGGTGTTACTGTCTCAGTTGATTTGAATTTCCGCAAAAAACTTTGGACATCAGAAAAAGCTATATCAATTATGCGTCCTTTAATGAAATATGTTGATGTATGTATAGGCAACGAGGAAGATGCAGAACTATGTTTAGGTTTCAAACCTGATGCTGATGTCGAAGGCGGACAAACAGACGCTTCGGGATATGAGGGAATCTTCAAACAGATGCGTGAAGAGTTTGGATTCAAGTATGTGGTTTCCACACTTCGCGAGAGCTATTCTGCTACATTCAACGGTTGGAAAGCTTTAATTTATGATGGCAAAGAGTTCTATCAGAGTAGGCGATATGAGATTAATCCTATTATTGATCGTGTCGGTGGTGGCGATTCTTTTTCTGGCGGTTTGATTCATGGTTTGCTCACAAAACCCACACAAGGTGAAGCCCTCGAGTTTGCTGTTGCCGCATCCGCATTGAAGCACACAATTAATGGTGACTTTAATTTGGTTAGTGTTGAAGAAGTAGAAAGTCTCGCTGGTGGTAATGCAAATGGACGTGTCCAACGTTAAATAACCGATAATGAAACAATTTGAATATAAAGTTTTATCTTCAGTTGTTGGAACTGAGAAGAAACTTAACAAACTTGGTTTTGAAGGCTGGGAACTGGTAGCTGTATTTGACTGCCGTCTTTATTTAAAAAGAGAATACAAAGTGTAATTATGGCAAAGTTTGATAAATTAGCAGTAATGAAGAAAATTGGTGACACAGGTATGGTTCCAGTTTTCTACAACAAAGATTTAGAAGTTTGCAAGAATGTGGTCAAAGCCTGTTATGAGGGTGGCGTTCGTGCATTTGAGTTTACAAATCGTGGTGATTTCGCACAAGAAGTTTTTGGTGAACTTGTTAAATGGGCTGACATAGAATGTCCAGAGCTAGCATTGGGTATTGGCTCTGTTGTTGATGCTCCTACTGCCGCAATGTATATTCAGTTGGGTGCCTGTTTCGTCGTGGGGCCGTTGTTTAACCCAGATATTGCACCTGTGTGCAACCGCCGTCTTATACCATACTGCCCAGGATGTATGACAGTCTCAGAGATTGGTAAAGCACAAGAACTGGGATGTGATCTTACTAAAGTATTCCCCGGAGATGTAGTCGGACCAAACATGGTGAAAGGGCTAAAAGCTCCAATGCCGTGGTCAAAAATAATGGTGACCGGTGGCGTTGCTCCAGAGGAAGAGAATTTAAAAACGTGGTTTAAGGCAGGTGTCTATTGTGTGGGTATGGGATCTAAGTTGTTCCCAAGCGACAAAGTGAAGGCCTGTGACTGGCAGTATGTGACCGATAAGTGCAAGGAGGCTTTGGGTTACGTTGCTAAGGCTCGTTCATAAATATTATCATTTAAAAGGCTCAATAGTTATTATGTCTCTATTGGGCCTTTTCTTTTCAGCTTGCAATTCTACAAACAAAGAGATTGTTGATAAGCTGAACAAAAAGGCATATGCTTATCATTATCGCGACCTAGATTCCTCAAGAATCTTTGCTGACAGTGCTTTGTTTTTGTCTGACAATTATTCTGCAGGAAAAGCTGAAGCTTTTAATAATCAGGCATTTGTAAGTATTATGCAAATGAATTTTGCACAAGCTTTTCAGCAGCTGAAAGAGGTTAGACATACTACAAACAATCAGATAGAGCTGCTCATTGCTGATATTCAACTCATGCGTCTCTGTCAACGCGAATCTAAAAACAAAGAATTCTATGAACACCGCGAGAGCGCGTTGCGCCATATGCGCCGTATAGATGAAGAGAAGAATCTAATTTCCAACCACGAGCTTGAACGCCTTGTTTATGCTCAAAGCGAGTTTGATATAGTGACCTCTACATATTATTATTATGTTGGGCTTGAACAGCAATCTAGTGATGCTCTTTTGGAGATCAATGCAGATGAAATAGAGCAAGATACAGCACAATACTTGAACTATCTATATAATATTGGCGCAGGAGGAATTATCACACAAGGTACGCAAGAAGAGATTAATCAAAAAGAGTTTGATCACCTGTTGCGTTGCATGTTGATAGCTCGTCAAGGTAAATATCCATATTGGGAAGCAAATAGTCTTCAGGCAATTAGTGAACATCTCCAATCTCCTTCAGCACGAATGAAACTGATTGCCGATAATCTTCCAGCAATGAAATTTATCAATTCAGACAATATGCCTGATAGTCTTCTAGCAGGATATTTAGCTCAGAAATCACTAGATATGTTTCTGCAATTTGGTGATGTTTACCAGACTGCAGGCGCATACCGTACACTTGCTTCCTGCTACATGGGTATTGGTGATTATCCATCAGCACTTATTTGTCTTGACCGTTCACTGGAGAATAATAAATCTATTGGGCAAGCTCCTGATCTTGTTGCTAGTATTCGTGAACAAATGAGTGTGGTATATGCGGCAATGAATGACAAGCCTAATAGTGACTTCAACCGTAATTTATACCTTGATTTACAAGAGCAAACTCGTCAAGATCGGCTGTTAGAAGCTCGCGCAGAGCAACTTGAGAACTCGTCAAAAACGCTTAATTGGATGATTTTGGCAGTCTTTTTTGTAATAGTTCTTGTTGTGTTATTGTTATTTTGGTTTGATGCTATGCGACGACGTAGCAACAATAAGGACAGTATGGAATTACTTCTTCAGCCCTTACAGAAATGGAAACAAGAAAACGACAAAAAGATTCTTGACCTGAACGAGCGTTTTGAGAATATTAATGAAGCATATGCGTTAAATGTTGTTCATATTGTTAATAACAAAAAACGCAATATAGAGAATCGGGCAAAATTATTCTTGGTAAATAGTGTCGTCCCTTTTATAGACCGCATGCTTCATGAGATTAAGTGTCTAAAAAATGAAGGAAAACAAACATTTGATAAAAAAGAAAAAAGGCAAGAACGTTACCAATACATTTCAGAGTTGTGCGATCAAATAATTGAGTATAATGATGTTTTAACACAATGGATTCAATTAAGACAAGGAGAATTGAGTCTTCATATTGAGAGCTTTCCCATTCAATTGTTATTTGACACGTTGCAGAAAGGCCGAATGTCTTTTCTGTTGAAAGAGATAAATTTGCAAATAGTTCCTTCTCAATCAGTTGTTAAAGCAGATCGCATATTGACACTTTTTATGCTCAATACTATTGCTGATAATGCTCGTAAATTTACACCTAAAGGCGGGAAGGTAAGCATTCATGCTGAAGATGTAGACAACTATGTAGAAATCAGTGTGGAAGATACGGGAAAGGGTATGAGCGATGAAGAGATGGCCATTCTTTTCAATCCAAAAGTTATTGTTGATGCTCCTCAGACCTCAAGCCAAACATCTCATGGATTTGGACTGATGAATTGTAAAGGAATTATTGAAAAGTATCGTAAAATAAGCAGCATATTTAATGTTTGTGAAATCGGTGTTGAGAGTAAAATTGGTGAAGGAAGTCGTTTTTATTTTCGTCTGCCGAAAGGAATCCGAAAAGTTTTAGCTGTGTTACTATTGCTTAATACTCTTCTTCCTGCAATCGGCTCAAATTTAAATGTGAGCAGGTTGGATGAAGCATCTTTGCGTGCAGCTGCGTTCGCTGATAGTGCCTATTATAGTAACTTGAATGGTACTTATACGCTTTCTTTGCAATATGCAGACAGTGTTAGAAAATATTTGAATATTGCCTATAGTATGTTCTTTCCAGAAAGTTCTGACACCCTTTTGCAGATAAGCGCAGTATCAGCCGAGCCACCAGAGATTCGATGGTATCATAATCGTGTTCCAATTAGTTATGGGGTGTTACTCGATATACGCAACGAGAGCGCCGTTGCTGCTTTAGCTCTTCACGATTGGTCACTCTATCGATATAATAATAAGGTATATACATTGCTTTTTAAGGAAACATCTGCTGACGAGAATCTCGGCGAGTACTGTCATGCCATGCAACGATCTGAAACCAATAAACAAGTTGCTGTGGCAATACTTGTTGCATTATTATTATTACTGTTTCCTGCATATTACTTAATGTATTACAGGCATCGTCTATTTTATCGTTTCTGCGTTGAGCGTGTGAAGCGTATGAATAGCGTGTTGCTAACAGATGCTGAGCCGTATAAAAAACTTGAGATGATTCGGCCATTGATCAAAGAGAAGTATCCTCCAATGTTGCAACAGGTTGTTGGTCAAATTGTGGATGCTTTACAGGATTCTGTAAATATGAATGCTGAGAAACAAACAAACATTGAATTAGCCGAAGACGAACTAAAAAGAGCGGAATTGGAAGATGAGAAACTACACATTAGCAACTCAGTACTTGACAATTGTCTATCTACTCTAAAACACGAAACAATGTATTACCCCTCCCGTATTCGCCAGTTAATTGACAGACAAGATGAAACCCTTCAAGCTGTCAATGAATTGGCTTGTTACTATAAAGAACTTTATTCACTGTTATCTGCCCAAGCAATGCGGCAGATAGATACGGTAACATCTAAAGTGGAGCGACTGTCTGCTAGTGATATTTTGCCCAATAATAGCATACTGAGTGGAGAGCACATATCTGTACTCGGCGATCGTGATATGCTTAAGTATTTATTTGAGCTATTGAAAACACAGTCAGGAGAAAAGCACTTGATGGTAAATGTTGGTAGCAGAGGTAATGAATATGCTGTTTTTACTGTGGCGATGCCACATGTATATGTGAATGAAAAGGTCCATGACGATTTTTTCACACCTTCTATTGAACATATCCCATTCCTTCTTTGCCGACAAATAGTGCGTGATCATAGTGAACAGACAAATCGACGAGGATGTGGATTAATTTCTGAACCGGATGGTAATGGTGGTATAAATATGATAGTGACATTAACCAAAATAATATAAATGCATGGACAGATTTAAAGTAATCATTGTAGAAGATGTACCCCTTGAGTTAAAAGGGACATTAGGGATTATTAAGAACGATATTCCAGAGGCAGAGATTATTGGAACTGCAGAAAATGAACCAGCTTACTGGAGGCTAGTAAAACAACAATTGCCAGACTTAGTTTTGCTCGACCTGGGTTTGGGAGGCTCGACCACTGTTGGTGTAGAGATATGTCGCCACACAAAGGAAAGTTATCCTAAGGTGAAGGTTCTTATTTTCACAGGCGAAATTCTGAATGAAAAGCTTTGGGTAGATGTTCTCGACGCTGGCGCAGATGGTATCATTCTTAAAAGTGGAGAGTTGCTTACCCGTGGTGATGTTGCCAGTGTAATGGATGGGAAAAGAATGGTGTTTAACCAGCCTATTTTAGAGAAAATAGTCGATCGATTCAAGAGAAGTGTTGGCTCTCAGCTTATTCGACAGGAAGCATTAGTTAATTATGAAATTGATGAGTATGATGAACGTTTTCTGAGACATTTGGCTTTAGGATATACGAAAGAGCAAATAACGAATCTACGTGGTATGCCATTTGGCGTGAAGAGTTTGGAAAAGCGCCAAAATGAACTTATCCAAAAGCTTTTTCCTGATGGTAATATGGGAATTGGCATTAATGCTACAAGATTAGTAGTTCGCGCTCTAGAACTCCGCATCATCGATATTGACAACTTGCAACCCGATGAAGAGTAAGCTGGCTCTTATACTTGCTTTGCTCCAACTGGCCGTGGTGTTTTTTTCATGGCTAGTGACTGTAGTTTCTCCGCAATTAGGCACACGCCCTTTGTTGAGTGGAGAAGGCATTCGTTGGTTTATGGGTTGTTTTGCAGACAACCTAGCTCATCCTTTATTGGTATGGCTTGTTTTAATTGCAATTGCATGTGGGGCTCTTTTTTACAGTACCCTACTAGAAACAATTATGAAGTTTGTTTTTCGTCAACCCTTGATGTTTCGGCAACGTTTCGGATTACGTGTGGTTGCTATAGAGCTTGTTATTTTTGTTATAGTGATTCTCCTACTCACTGCTGTACCTCAAGCGATTCTTCTTAGTGCTTCTGGCAGTTTGTTCCCAAGTAGCTTTAGCAGTAGTTGTATACCTATTTTGGCATTTATCATAGTTTTCTTATCTGTTAGCTATGGACTTGCTAGTGGTACTTTGCACTCTGTCTCTGATGTTTATTATTCTCTAACGACAGGATTAAAGGCACACGCTGATATGTTGCTTATATATATATTAGCTATGCAATTAGTTTTTAGTATCGCATTCACAATCAGAATTACGCTATAGGCCATATAATAATATATTGGGGGCCTTTATAAGTTTTGGAGGTGTCGGATTGATCACAATACAACAGTAATATTGACAAACATTGATGCACAGCTTTTGTGGGATACAACAGAATGGGGCCAGTGCCCCTAGCTTGTTAACACAATCTGTGTTTGGAGTGCTCTATCTCCGATGAGCCCCACAATCGTTCGCAAAACAAATAAAACTGCCCTCTAGGATGCTAGAGTTGCCTTCTATGAGGCTAATGACGTCCTCCAGAAACGAGATGTCCTAAGGGAGGCGAATGAAGGCGTGTATATTGTTAACCAACAGACTGTGAGGATGTTGTGGAATAAGCGTATTGATTCTTCAATATCTGGATTGAATAGAATTGTCAACGCGCAAGTAATTTTTCAAAAGTAAACCTCACACGTCACTTTCGGTCTAATCAGTTGAATATTAACTTTATTATGAAGAATGAGAGATACTTATTCTAATGAAATGAAAAAACGCCCAATAGTAAACAGAAAGGCAATCAGATTTAATATATCAAATATGACTTTAAAGAAACAATTGAGGCCTAATTCGAGTTAGGCCTCAATTAAAACTGAATTGACTATCTGGTTAGCCATTCAAAAAATGGCATGAACTCTGAAACTGTGTATAAGCGTTCAAGTATAATCCCTTTCTAATTTTGGGAAACACACAGATAATTTAGAAACGTTCCTTAGTTGTATGAAATATCACCAGAACCTGATTCGCCACTTTCATAAGTATGACTAATAGTCTTCATCAGCGACATCAACAGAATCTAAAGTAAGGTCATCTGGATCAGTCTCATAAGTTGTACGATAACTCTCTTCAGTCAATTTGTCCTCATCATAGTCATCGTCTTCGTCCTGATCGTTGTAGTGATCCTCAACTATAACATCCTCATCATCTTCTTCTTTTTCTTCTTCCTTATCAAAATCATCATCAAACCTTGTCTTAGGTTTGTCAATTTCAGGTTTTTCTTTAGCAAAAATAGCTTCAATCCAAGTGCCTTTTACAATTTCGAGGACTTCAAATCCGTCTTCTATCTTTTTTTCATAAAGTCCTCCTTTTTTGTGAAGTCGATCGGCAGGCAAGGTTGTTGTTGATATTTCAAATCCCGTTTGGATAATATCCTGAATACTTTGTGAAAGGGAATCCCAACCACCTCCGAAATTTCTGTCAATAACCTCTAAAAGCTTTGAAGCTGAAATATGCCGGATGTTCTCATATGTCAGATCTGTTACACGCATAATGGGACGTTTCTTGATGGCCATTTTTACCTTTGTTGAATCATCAACACGCAAATTTCCAACTTTAAAACCTCGTGCCTCGTATTTTTTTATGACTTCAGGCCTGTCAATCTTGACTTCCTCAATTTCGAACGCACTACGAATAATATCCGTATAATGCCTGAGATTCTCCTTTAGGTCTGCATCCTTTTCTGCTGCTTCCCACATGCGGAAAATATCATTCTCTTGAATGTCCCAAACATTACTCTTTGTAAGGGTTTTCAGCGTAAATGCTTTTTTACTAGTATCTTTCATATATTCAGTTTTACTTTATTTCGTAATTGTCTTTTTCATATAAAACAGGAAACTTCTCCCTGAAATGTGTGAGCAATTCCATGTTTATATCACCACTAATTATAGCCTCAGTGTTCTCATGAACTTGTGATATAACGTTTCCATATGGATCAATGATAGCACTACCACCCGCATATTGACTATGTTTGTCACGTCCTACTCGATTACATGCTAAAACGTACGCCTGATTCTCAATAGCTCTTGCTTTAGTTAATATCTCCCATGCACTCTGTCTGTTTGATGGCCAATTGGCGACAATGATAATTACATCATAATCATTGCGGTAACGCAACCATAAGGGAAATCGTGTGTCATAACATGTTACGAGAAGAAAACGTACGCTTTTGAATTCAGCAACTGTTCGACGATTACCTGCTCGATAATACTTATCTTCATGTCCGTATGTAAATAAATGATGCTTATCATAGCTCTCGAATGAACTGTCTGGTCGGACAAAAAACATTCTATTCACAAACAGACCATTTTCTTTTACAGATACACTTCCACAAATGCCTGCCTGAGTTTCGAAGGCCATCTCTTGCATCCAATGCAAAGTGAGGTTCGACTCGTCTGCAATTCCCTCAGGTTCGATGGCAAACCCTGTGCTCCACATTTCAGGAAGTACAAACAAGTCAGTTGCAGGTGCCCCCTTAATTTGTCTCCCAACACTCTCCATGTTAGCTTTGGGCGATGCCCAGACAATGTCAGTTTGTAGAATAGTTACTCTCATCAACTGCAAAAGTAAATACATAATTTGTATTTCACAAGTTTTTGCCCTAGAATTTTTGCATAAATGAGAGATTATTTTTAATTTTGTCCCCAGATTATGTCACAACCATTAGCTGAAAGATTAAGACCCCGCACTCTTGACGATTACATCGGACAGAAACATTTGGTAGGAGAGGGGGCTGTCCTGCGCAAGATGATAGAGGCGGGACGGATTACTTCTTTTATTTTATGGGGCCCTCCTGGTGTGGGAAAAACCACATTGGCACAGATTATTGCCAACAAGCTAGAGACGCCTTTTTATACGCTTAGTGCTGTAACAAGTGGCGTTAAAGATGTGCGTGATGTTATTGAACGCGCAAAAAATGGACGATTCTTTTCTCAGTCTTCCCCCATATTGTTTATAGATGAGATACACCGATTCTCAAAGAGTCAGCAAGATTCCCTTTTAGGCGCTGTGGAGAAAGGAATTGTAACTTTGATTGGTGCTACTACTGAGAATCCTTCATTTGAAGTAATACGGCCGCTATTATCGCGCTGCCAAATATACGTTTTAAAAGCACTCGAAAAAGAAGACCTTCTTCAGTTAATCGACAGGGCTATTTCAACTGATACTGAGCTGAAAAAACGTAGAATCATAGTCAAGGAAACTGGTGCTATGCTTAGGTACAGTGGAGGTGATGCGCGTAAACTACTTAATATTTTAGAACTAATTGTCGATGGTGAGTCTACTGACGAAGTCACAATTACTAACGAAAAAGTCGAAAACCGTCTTCAACAGAATCCTTTAGCATATGACAAAGATGGAGAAATGCACTATGATATTATTTCTGCATTCATTAAGAGTATTCGTGGAAGTGACCCTGATGCCGCACTTTATTGGATGGCAAGAATGATAGAAGGTGGGGAAGATCCTCAGTTTATTGCCAGAAGAATGGTTATAAGTGCTGCTGAGGATATTGGCCTTGCAAATCCAAATGCTTTACTGTTAGCTAATGCGGCATTTGATTCTGTCATGAAAATAGGCTGGCCTGAAGGAAGAATTCCTTTAGCTGAGTGTGCTGTTTATCTCGCTACAAGTCCTAAGAGCAATAGTGCATATCTAGGTATAGACTGTGCCCTGCAGACAGTGCGTGAGACGGGAAACATACCGGTTCCTTTGCATTTGCGCAACGCACCAACATCATTAATGAAAGATTTAGGTTATAGCGATGGCTATATTTATCCCCACGACTATCCGGGACATTTTCAAATACAGCAATATATGCCTGATGAATTAGTTAATGAGCGTTTGTGGCATGCCCAGCATTCACCTTCTGAAGAGAAACAATACCAATACATGCTTCATTGTTGGGGCGATCGATTTAAGAAATGACTTATGAACTTTACTCCTGACTATAGTACTTTCTTACTTGTTATTGAGTTTATAGGCACTTTTGCTTTTGCCATTTCAGGTATTCGAATGGCTGCGGCAAAGAAATTCGATTGGTTTGGAGGGTATTGTTGTGGATTTGCCGTAGCTATTGGTGGTGGGACAATTAGGGATGTCATGCTTGGCACAACACCTTTTTGGATGACAAATCCATTTTATGTTATTTGTACTGCGATTGCCCTGATCATTGTTATTTTGTTCGAAGAGCATGTTAACCGTATATACAATGCTTTTCTCCATATATTCGACACATTGGGACTTGCTTTGTTTACAGTTGTAGGAATACAAAAAACCTTGCTTTTTGGATATCCTTATTGGGTGGCTATTATCTTAGGTTGCATAACTGGAGCTGCAGGTGGATTGATTCGCGATATTCTCCTCAATGAAATTCCTTTGATATTTCGCAAAGAAATCTATGCAATGGCTTGTATATGTGGAGGTCTTGTATATTATGGAATGACTCGTCTAGGTTTCCATGAGAATTTTGTATCAATTGTAACGTTCTTAGTTGTATGTGTCATCCGTTTATTGGCCGTTCAGTATCATCTTTCACTGCCTATCCTGAAAGTGAGGAAAACTAAAGATTGACTTTTTTCAAAAAAAAACAATGAAATATTTGGTGGTTTAAAAAATAGTATGTACCTTTGCACTCGCAAAACAAAAAAGATACGAAAAGGCTCCCTAGCTCAACTGAATAGAGCATCTGACTACGGATCAGAAGGTTGTGGGTTTGAATCCCGCGGGAGTCACTTAAGAAGAGGAATTGATTCCTCTTCTTTTTTTATTTTCCAACTCTAACGTATAAAACTCTCTACGCGTAGTCAATCCATATGAAAAAGTTCTTGTATGGGAATAGTGACAGGCGAGTTGTCAGGATTCACTTCCATAATATCAGCCATCATGTCCCACCATTTCTGGGTAATTGGATCCACATTGTCGGTATCTTGTGAGTTACCTTCTTTGGCGCATTCTTGATAGGCAAATAGAATGTTTGTGTCTTTGTCCCAGTAGATGCTGTAATTGCAAACTCCTTGATTCTTAATCATTTGTTTCAATTCAGGCCAAATGGAAGCATGTCGCTTTGCATACTCTCTTTCGCAACCTGGTTTAAGAAACATTTTAAATGCAAATCTTCTCATATTTATATTTATTGGTAATTGTGAAGTATGTCTATAAAGATAGGTAAAAGCCGAGACGGTAGAGATTGAACATCCAGAGACTTGGGCGACTGCCACACAAGCTCCTACGCATGGAAGGAGCTAAGAGGTTGAAAATCCAACTTAGTGGATATTTCAAGAATTTTAGTAGATTTGCCAAAGTGATGAGCTTGGAGTCGTCCTTAAGCATGTCGCAAAACTGATGTAAAGTGCAGAGTGCCTCTTCTGTTTTTTTCATAAATGATGAGTTGCTTTCGAAACTCTCGAAGCAAACAGGATTGTCAATATGGCAGATGTCGACCCCCAACTTGCCTAACATCATTCCCCATACAACATCCTCGTAACCATAATAACGGAATTTCTCATTGAGTGGATGCTCAAGAAATAAATGTCGACTGACCATAAAATTTGATGTGTGAAAGTCTTTGTAAGGTTTTATTTGTCTTTGGGCAACAGTATGCTGGGACAGGCAACTTTTCTCATAAAGGGAACGTAAGTTACTCTTACTTACAAATGCTAGTTCATAGCCTCCATAGACAACTGTTTCACAAGGCGTTATGATATACTGCTCAAGGAAATTATGATGACGGACACGCATGTCGCCATCAATGAATAACAGCCACTGATAACTAGCTTCCCGAGCCAGCATGTTGCGAATAGCCGACCGACCAATGTTCTGTTCTTGACGGATGAGTCGGCAATGAGGGATTTGGCTTATAGTGGCATTTGAGTTGACTATGGTAAAGTCGGTTGAAGCATCGTCGGCTACTATTACCTCATAACAAAACTTTGTAGCAGCAAGTTTATCGGCTTGTTGACAAATTTGCCTTACCAATGGCTCACAGAGGTCATTGAAAGTAGGGATGAGAATCGACAATTCATGCTTCATACGCTGCAAAAATACAAAATGTTGCGAGTAAAGCGTGTGGGAAACAACGTTTTTTTTGCAATTTATAGCAAAATAATGTTAAAGTAAAAAGAATAACTACAAAGTTCGTACCGATAATTTCTAACTTTTTATTAATTTTGCAGCCGCTATTACGAGATAGTAGCGTGAAATTCAAACCTAACATTTAAAATTACAAAAAAATGGCAACAAAAATCAGACTGCAGCGCGGTGGCCGTAAAGGTTATGCCTTCTACAGCATCGTAATCGCTGACGCAAGAGCACCACGTGATGGTAAATTTACTGAAAAGATTGGTACTTACAACCCTAACACCAATCCAGCCACAGTAGATTTGAATTTTGAGCGCGCACTTTACTGGGTAGAGGTAGGTGCACAGCCCACCGACACAGTTCGCAACATCCTCAGCCGTGAGGGCGTTTACCTGATGAAGCATCTCAAAGGAGGTGTGAAAAAAGGCGCTTTCGACGAGGCTGCCGCCCAGAAGAAGTTCGATGCATGGAAAGCAGACAAGCAGAACGGTCTTAACAAGATTCACGAGGCTGAATTGAAGGCTAAGAAGGATGCTGCAAAAACTGCTCTCGAGGCAGAGAAGAAAGTGAACGAGGAAATTGCCAAGAAAGTAGCAGAGAAAAAGGCCGCTGAGGCTGCCGCCAAAGCTGAGGCTGAGGCTGCCGCTAATGCGGATGCTGCCGCTACAGAGGAGGCCGCTCCTGAGGCATAAGCTCAGAAAGATCTTAGAATCTGGAGTTAGGAGATAGAAGTTTTCATAAACTTCTAATCCTAACTTTTTTTGTTTCTTGCAAGAGTTCATTACGACCTGTTCCTAAAAACTTTTTGTGTTGCGCGTATTGCTATGCCCTTTCATTTTTAACAAAGACTATCTACTTTCATTTTTTCTTAATGATATTAAAGCAATGCACATCGTAGAGATTCCATCGTTCTTTACTCCATATGGTGGTGAATTCTGTCTTGAGCAATCCAAGGCCTTGCATTCATTGGGGCATGAAGTGCGTATCATTAGTAATGTTCAATTATCGTTGCGTATTAGCAGAAGTCGTTATTTTTTCTATCCTTATGGTTGTCAGTGGCTCAAGATTGATGGAATAGCTGTTTATCAGAGTTATCTGCGTGGGTGGCCCAAGGTTATTCGTCCGAACGTGAGGCGGTGGGTAGCTAACGTCCGCTCGATGTTTGCTGAATATATAAAACAGTTTGGGAAACCAGACATCCTGCATGCTCATTGTGTTAAGTGGGCTGGCTATGCTGCAATGTTAATTTCAGATGAGTACCATATACCTTATGTAGTTACGGAGCATCTACCAAAAGAGATATTTTACCAAGAGTTCGGAAAAGGTCTATCTGCAGACTGGGCTATTCCACTTCTGAAACAAGCATATGCCCGAGCGGGAATAGTTATTACAGTTTCAGAAGAGTTGAAAGAAGATTTAGCATGCTATTTTGGCAAGGATTATCATAGCATTAGTATTCCCAATATTATTGATGTAGACTTTTTTGCTTGCAGAGATCGGAAACTCGTTCAAGACGACCGCCCATTCTGTTTCTGTTGCCTGGCAATTTTCGACGAACGCAAAGGTTATGATGTTTTACTGGCCGCCTTTGACCAACTTGTAGAGAATCACCCCAACGTGAGACTGACTATTGCCGGTCGTGGCACTAATAGTAAAGCGTTTAAGCGTCTGGTTGATAAATATGCCAGCAAACATCAGATAAAATGTCTAGGTGAACTTGATAAGGAAGGTGTTCGTGAATGCCTCTATGACAGCGATGCGTTGGTGCTTGCAACTAGGGGAGAGTCACAGGGATTGGTTCTTTTAGAGGCATTGAGCACAGGCATTCCTGTGATATCCACCGAAGGCGTACCTATGAGCGTCCGTCCAACCATAGGTTCTATTTTTGTTCCAGTCAATCATGTTTACGCCTTGGAAAACGCCATGCTTGATACAATGTCGCATGCCTCATCTGTTGATGCAAAGAATTTGTCTAAGATGGTGAGGCAGATGTCTAGCCCTGATATAATTGGAAATAGGCTGGAGAAGGTATTTAATGATGTGTTGAACTGCTATAAGCCATATTGAGATATACAATTGAATAGGACAAGCTTTGATAAAAAAGTTCATGGTTTTTCTAGTAATTGTTGATACAGATGGGTATACTTGAGTGCTACTTTCTGGTAATCGTGATGCCGTTTAACATATTCGATACTCTGTTTCTTTAGGCCTAAAAGCTGATCTGGGTTCAATATAATGTCCTCTAAGGCTCTCATCACGTTTTCCAATGTTGGTGTTACGTTGATAATTGGGCGTAATTCGTTTTCATTGAGAATCTCATAGTTTTCAGGTTCACCGCCACCCAAACACACCAAGCCCATAGCCATAGCCTGCAGAGCGTTCATGGCAGGTGTATATGAGTAGAGTTGGTCAAGTATGACATCGTTTCCCTTCATCATCTGCATATATTGGTCGAACGGTAAGTCTTCGGCAATTCTCACCTCGCAACAATCGGGGTATTTTTCCTTAATATTCTTAAGAGCTTCAAGCATGATGTCTGTTCCTTTATAATCCATCATATGGCGTTTTACTCCAATAAAGAATCTTATAGGTTGATGCACTGTCAGTTTCTCATCGTTAAAACATGTTTTCACGGGCAGGGGGATAAATTGGGTCTTAGCAGAATATAACTGACGGTAGCATTTGTCGTACTCATATAGGCATGGCACAATAGCATCGCAGTCTCTGGCAATGTGCTGACTCAGTTTACCTTTAGCTGTACCAATCCATTCTTTTTTAAGCATTTGTGCGTAAGGATTGTTGCGAGGGATGTCGCCAATATAGAAATCACCATAGCGGAATAGGCGTTCGTGCAATCCGCTGTTTACCCATTGCCAGTCGTTTCCGAAAGCCCCTAGCACCATACGGCGGTTATTATGACGCAGATAGTTGTAAATGAATCTCTGTCTTTCGGCTTTCAGTGAGAGGAAATCAGGATTGACGATTTGTACGATATCAAATCCTCTCATCATAGGGAGCTTAACCAAAAGTCTCGTTACATACTCCATAGCACTCCATTTGCCTTTGCCTTTACGACAGAGAGGAATGTCACTATGGTAGTGGTAGATGTTGTCGCCATCGGACATGAGCACAACTTCGTGCCCCAATGCCTTCAACCCCTCTGCCAATGTAGCGTGCAGGTTGCTATATTCACCTATTAAAAGTATCCTCATCATCACTTAATGGGATAAAATGGTAAAACATGTAGCAGTAGATACTGCCCAAATTCCGACTGTAGCAATCGGCGGAACAAATTGTATTTTAGAGAATAATTGTTTGCTGGGAGCGGGTATAGCCCTTTGTGTTTCAATTGACTTATCGCTCCTGCTAAGTCTTCTGGCACATGTTTCCAAATGATGGTGTTATAGAGATAATCCATCGTGAGTTGGGCTACACGTCGTTCCATTCCTTGTTGTTGCTGTACCGAAAGGATTGGTAGCTGGTTGTGCAAAGTGATGATAGTGTCTAGCTGGTTATCTAGTCGCCGAGAGATAGCTATTATATCATTATGGCGCGTAGCTGATGCTGCGTTTTTACGATATAAATATGCTGGTGCTTCAGTGTGACAAGTTTTACCAGCACGAATCATCAGTAATGCGGTGAACTCTTCATCCTCGGAATAGCGCTTTCCCTCTTTAAAGTATAGACCGTCGGATAGAAACCGCCGGAATAAATAACACCATACAGGCCCGTACATTTTGTGTCTGCTCATATAATCGGCACCGTTTTGCAATGTCGAATCATTGTATTTAATGAATCCCCTCATTTTGCGGCAGAAGCCAAATGAAACCACATCGGGTTTTTCGCTTCTGAGTATCTTTATGCAATGCTCGTAATGGTGTGCAATAATTAGGTCATCAGCATCTACAAACTGGATATATTCTCCTCGTGCAATACTCAATCCTTTATTACGAGCAGCACTAATACCCTGGTTCTCTTGCCTGATGTATATATAACCCTCTGTAGAATCACTATTGTCTTTATAAAGATTATTTAGCAAAACAGACATATCTGTTTTGGAACCATCATCAACCACAATTATTTCACGCTCATCACTGTTGGGTGATAAGGCGAGCACACTCTCAATACATTCGGACAGCATAACGGGTGGCTCATTATGGTAGGTGATAATGAAACTAATAAGTGGTGTCCCCATAAATTATCACAAAGTTAATATGTTTTTTGTAATTATGGTAATAAAATAGAAAAATTAACGTTTTTCTTGTTGTATGGCGAAAATTAATTACGCACATATCCTGAAATATACAGGCCTCTTTGGAGGCGTGCAAGGCCTTAACATCATGATAGGTCTTGTACGCAATAAGTTTGTGGCGCTCATATTGGGCCCAGAGGGCATGGGCTTGATTTCACTTTTCAATTCTACAGTCAACCTGATGTCTGGTGCCACCAATTTGGGAATCCCAACAAGCGGTGTGAAAGCCTTGTCGCAGGTTTATGAGCAGGGCTCAGAGAGTGAAATACATCATCAAGTAAAACTTATCCGTTCGTGGAGCTTGTTAACAGCAATTCTTGGTGCAGCTCTTTGTTTTTTACTGAGCCCATTGCTCGACCATTGGACTTTCATTTGGGGAGACCACACATTGCATTTTATGGTTCTTTCTCCTGTAGTTGGCCTGCTTGCCATTACTGGAGGAGAGATGGCTATACTGAAAGCATTGAGGCGAATGCGTCGTCTCGCTGTCATTTCGGTGTTGAATGTGATGACGACGCTTGTCACGTCGGTTCCTATTTACTATGTTTTCGGCGAACGTGGCATAGTACCTTCATTGGTGCTAGCGGCCTTAATGCAGATGCTCATCACTATCCTCTATTCATATCATGTATATCCTTTACGTCTCTCATTTAGTCGCAGACTATTAGGAGAAGGAGTTGGTTTGGTCTGGATGGGCATTGCTTTTGTGCTGGCAGCTGTGTTGGGTACAGGAGCTGAGTTTATGATTCGTTCTTATCTCAACAGGGTGGCCCAGCTCGACACCGTAGGTTTCTACAATGCGGCATATATGATTGTTGTCACCTATGGTGGAATAATATTTGCCTCGCTTGATACAGAGTATTTTCCTCGTTTGTCTGCTCATACAGCCGACGCAGGTGCATTTCACCTAACGGTATGTCGGCAAATTGAAGCTTCATTATTGCTCATATGTCCTTTGCTCATTGTATTGGCTTTCCTCATGCCAATATTCATCCCCTTGTTGTTTTCAAACAGGTTCGAGCCCATTGTGCCCATGGCACAAATAGCTTTATTGGGTTTGTATCTCAGATCTATCTATCTACCAATGGCTTATATGAACTTGGCCAAGGGATATTCACTTGCATTCCTGATGCTCGAAGGTTTGTCTGCAGCTATCCTTGTTATAGCTGTGATTATTGGTTGGCGCATTGAAGGCCTTAAGGGAATCGGCTATGGCATGTTTGCCACCAATTTGCTTGACTTTCTGATAACCTTAATATATGTATCGGTACGTTTCGGTTTCAGCCTGTCACGCCGTATTTTTGTTTACATGGGGCTTCAACTGCCACTTATCGCACTCACCTACGTTGGCACTTGCACCGAAAATGCTTATAGTTATTGGATATGGTGCGTGTTACTGGTGATGAGCAGTGCTGTCGTTTCAATTTATTACTTGTTAAAATCCCATTAATGGTTCGAAATTTCGTGAAAGTTTTGGTGGTTTTGCCATTTATTCGTATTTTTGTGGCAAAATAACCGATTTATGACACTCGTAATTGTTTGTATACTCTTGGCTGGTTTTGCCCTGATTGCCACGGGCAATGTGACGAATGTAAATAAGGCAGCTATTGCCATGTTTATGTGTACGCTCAGCTGGGTACTATACATTTGTTATGGCACCGACTTTGTGATGAGTCAACACCCTGGTGAATATACAGACTGGTTGGCAGGGGCAGTACCCACTAGCACAGCAGTAAAGCACTATATTGCGCAGAATATCTTCTTGAAGTATGTGGGACGCGCTGCAGAAGTAGTGCTCTTCCTACTAGCTACGATGACCATTGTTGAGATTTTGAACAACAACGGCTGTTTCGATTTCATAACGCCTTTTTTACGCACTCGCCGTAGCAGAAAGTATTTGTGGCTTCTTACCATCATTACATTTATTATCTCTGCCAATCTTGATAACATAACAACTACTATAATGATGCTTGTTATCATGCACTCTATGGTACCAAATCGCCGCATGCGTATGTTATTTGGATGTGCTGTTGTGCTCGCTGCAAATTGTGGTGGTGCACTCACTGTGATTGGCTCACCGGAAGGATTGGTTCTTTGGAATATTGGGGCCGTCACAGCTACCAACTTCTCAATGTCACTCTTTCTGCCATGTCTCTTAGCATGGGCACTGCCCACCTATATGATCAGCCGGGCTCTTCCCGAACGTATTGACATGGATTTGCCAGCTATGCCATATCGTGGTGATGATACAAACCTTAATACGTGGCAACGACTTCTCATGCTCTTTGTGGGCATTGGAGGATTGTGGTTCATACCCACTTTCCACAACATTACTAAGTTGTCGCCCTTCCTCGGTGCATTTTGCGTTCTATCCGTCTTATGGATTGTCAACGAGATATTCAACCACAAGCTGATGAATGCAGATCAGATGATACATCGCCGCATCCCACGCGTTTTGCAATACAGTGTTATTCAGTTGATGCTCTTTGTAATGGGTATTATGATGACACTTGGTGTAGTTCAGGAGACTGGTGCCCTGGCGTGGCTGGCTAACTGGTGCGACACTAACATACACAACGTATGGATACTTGGAATGTTGACTGGTTTTGTGAGCAGCGTTCTCGATAATTTTGCTACCGCAATGAGTTTCTTCTCTCTCTATTCTTTAGCTGACGCTGCTCAAGACTCTTATCAGACTGCTTTCATAGAGAATGGTCTGTTCTGGAAATTGATAGCCTATAGCTCTGCAATTGGCGGTAATTTCTTTCTGATAGGCTCGCTCAGTGGCCTCGCTTTGATGAAGATGGAGCGCATCCATGTAGGGTGGTATATCCGTACAGTGGGTTTCCTGTCTGTCGTAAGCTGGATTGTTGGTATGCTGGTGTTGTGGGCAATGCATCTTTAAATGACAATTGATATAAAAATAACAAGTGAAATGGCTAAGATAAAGACTATAGGCGTATTGACATCTGGAGGAGATGCCCCTGGAATGAATGCGGCTATCCGTGCCGTAACGCGTGCTGGTATTTGCAATGGATTTAACATCAAAGGTGTTTTTCGTGGCTATGACGGTCTAATTAACGGTGAAATCACCGATTTCTCTACAGAGAACGTGTCGGGTATCATCATGCAGGGTGGTACAATCCTTAAGACAGCTCGCTCGAAGGAGTTCTTGACTACCGTTGGCAAGGAAAAAGCTTACGAACAGATGCAAAAAAATCAGATTGATGCCCTTGTTGTCATCGGCGGTAATGGCTCGCTAACTGGAGCTATGCATTTTGCCCAAGAATACGACGTCTGTTGCATAGGACTGCCAGGTACCATCGACAATGACCTTTATGGAACTGACTCTACAATTGGTTATGACACTACTATGAACACTATCATGGATTGTGTCGATCGCATCCGTGATACTGCGCAAAGTCATGAGCGAATCTTCTTTGTAGAAGTAATGGGGCGAGACGCAGGCTTTCTTGCTCAAAATTCTGCAATTGCATGTGGTGCAGAGGCTGCAATCATTCCCGAAGAGTCGACTGATGTCGATCAGCTGGCCCGTTTCATGGAGCGTGGCATTCGCAAGTCTAAAAAGTCATGCATTGTCATCGTTTCTGAGAGCCCGAAGTGTGGAGCCCTATATTATGCTGATCGTGTGAAACATGAGTTTCCTGAATTTGACGTACGAGTCTCTATACTTGGTCACTTGCAACGCGGAGGTCGTCCTACTGCTCACGACCGCATCCTAGCTAGCCGCACAGGAGTAGGTGCTATTGACGCTATCATGCAAGGACAGCGTAACATCATGGTTGGCATACGTAACAACGAGGTCGTGTATGTTCCTCTAATTGAGGCCATTCGCAGTGACAAGCCTTTTGACAAAAAGTTAATCCACGTGCTGGATGAACTGAGCATTTAGAACGAACTGTATAGGTGTTTACCCCTAGTGATCTCGGAATACTTTCAATTCCGAGTTTTTCTCTATGTCACTCAATATAGTTATAATTAAATACGAATAGCGCTAAACATAGTCATGTCATAAAAATGGAACTGCTTTACTGTCTTATGCTTCAACAATTGAGAGTTTTTTATAATTAAAAGAAGAAAGAATCTTCTTTCTTTCTCACTTAACAAAAAATATCGTAACTTTGCAAGCAATATGGAAGATATAGTAGTAAGCGATGCTGTTTTGAGCAAGGCTGCAGAGATCGGAATGGATGAGTTCTTAATGGTTATTACCGAAGCTATCATGAATGCTGTTGGCGGTGAGTTGACAACAGAAACGATGGCAGAGATGAATAGTGACCAAATTACGCTTGTAGCATACAGCATGCTACGTGACGAGGTAATGGATGGTGGCTTTGTACAGTTGATTCACAATGGACTTGGTGGCTTTATTTTTCTTAATCCGTTTGCCTATGCCATAAAGCAATGGGGCCTTACTGATTTAGGAAAGATGGTTTATAAAGTGAAAAAAGTGTACTTGACATGTCACGATGAAATTGAGAAAGATGTCACGGATGAGGAGTTCATGCAACTATTCGAACGTTTCCCTGCTTTTGACGATTTCGACGACGAGTTTGTAGAGAACGAGGAGGAATGGACGTCAATGGTGGCTCACTATGTTGATGAACATATCGAAAAATTTGCAAAGATTGTAAAGTGAATCATGAACAAGGAAGAACTGGAACTTAGGAAAAAGAGCCCTGTGCAGATTAAGAACAAAAAAGCATCATTTGAATATTTTTTTGTGGACTTCTACACGGCCGGGATTGTGCTGACGGGAACTGAAATCAAGTCCATTAGAGGAGGAAAGGCCTCGTTGGTAGATACTTATTGCACGATTATGAATGGTGAGATATGGGTGAAAGGAATGAGTATCTCTCCTTATTTTTATGGTTCTTATAATAATCATGATGCCAAACGAGATAGAAAGCTACTTTTGAAGAAACGTGAGATTCACAAATTGGCTGAAGCGACCAAGGCTGTAGGCTTCACAATCGTTCCCACGTTAGTGTTCATCGACAAGCACGGAAGAGCCAAGGTGGACATCGCTTTGGCAAAAGGTAAAAAAGAGTTTGACAAGCGTCAAACACTAAAGGAGAGAGAGGATCGCCGTGAAATAGATAAGGCTATGAAACACTATTAATGGCATATGAAAGGAAAAGGATAATTTAAATGTAGTCCACTATAACAGTATAAAGGTAAAAAGAGTGACCATACAAGAACTAATTAAGCATAGAATACTGATACTGGATGGTGCTATGGGCACAATGATCCAGCAGTACGGACTCGGCGAGAAAGATTTTCGTGGAGAACGCTTTCGTCATATGGAAGGGATGATGAAAGGTAACAACGATATGCTGAATCTGACACGTGAAGACGTTGTGATTGATATTCATCGTAAGTACCTCCGTGCAGGTGCAGACATCATAGAAACCAACACATTCAGCAGCCAGCGTATAAGCCAAGCAGATTATCATTTGGAAGACGAATGCTACGATATGGCATTAGCTGGTGCCAGACTGGCACGCAAGGCCGCCGATGAATTCACTACGGTGTCCAAGCCGAGGTTTGTTGCTGGTAGTGTAGGACCGACCAATAAGACTTGTTCTATGAGTCCTGACGTAAGCAATCCTGCTGCAAGAGAACTGACATACGACGATTTGTATGACGCTTATTGTGAACAAATTGACGCCCTCATGGAAGGTGGTGTGGACGCCATCTTGATTGAGACAATTTTCGACACTTTAAATGCGAAGGCTGCTGTGGATGCGGCTGTTTCCGTAATGGAGAGAAGGGACAAGGAAATGCCTATTATGCTTTCTGTAACCGTGAGTGACCTAGGTGGTCGTACTATGAGTGGGCAGACACTAGAGGCGTTTTTGGCTAGTATGAGTTCGTATCCAATTTTCTCGGTTGGCTTGAACTGTTCGTTCGGAGCAGCTCAGATGAAGCCTTACTTACGAGAATTGGCACATCGTGCACCTTATTATATTTCTGCCTATCCTAATGCAGGGTTACCTAACTCTCTAGGATTATATGACGAGACGCCAGACACGATGGCTATGCAAATAAACGAAATAATAGTCGAGAAATTGGTAAACATCGTTGGTGGCTGTTGTGGTACCACGGAAAAATATATTGAACGTTATGTGCCGCTTGTGGAAGGAAAAATGCCACATCAACCATGTGATAAGAAGAAAGTCATTCAACTCAGTGGCCTTGAACTGCTGGAAGTCACAAATAATATTCCTTTCGTGAATGTAGGTGAACGTTGCAACGTGGCAGGCTCACGCAAATTCTTGCGACTCATCAAGGAGAAAGAGTATCAAGAGGCTCTTTCTATTGCACGCAAACAAGTTGACGACGGTGCATTAGTGCTTGACATAAACATGGATGATGGATTGCTTGATGCTAAAGCTGAAATGGTCACATTTCTAAATATGATAGCAGCAGAGCCAGATATTGCCCGTGTGCCATTGATGATAGATTCGTCGAAATGGGAGGTTATCATAGCTGCATTGAAATGCGTGCAAGGCAAGTGCATAGTGAATAGCATCTCTCTGAAAGAAGGCGAGGATGTATTTCTACAACATGCTCGTGATGTGAAAAGATATGGTGCTGCTGTTGTTGTAATGTGTTTCGACGAGCAGGGACAAGCGACTAGTTTTGAGCGTCGAATAGATATTGCATCCCGTGCATACCGATTACTGACAGAAGTTGTTGGTATGAATGCTCAAGATATCATTTTCGACCCCAACATTCTTGCCATTGCCACAGGTATGGAAGAACACGACAGCTATGCTGCTGACTTCATCCGTGCTGCAGAGTGGATTAAGAAAAACCTGCCAGGAAGCCACGTGTCAGGAGGTGTAAGCAATCTTAGCTTTTCATTCCGCGGAAACAACTATATGCGTGAGGCTATGCATGCCGTATTCCTTTATCACGCCATTCATGCTGGTATGGACTTTGGAATAGTTAACCCTACTACCAAAGTACTTTATACGGATATTCCAACTGATCAGTTGATGGTTTTAGAGGATGTAATACTGAATAGACGGAAAGGTGCTGCAGATGACTTATCAGAGTTAGCCGCAAGGTTGAAAAAGCAGGTGGATGTTAGCGATATGCACCTTTCAGGAGATACAGTAGAGCAAACTCGAGAGCCTTCGTGGCGCTCATTAACGGTAGAAGAACGGCTGTGTTATGCGTTAATTAAAGGCATCACTGACCATCTTGTGCTGGATTTGAAAGAAGCCTTGAAAAAGTATCACAAACCTGTTGACGTTATTGAAGGGCCATTAATGAAAGGAATGAATAATGTTGGCGAGTTATTTGGAAGTGGTAAGATGTTTCTTCCTCAAGTGGTGAAGGCTGCCCGTACGATGAAGCAAGCTGTCGCGATCCTACAGCCTTACATGGATAAGGATGGAATGAAAGGGGAGAGTGCTGGTCGTGTATTACTTGCTACAGTGAAAGGTGATGTACACGATATCGGAAAGAATATCGTTGGTGTGGTGCTAGCATGTAATAATTACGAGGTCATCGACTTGGGCGTCATGGTTCCAGCTGAGCAGATCGTAAAGAAAGCTATTGAGTTGAAGGTTGACATCATAGGACTGAGTGGACTGATCACACCGAGCCTGGAGGAAATGGTGAATGTTGCCAACGAGATGGACAAAGCAGGTCTCCATATTCCCATCATGATTGGAGGAGCTACAACAAGCCAGTTACATGTTGCATTGAAAATTGCGCCTGTATACGGAGGTCCTGTAGTTTGGATGAAAGATGCTTCACAAAACTCATTAGTTGCTTCACGTCTGATGAACACAAATAAAGGAGGACTGTTCATACGTGAACTAAACGAGAAATACGCAGAACTTCGGGAGGAGTATAGAAAAGAACAGGACAAGCTACTTTCAATCTCCGAAGCAAGAAAAAACAAGTTGAATCTATTTGATGACAAATATAACTAAAAAGGTAAAAAGTTGATATTATGATAAAAACTATTGTTTTTGACTTAGGCGGTGTAATCATCACTCTCGAACAATCGAAAGCAATTAAAAGGTTTGTTGCACTTGGAGTTAAAGATGCAGAAAAAAGACTAGATCCTTATCGCCAGTCTGGTATTTTCGGTGATTTAGAAATAGGAAAGATAGATGTGGAGACTTTCCGCAAGGAATTATCTTTGATTGCCGGCCAAGAATTGACTACAGAGCAATGTAATAACGCCTGGCAAGGTTATGTCGGAGATGTTCCTAAACGTAATCTTTTGGCATTGAGGAGGCTTAAAGAAGAAGGTTACCGTATCGTGCTGCTTTCGAACACAAATCCATGTATGATGGAGTTTGTGCTGAGTAAGCGTTTCGATGGTGAAGGCCATTCTTTGTCAGATTACATGGATGCGCTTTATGTGAGTTATGAGGTCGGAATGATGAAACCTGATACGAATTTTTTCCATTATGTGCTCATGCAGGAAAAGATAATGCCTGAAGAAGTGCTTTTTGTGGATGACAGTCCTAAAAATGTTGCCGTTGCCAGTCAGATGCGTTTTCGCACATATTGCCCGCAAAATGGAGCAGATTGGACAGAGGAAATTAATAAATATCTTTTATAATTGTACGCTATTTCAATTATTAGTTGTACTTTTGCAGGCAAATTGGATCATATTTATGATGAGCATAAAAAAGAACAGGAAATGGTATCCATTACCCGGCCAACCTCTGACAGAGATAGATAAACAGGTAATGTTCTGGGAGAACAAGGGTAAGAATGTTCCTTCGAGAAACTTAATTAAGACTCCTGAACAAATTGAAGGCATTCGTAGAAGCGGTATTGTCAATACAGGTGTTTTGGATGAGGTGGCCCGTAAAATACATGTCGGCATGTCA
The DNA here is from genome assembly GCA_016291595.1 of Prevotella sp. Taxonomy (GTDB): domain Bacteria; phylum Bacteroidota; class Bacteroidia; order Bacteroidales; family Bacteroidaceae; genus Prevotella. Next base: position 98,893 of record JAEEXN010000001.1, read on the forward strand.
ACGCTTGAGATTGATGAAATATGCCGTGCATATTGTGAAACACACGGGGCCATCCCTGCATGTCTCAACTACGAGGGATTCCCGATGAGTGTCTGTACTAGTATTAATGAGGTGGTCTGTCACGGTATTCCGAAGAAGGAGGATGTACTTAAAGAGGGTGACATTATTAATGTGGACTTTACGACCATTCTTGACGGCTATTATGCTGATGCTTCGCGTATGTTTATCATTGGTAAGACAACTCCTGAGAAAGAACAGCTTGTGCGAGTGGCAAAAGAATGCCTTGAGATAGGGGCAGAGGCTGCAAAGCCATGGGGATTTGTAGGCGACATAGGGCATGCTGTTGAGAAACACGCCAAGAAGTATCACTATGGTGTTGTTCGTGACTTATGTGGCCACGGAGTAGGATTAAAATTCCACGAAGACCCTGAGATTGTGCATTATGGAAGAAAAGGAACAGGCATGTTGCTTGTTCCTGGAATGGTGTTTACTATAGAGCCTATGATTAATATGGGGACATGGGAGGTATTCGTGGATGCTGATGACCCATACGGATGGGAGGTGATTTCGGGCGATGAGTTGCCGAGCGCACAATGGGAGCATACTTTCGTTATGACCGAACACGGTGTTGAAATACTCACATATTAAACGACTTATGAACAATATATATATATTAGGTATTGAGTCGAGTTGTGACGACACCTCTGCTGCTGTACTGAAAGACGGAGTGCTACTTAGCAATGTTACCGCCAGTCAAAGTGTTCATGAGGCATATGGTGGCGTGGTTCCTGAACTAGCATCAAGGGCTCACCAGCAAAATGTAGTTCCTGTCGTTGACCAAGCCATTAAACGTGCAGGAATCACAAAGAATATGCTCTCAGCAATTGCCTTTACACGTGGACCTGGTCTTATGGGGTCATTGCTGGTTGGCGTGAGTTTTGCCAAAGGTTTTGCTCGCGCTTTGGATATTCCAATGATTGATGTGAACCATCTGCAAGGACATGTTATGGCGCATTTCATAAAGGAACTTGATGCTAACGGTCAGCCTACAGGTAGTGTTCCACCCTTACCCTTTCTCTGTCTACTAGTAAGTGGCGGTAACTCACAGATTGTCAAGGTAAATGCCTACAACGACATGGAAGTGTTGGGACAAACTATTGATGACGCAGCAGGAGAGGCAATTGATAAATGTTCAAAGATAATGGGATTGGGATATCCCGGTGGGCCTATTATTGACCGTCTTGCACGTAAGGGGAATCCTCATGCATATCAGTTCTCAGAACCGCATGTTTCTGGTCTTGACTATAGCTTTAGTGGATTGAAAACATCTTTTTTGTACAATTTACGCGACTGGATAAAAGAAGACCCAGACTTTGTTGAGCACCATATGGAAGATCTTGCTGCTAGCCTCGAGTTTACTGTAGTCGGCATACTGATGAAAAAACTGCGCTTGGCAGTCAAGCAGACTCACATTAAGCATGTGGCCGTTGCCGGAGGTGTTAGTGCCAACAACGGCCTGCGCAATGCATTCAAAGAGCATGCGGAGAAATATGGATGGACAATTTATATTCCAAAGTTTAGTTACACTACCGATAATGCTGCCATGATTGGCATAACAGGCTATTATAAATTTCTTGACAAAGATTTTTGTAGTATTGACAAGCCTGCTTTCAGTAGAATAACGTTTAATAGTTGAAAATAGTTTTGTTATGGAGTTTGAAAACAAAATACTTAGTAGGGAAATACAGCAACTTGTTTATGAAGCAGGCAAAACCCTTGGGACAGCAGAGAGTTGTACTGGTGGTCGCATAGCAGAGTCAATCATTGCGGTACCCGGTGCATCAGATTATTTTAAGGGTGGGGTAATCTCATATACTGATGAGATTAAAGAGAACATATTGGGAGTTGATCATGAAACACTTGTAGAGAAGAATGCTGTGAGTGAAGATGTTGCACGGATGATGGTGCAAGGTGCAATTAAGGCTCTCAACGTAGACTATGCCATTTCTGCAACTGGATTCGCAGGACCTGGTGGCGGCACGAAAGAGATTCCTGTAGGTACCATATGGCTTGCATGCGGAACGGCTGATGATATTGTTACTTTCAAACAGTTTGAAGATGATGGTCGTGATGTGAACTTAGCAAAAGCAACTACAAAAGCCCTTCAAATGTTTCTAGAGTATCTGAAAACGCATATAGAGCCACAAAAAGAGGAGTAAAACGAAAAAAATACTTAATTAGTCACATTATTTAAGGAAATATTTTGTTTTTTCCAGAAAACTTTGTAATTTTGCACCCTGTTTGGAATAGGTATCAAAAAAGAAAACAAAAATTTAGATAGAAATGTCGAAAATTTGTCAGATTACAGGTAAGAAGGCACAGATTGGCAATAATGTGTCTCACTCAAAGCATCGCACAAAGAGAAGCTTTGATGTAAACTTGTTCAGCAAGAAATTCTACTATGTAGAAGAACAATGCTGGATTAGTCTAAAGATCAGTGCTGCTGGTCTTCGTCTTATTAACAAGGTAGGTCTTGATGCAGCCTTGAAACAGGCCGTTGCAAAAGGATATGTTGACTGGAAGGACATTAAAGTAATAGGAGAATAATCACCATGGCATCAAAGAAAGCAAAAGGCAATAGAGTTCAGGTGATTCTGGAGTGCACAGAGATGAAGAACAGTGGTCTGCCCGGCACCAGCCGTTACATTACCACAAAGAATCGTAAAAATACTCCTGAGCGTATGGAACTCATGAAGTATAATCCAATCCTGAAGAAGATGACTCTTCACAAGGAGATTAAATAATCAATAACAGCTTTACACTATGGCAAAGAAAACGGTTGCTACCCTCCATGAAGGTTCAAAGGATGGTCGCGCATATACAAAGGTTATCAAAATGGTGAAGAGCCCGAAGACTGGTGCTTATATTTTTGATGAGCAGATGGTTCCTAATGAGGCTGTTCAGGATTTCTTTAAGAAATAATTTGTATTTCTCATATAAAAAAGTCGCAATTTAGATGTTGCGGCTTTTTTTATTATAGTTTATTGCTTATTTGTATTTGCACTTCCTGCTTTTTCCCTGTGTCCTTTGTTGTATTCATATTATTGAAATCTTTTCGTTCAAGAAGTGCTCATATGACTATTTATATTATAACAATATTTTCAAAGCATAAAGATGTCTAATTGAAGCATTACATCCACATGTTCTAAGTTTTACTATTCTCTCGACTTTTTGTGTTATTGCAACAAAAGTGGCGCAATAACTATATTAATGCATAAAAAAGAGTGTTTTTTCTTTTGTCCTGCATCCATTTTTTTGTAACTTTGCAAAAAATAATGAAATATGGGTTTATTCGGATTCTTTAATAAAAACAAGAAGGACACACTTGATAAAGGCTTAGAGAAGACAAAACAAAGCGTTTTTGACAAGTTAGCGAGAGCTGTCGCTGGTAAGTCGAAAGTTGACGATGATGTGCTTGACGAACTAGAGGAGGTGCTCATTACATCAGATGTTGGTGTAGACACGACCATTAAGATTATTCAGCGCATCGAGGAACGAGTTGCTCGCGACAAATATATTTCCACATCAGAACTAAATCAGATTCTTCGCGATGAGATTGCTGCTTTGCTTGCTGAGAATCATTCAGATGATAATGAGAACTGGGATCTCCCTGCTGACCATAAGCCATATGTTATTCTTGTTGTAGGAGTCAACGGTGTAGGTAAGACAACCACTATTGGTAAACTTGCCTGGCAATTTAAGAATGCCGGTAAGAAAGTTTATCTTGGTGCAGCTGACACTTTCCGTGCTGCTGCCGTTGAGCAGTTGTGTATATGGGGAGAACGTGTAGGTGTACCTGTAATTAAGCAGCAAATGGGATCAGACCCTGCTTCGGTTGCATTCGACACCTTAAGTAGTGCGAAAGCTAATAATGCTGACGTAGTTCTTATCGATACAGCAGGCAGATTACATAATAAGATTGGCCTAATGAACGAGTTGAAGAAGATTAAGGATGTGATGAAAAAAGTACTTCCAGAGGCTCCTGACGAGGTAATGCTTGTGCTTGATGGTAGTACTGGTCAAAACGCTTTTGAACAAGCCAAGCAATTCTCAGCAGTTACCAATATCACAAGTCTGGCTATTACAAAACTCGACGGAACAGCCAAGGGCGGAGTTGTGATTGGTATCAGCGACCAACTAAAAGTGCCTGTCAAGTATATTGGACTTGGCGAGGGTATGGAAGACCTCCAACTGTTTAACAAGGCGCAATTTGTCGACTCTCTATTTAAAAGCGAATAAGTGAAGAAGAACCATATCGATATTATCACGATGGGGTGCTCGAAAAACCTGGTGGACAGCGAACTGCTTATGCGCCAGTTTGAGGCTAATGGTTTTAAATGCACTCATGATAGTAAGCATCCGCAGGGTGAGATAGTGGTTATCAACACCTGTGGTTTTATAAATGATGCTAAAGAAGAGAGTATCAATACTATTCTTGAATTCGCGCAAGCCAAGGAAGAAGGCAGAATCAACAAGCTCTTTGTAATGGGATGTCTCTCACAACGCTACAAAGATGAATTGGAACAGGAGATTCCTCAGGTCGACAAGTATTATGGTAAGTTTGATTTTAAGTCGCTTTTAACCGATTTAGGAAAGGCTGAGATTGCAGCATGTAGCGGAAAGCGTCATCTTACGACACCACACCATTACGCCTACCTGAAGATAAGTGAGGGATGCGATCGCCATTGCGCATATTGCGCTATTCCAATTATTACGGGTCGTCATAAGAGCCGTCCGATGGAAGATATTTTAAATGAGGTGCGGGAGCTTGTATTGCAAGGCGTTAAGGAATTCCAAGTAATTGCTCAAGAACTGACATATTATGGAATTGATATTGATGGCAAACAACATATCGCCGAACTTGTAAGTGCAATGGCCGACATTCCGGGAGTAAAATGGATTCGTCTTCATTATGCTTACCCCACACATTTCCCATATGAACTCTTGAAAGTGATGCGCGAAAAACACAATGTTTGTAAGTATCTAGATATAGCGTTTCAACACATTTCCAATCATATGCTTACTGCTATGCATCGGAATGTAACAAAGGAGGAGACCTACACATTAATCCGCCGTCTGCGCGAAGAGGTTCCTGGGATACATATACGTACCACATTAATGGTGGGATTCCCTGGTGAGACAGAAGAAGACTTCAATGAACTGATGGAGTTTACTCGTTGGGCACGCTTTGAGCGGATGGGTGCCTTTGCATATTCAGAGGAAGAAGACACATATAGCGGCATTAACTATAGCGACGACGTTCCCGACGAAGCGAAACAATACAGATTGGATCGTCTTATGGCCCTTCAACAAGAGATAAGCACCGAAATAGAGGCAGCTAAGGTTGGGAGTAAGATGAGAGTGATTATTGATCGCAAAGAAGGTGCTTATTACATTGGTCGTACAGAATTTTGCTCTCCTGAGGTTGATCCGGAAGTACTAATCCCCGCAAATGAGAAAAGACTACGAACAGGATGTTTCTATAATGTAATAATTACAGGCTCAGAAGAGTTTGACTTATATGCTACAGTAGTATGAATAACAAAGATTTCATATCAGAACTGTCACAGCGACTAGGTTATACGCATGATGACGCACAGAAAATGGTCCGCTCCATGATTGACATTATGTGTGAGCGTTTCCAGGAAGGAGACAGTGTAACATTTCCTAACTTTGGTACGTTTGAGGTAAAAAAACGCCTCGAGCGCATTATGGTGAATCCTTCTACAGGACAGCGAATGCTAGTTCCGCCAAAATTAGTTTTGAATTTCAAGCCTGTTGCTTCTGTCAAGGAAAAACTAAAGAGTGGAGGGCAGGAGAATGGCTAGAATTGCATTAACAGAGCTTGGCAGGGCTATCGCCTCAAAGCACGGTCTCACACAAAGAGAAGCAGAACGTTTTATTTCTGCATTTATTGATGTGGTCAATGATGGTCTGCAACATGAGAAACAGCTGAAGATAAAAGGGTTAGGCACTTTCAAAGTCATCGACACGAAGGATCGCGAAAGTGTAAACATCAATACTGGTGAACGAATATTGATAGGAGGGCGTGGTAAAATCACTTTTACACCGGATGCCGTTATGCGTGAGCTTGTTAACAAACCTTTTGCACAATTCCAGACTGTTGTCTTGAACGAAGGAGTGAGCTTTGACGATGTTGACATCCAAGAAGAAACGATTGATGCTGAAAATAACAACTCAGAAATACCTGCTTCTAATTTTATTTCTCCACTCATGGCAAGCGAGCAACAAGTTCCTTCTGACGAGAATGTGACACCTGTAGAAGAAGTTACACCGTTAGTTGCGGAGGAGACTTCTACTGATGTGGAGGAACCTTCTGCTAATGTAGAGGAGCCCTCTGCTGATGTGGAAGAGCACACAAATGTGGAAGAAGATCATATTGACGAGGAACCGACTTCAAGCGCATCCTCTCTTGTCGAGTTTGTTGACAATGATGAGTTAGTTGAGCAACTGTCAGATAAAGAAACGGTTGAACAGATAAAAGATAAAGATATGGAAAATAATTGGGAAGAGCAAAGCCATCGGCATTCGCATGATGGACATGAAGACCACCATAGGAATCATATATACGATGAACGTAAAGACCATCATAGACACCATTCTCATGATGAACATGAAGAGCATCATAGAAGTCACTCGCACGATGAGAATGATGAGAATTACAGACACCATTCACACCCCAAGCATGATCCTCATTATCACCGTTCTTCGATGGATAATTTTGATGTAATGCAATATGAAAATATGGATCCAGACGAAGAAGGGAACAAAAGATCTTTAGGAAAGTTTCCTTGGATATTACTTTCACTACTTCTTATCGCTGGAGGAACTTATCTTGGTTATTATTTTGGCAAGAGTGGATCTTCGGAATATGTTAAGGCACTTGAAAATGAGCATGCAGCATTGCTAGACACAATAGCTTACATACGGGGCCATATAAATACTGATTCTCTAGCTTCAATTGATAAGAGAGAAAGTGACAGCTTACTAAAAGCACAAGCAGAATCCGTGATGAATGCCGAGAAAAGGGACATAGAGCTTGCAGCCAAGGCTAAAGAGCTAGCAATTCTTCAATCGAAGAAAAATGAGAGCATTGCTGCTGAGCATGCCAAAAGAGCGGCAGAACGTGCCCGTATAGCCCAACGTACACCCGTATATGTTGAAAGGGCTAAACAACCTGTTCAGACTAAGACAGTCACAGTTCAACCAAAAACAGCAAAGACTGTAACATCAAAGGAAGAAAAAGAAGCAAGCCGTTACGATGCAACTAATGCTCAAGTACGTCTGGGGGCATATAGTATTGTTGGTTACGACCAAACTGTAACTGTCCGCAAAGGCCAAACTCTAGCTTCCATTTCCAAAGCTTTCTTCGGCCCAGGTATGGAATGCTACATACAAGCTTACAACAACGGTATAAAAGAGGTTCAGGAAGGCATGAAACTGAAGATACCTAAATTGCAACTTAAGAAGAAACTATCAAAAAATCAATAGGATTATTCAGTTCTGTCATTGACAAGATAGTGTTTCAAATAACATAAAAGAGGATGTGCTAAATTGCATATCCTCTTTTAATGTAATACAATAACTTGAGTGGTAATAATTCAACTATAATGATGCTAAAACACCAATTGGTCTAATCTACAACGTTATGAATTGAAGTACTCTTCAAGTTCTTTCTCTGCACTTCCATTTTCATTGGGTAGGTCACGAATGATGACACCGTGCTCGAGCAACGCTATGCGGGAACTGATATCAACAGTATGAGCCAAATTGTGACTACTAATAAGTATTGTGGCCTGTGTCTCATGATTATAATCAGATAGCAGATGTTTCAGCACATTCTGGCTCGTAGGATCCAGAAAGTTAAATGGCTCATCAAGGATAACTAATCGAGGTCGGTTAAGTAGGGTTGAGATAATACCTACTTTCTGCTTGTTACCGGCAGAGAGGTTACGAATAAGCTTTTTCTGACCGAGTACTTCTCCATTCATAAAGTGATCAAATAGCTTCAGACGCTCATCAACATCCTTATTACTCAAGCCATTTACTTTACCAATGAAATAAAAGTATTCCTCAGGTGTGAGAAAATCAATTAGAAAGCCCTCATCAATATATGCGCCAGTATGCTGTTTCCATTCCTCACTTTCTGCTGGATTAATCGTCTGAGCATCCTCTTTTTCATCAATATGAGGAAAGGCATTGAAAGTGAACTGTACACTCCCTTCATCAGCCTTGAGCAAATCAAGCATCAGACGGAAAAGTGTTGTCTTACCCGCTCCATTGTTTCCCACAAGGCCAAGTATCTCACCGTCATTGATGGTAAAACGGTCAATGTTGACAGCTACTTTCTCACCAAACTTCTTTTGTAAATTAGTGATAGTAATCATAATCAATCCTTCTTTTCTAACTTACACAATTCCTCGTCCATGGCAATTCTTGAACTTTTTGCCAGATCCACACGGACATGGGTCATTACGACCTGGTAGTTTCTCTTTCACAATAGGAGTGCGATTTATTTGCTGAGCACCTTCGCGAGTATCATGACGGGCAGCAGCTTGCTGATTCTGATCGACAAGATCCTCTTTCTGCTCTGTATAACGTTGGCTATGCTGTTCGGGAGCTGCCTCACGTACCTCCTGCTCAGGAGCCATTTCTGGTATTGCGCCACGCATAAGAATGCTGACGATACGATTATTCATACCGTTAATCATATTGTCCCATATCTTAACACTCTCCAATTTGAAGATGAGTAATGGGTCTTTCTGCTCATAGCTCGCATTTTGCACACTATGCTTAAGTTCATCGAGCTCTCTAAGATTCTCTTTCCACGAGTCATCAATAATATGTAGCAAAATAGATTTCTCAAAATCTTTCACTACACTTTTGCATTGTGTGTCGTAGGCTTCCTTCAAGTTGCAGGCAATATTATATACACGCTTACCATCAGTAACGGGTACCATAATACGCTCATATACCTGTCCTTGCTCCTCGAATACCCGCTTAATAATAGGCCATGCAACCGATTGGATGCGTTCGGTCTTGCGCGTGAACGATGACATTGCCTCATTGAAGGCTCTCTCTTCCAATTCCTCACGCTTGTTTTCAATAAGCTCATGTTCTGTAAATGGGCACTCCATTGCAAATACTTTGAGGAACTGTTCCCGGCAACCCTCATAGTCGTTGTTCTCGATGATGCTGACAACACGATCCCACAAAGTGTTAGAAATATCCATGCCAATGCGCTCGCCAATGAGGGCATGGTGACGCTTTGAGTAGATAACGGTTCGCTGCTTGTTCATCACATCATCGTATTCGAGCAGACGTTTACGGATACCAAAGTTATTTTCCTCAACCTTTTTCTGAGCTCGCTCAATGCTCTTTGAGATCATCGGACTCTCAATGCGCTCACCATCCTTGAAGCCCAAACGGTCCATCACGCCAGCAATACGTTCTGACGCAAACAGACGCATCAGCTTATCTTCCAATGACACATAGAACACAGACGAACCTGGGTCGCCCTGACGGCCGGCACGTCCTCGTAGCTGACGGTCAACACGACGGCTCTCGTGACGCTCAGTTCCAATGATAGCCAAACCACCTGCAGACTTTACTTCCGGCGATAGCTTAATATCGGTACCACGACCAGCCATGTTCGTAGCAATAGTAACAGCACCCAACAAACGTTCTTCTTCTTTTACGTCACCAGTATTGATGTTGGCATATTTCTTATCGTTAGCTGCCAACTCCTCGTTATATCGAAGGGCGGAAGGCTTGTCGCAGAAAGCACGGCCGTCTGCGGCAAGGTAAGCATTACCTTTAGTAGACTGTCCTGCCAACGCTACAATGTCGGCCTCTTTTTGATGCAACTTGGCATTAAGAACCTGATGAGGTATCTTGCGCATGGAAAGCATCTTGGAGAGCATTTCTGAAATCTCGACAGAGGTAGTACCGACCAGGCAAGGACGTCCGTTAGCTCGCATCTCCACAATCTCATCGATAACAGCACGATACTTTTCGCGTGCGGTTTTATAAACTCGATCGTCCATGTCATTACGTATGACAGGCTTGTTAGTAGGAATTTCCACCACATCGAGCTTGTAAATATCCCAGAACTCACCTGCCTCTGTAGATGCAGTACCAGTCATACCAGCTAACTTGTGATACATACGGAAATAGTTCTGCAAGGTAATAGTGGCAAAAGTCTGTGTCGCTGCTTCAACTTTCACGTGCTCCTTTGCCTCAACAGCCTGATGGAGACCGTCACTCCAACGCCGGCCTTCCATAATACGTCCGGTTTGCTCGTCAACGATTTTCACTTCACCGTCAATCACCACATACTCATCGTCCTTGTTGAACATGCAATATGCTTTTAGCAACTGTTGGATGGTGTGTACACGCTCACTCTGCACAGCGTAGTGATTCAAAAGTTCGTCTTTCTTATTCAGGCGCTCCTCTTCGCTCAAGCCTGTCTCTGACTCAAGTTCAGAGAGCTGGGCAGTAATGTCGGGCAGCACAAAGAGTTCCTTGTCGTTCACCTGACGTGCCATCCAGTCTGTACCCTTATCGGTCATGTCACACGAGTTAAGCTTCTCATCAACCACGAAATATAGTGGCTCAACTGCTTTAGGCATTTCGCGGTTGTTATTGGCCATATAATATTCCTCAGTTTTCAACATACCAGCCTTGATACCTTCTTCTGAGAGATATTTTATGAGAGGCTTGTTTTTGGGAAGCGACTTGTGAGAGCGGTAAAGCGAGAGGAAACCTTCTTCCTGCATTTTCTCACCATCTTTCTTGTTGCCAGCATCTATAAGTTTCTGTCCTTCAGAAATTTTCTGCTTGGCATCGGCAAGATATTGTGTGGCCAGCTGACGTTGCACATTCACTAAACGCTCAACAAGGGGCTGATACTCTTCAAACATCTGGTCATCACCTTTAGGCACGGGACCGGAAATGATGAGCGGGGTTCGGGCATCGTCAATCAACACCGAGTCAACCTCGTCGACGATTGCATAATTGTGACGTCTTTGTACAAGGTCAGCCGGTGAAATTGCCATATTATCACGAAGATAATCGAAACCAAACTCATTATTAGTACCGAAAGTGATGTCTGCCTGATATGCCTTACGACGCTCTGGTGAGTTAGGGCGGTGTTTGTCTATACAGTCAACTGACAGACCATTAAACATGTAAAGCGGTCCCATCCACTCAGAGTCACGTTTTGCCAAATAGTCATTCACAGTTACTACGTGCACACCGTTTCCCGTGAGTGCGTTCAAAAATACAGGTAATGTTGCAACAAGGGTTTTACCTTCACCCGTTGCCATTTCTGCAATCTTACCCTGATGTAAAACTACACCGCCAAAAAGCTGAACATCGTAGTGAATCATTTCCCATTTCAAGTCGTTACCACCTGCTGTCCAATGATTGTGATATATGGCTTTATCGCCATCAATAGTGATAAAGTCTTTAGTGGGATCTCCAGCAAGTTCACGGTCAAAATCTGTGGCAGTTACAACTGTTTCCTCATTCTCAGCAAAACGGCGTGCAGTCTCCTTAACAATACTGAAGGCTACAGGCATCACTTCATTCAGCGCATTCTCATAAATATCAAGAGCTTCCTTGTCAAGTTTGTCTATTTGGTTGAATATAGCTTCGCGCTCGTCAAGCGGTGTATCTTCTATTGTTGCTTTTAGTTCTGCGATTTTTTCCTTTTGTTTATTTGCAGACTCTTGGACATACTTTTGAATCTCTTTGGACTTGGCACGTAGTTCGTCGTTATTCAATGCCTGTATTTCTGGATATACAGCTTTAACCTTCTCGACAAGAGGCTGGATAAGCTTCATGTCACGACTAGATTTGTCTCCAAATAACGACCTCAAAAATTTATTGAAATTCATCTTTATTATTATTAAATATGATTACTTCTTAAAAACCGTGCAAAGTTACAAATAATAATCTGTAAATCGGCACAAAACTTAAACAATTTAAGTTGCAGGTGAGCTATTGGAATGCTCTTCTATATTAATTATGCCTCCTTAAACTGTCTTTATTATTTTAATACTATTGTTTATTATAATTGCCCATGAATAAGTTTGCAGATTCAGTTTAATTTTAAATCAAGGTGTATAATCTACAAAACTCAAAATTAGCTATTCAAGAGGTGTTTGCAAACAGGCATTTGGTGCCCTGATTCTAATAGACTTCGCCACTGTTGGAGCTATACGATCAGCCGTGACAGGTGTGTGTGTCTGCTGAGGTCTTGTTCCTGCACCATAGAAAATGATTGGGAACGACGCCATTGCCAAACGATACTGGTAAGTTTCGTGAATATCCTCATTTTGAATGCTCCATCCAGGTGCAATCTCAACAAATATATCTCCGCAATTAACAGTATTATATCCTTGGCGAATCTTTTCTGTATGACTGTCTGCCGATGTAATTAACCGTCGTGTTGTATAAACGTCTCTCACACCAGCATTTTGCATGAGGAACTCCTCACAACGACTATAGACTTCATTCAGGCTCAACCTCTTTTCTTCTAACAATTTGTGGTTGAGATATATCTGATTCCCATAATAGCCTTCAACGTAACGCGCTTGTCCATATATGGCACTTAAAAAGACATTCATCAAATTAGCCGTCCTGTTGATATAGAATGTGCCAGTTGGTACGCGATATTTTCCGTAATCATCAATGTCCTCTTGCGTAAACGCTGTTCCTGTAATTACGAAAAGTACATTCTCTTTGCCAATGGAGCCTTCTAGGCTATTAATGAGCTTGGCTAAATCACGATCGAGTCCTGTGTATATATCCTGCCGTTTTGTCAGTTTTTCATCAGAACCAGCATAGAATGTAACTGAGAGCAAATCTGTAATTCCATCAGTTCCCATTTGTGCTTTTGAAACACATTCTAATGCTAATTCTGTAACGGCAGTATTAACACCACTTGAAAGTTTAAATCCTTTATATTTGTTAGTTACGGCATATTCATTTAACCATTTTGGAACAGAGCGGAAATAGTAAGCAGAGGAACACCATGTTCCACTCTGCTCATCAATCCAAAGTGCCCCATCTGCAGCGTGGCCTACTGACAAAATGGCCGCATCCCGGAAAGGCGCAATCCCATAGACAATAGCTTTCCCATCAGAACAGATCTTCAGTTCGTCACCAAGTGTAGATGTTAATAGATTTTTTGGTGAGCTGCAACTTAATGTGTAGACACCAGCATGTTGTTTATCATCAACACAAGAGACGGGGCGTAATGTACTCCTATCAAGCCATTGAAGTGAGGATATACCATGATAATGTGGAGTAGCACCCGTCGAAACAGAGGCAATAGCAGAGGCTCTGTCAACTGGCGTAAAAGGAAAGGAAACGTCAGAATATACTTTTCCTTCAGCTAAAAGTTTCTTGAAACCGTCAGATCCATAAAATGATAAATACTGCTCCATGTAATCAGAACGCAATTGATCAATCGTGATGTTAATAACAAGACGGGGTGTGGATTGCGACATCTGTGCATGTGTTGAAGCAGTTGTTAGCGTTGCCAAAATGGCAGCTGATATGTAATGATTCCTCATTTGTTATTTGTTCCGAAAATATGTATACTACATCTTAATAACAAAGAGCATGCCACAAGAATCATGCCTTCAGCATAACATTGAAAGAATGCCCCTATGAAAAAGAGAATTATTAGTATTCCCCAGATTTTCCACCAACAATCATATTGGTGAAGTCGAATACGTTTAACGGCTCTCCATGCAAAAAAGAGAGGAAGTGGGTTAAACATTAATAATTGCAGATTCAGACTAACTGTAGGATGTTGTGAAAATATCATTACAAATAGTATCAAACCAGACAAGCCACTTAAAACCAAAAGTAGTAAATCATAGTACCAAATACTAATCTTCAAGGAACGCTCTATGAAAGTTAATATAACTGTTATGATTAACAGAATGATACTGCATGTAATTGGCCTTACAGGAAACTCTTTTGCAACATTCTGTTGAAAATAAGGAATAATTGCTTTTGTCTCATTAACAAGTTTCCATTCTTTATTATCTTTATTTACAATTGCAGTTGAAAAATCTTCCATCAGATGGTCGGGCAAGAACTGCTGTTCATTGATGTTTGTAGGCAAATCTGCTTTTATACCGAGTAACATGTCGTTTCCAAATCGTGCCCATGGATGCTCCTCATTGTATGCATGAATCATCCTTCTAAACGATGGTCCTCCATCCTGTCTTTTATATTTGATGTACTTCTTCAACGAACCGAGCACCATATCTCTTGCACGCGTAGTACAATTGTCATAAAAATAATTATATCTGTACTCTCTATTCTCAGGAAGGTAATTACGTTCTATAGCTTCTGCAATTTTTATCTTTTCTAAAGCCGGAATATTCAAAATCTGTTCAGTAATTCCTCTTTGTTCTGCAGCATATGACATACAAAATAAATCGAAAGGTTGGACTCCCATCTCATAGTCAGTCAATCCCAAAACAAATCTGAGTACGAAATAAGGTTTACTAAAACTGAACATTCCATAGTTAATAGCCACATCAATGCCTTGATCTCGGTTTACATAGTGTATGGCTGTATGACCATATAAACTATACACTTCCTGAGAAGGCTGGCAAGTAAGCAATCCCAAATATATAGTAGAATCTATGTGCTGCTCATATTTTTGCGTCATAGCCATATATGCATGAACATTCATGCTACTTGCAAAAACAAGCAACATCATTGCAAATAATGGGCGCAGAATGCTTTTAAAACGTTTCACGATGCAAAAATAACTTATATTATTTATATTACGTGCCTTAATTTCAATTTTTTTCAATAAATTTGCACCCCGAAAGGTGAAATTCATCTTTTCATGAGTCATATATATATAAATAATGAATAAAAGATTAGCAAGTGCACTCATTGGAGCTGCCATAGCATCTGTAGCATTTGCCCAAAGTGGCACAAACTCACCTTATAGTCAATATGGCTTTGGGCAACTAAGCGATCAGACAAGCGGTTTTAACCGCGGAATGAATGGTCTGGGACTTGGTTTCCGTGAATCTAACCAAGTTAATTTTATCAATCCGGCGTCATATTCTTCCATTGACTCCTTGTCATTTATATTTGATGTGGGTTTGTCTGGCCAGATAACTAACTTTAAAGAGAATGGCGTGAGAAAAAATGCCCGAAATGGGGACTTCGAGTATGCTGTTGCTGCTTTTCGCGCATTCCGTCATGTTGGTGTAAGTTTTGGAGTTGTTCCATTTACTAATATAGGATATGACTACTCACATTCTGGATATGTAGATGATTCGAAAACCACTACATTCACAAATGAGTATTCTGGATCAGGAGGTTTGCATCAAGTATATGTTGGAGTAGGTGCTCAGTTATATAAGGGATTCTCAATTGGAGGTAACATCTCATATTTTTGGGGCGATTTGTCGCGTACTATCAGTAACTCATACTCTGATAGTTATATAAACTCCATGACCAAAACTTATTCTGCAGACGTACGTAATTACAAACTGGATTTAGGCGCACAATATTGTTTTCGTACTAGTAAGAAAGATGTAGTTACGCTTGGCGCGACATATGGATTGGGGCATAAGTTGAATGCAGATGCAGAGTGTGATATTACGTCATTGAATACCCAAAGCGGAGTCTCCTCAACTTCTTCATTAGTTGTTTCTGATGCATTTGAACTTCCTACTATGTTGGGATTTGGTTTTTCTGTAGATCATAACAACCATTTTAAGCTGGGTGCTGACTATCAATTACAGAAATGGGGCGATGTATCTTTCCCTGTATATCAAGTAGTAAACAATGTCGCCCAATACAGTCTGTCTGATAATTATTTCTCGGACCGTCATAAAGTCACTTTGGGAGGCGAATGGTGCAAGAATCCACTTAGTCGCCGTTGGCTTGACAGGGTACGTATCCGCATGGGTGGATCATATGCGACCTCTTATTTGAAAATCAATGGTTACGATGGTCCAAAAGAGATTAGTCTGAGCGCAGGATTTGGCATTCCATTTAGTAATGGTATAAACAGCTATATGGTTCGTCCTATTTTGAATATCAGCGGTCAATGGATCCGACAGAGTGCTGATGGCTTATTGCGAGAGAATACATTCCGTATCAATATCGGCCTGACGTTCAATGAGCGTTGGTTTGCTAAATGGAAAGTTGACTAGTGCATAATAAAACATAGTAGTGTAACGTGAGAAAGTTGGTTTCTTTTACGATAAGTCTTCTTGTTTTATCTTTTGTTATTGCTTGTGAGGAAGGTGTAGAGCATACTGCCCCAGCTATTTATGACCGTGACTCAGCTTCAATGATGACCACATGGGGAGTTAACACCCTCATAAGCGATTCCGGTGTAATGCGCTATCGTATTGTTACAGAAAAATGGGAAGTAAATACTGTAAAGAATCCATCCCGCTGGATATTTGAAAAAGGATTGTTTCTCGAACAATTTGATGAGACTTTTCATATTGAGGCTTATATTCAATGTGATACAGCTTATTATTACGACCAACAGAGATTGTGGTATCTGAAGAGTCGTGTCCGGGTACGAACAAAGGATGGCTTGCGTTTTTCTAGTGAAGAATTGTATTGGGATCAAATGCGCCATGAGATGTATTCCAACAAGTTCTCTCACCTGATTACCCCTCAGCGTGAAATGCAAGGCAGTTATTTCCGCTCGGATGAACATATGACCCGTTATTTGGTAAGCAACTCTAAGGGATCATTTGTAAAGAGTGATGTGGAGAACGAGGGCGATAGCATTATCAGTGCTCCAGACTCTGTAAAGGCAGCTAAACGGCCACAAACGACCTCAAAGAGAAAGAGAATTAATACAACGCAATGAACGAAATAGATATAAATATAATTATTGGGTTATTACTGGCTATGGTTTTCTCTGCCTTCTTCTCTGGCATGGAAATAGCATTTGTCTCAAGTAACCGTATGTTGGCAGAAATGGAGAAAGACAATCAGAATGGGCTTTCTCAACGGGCATTATCTGTATTCTACAGGAATCCGAATAATTTTGTCAGTACGATGCTTGTTGGTAATAACATTGCACTAGTAATTTATGGAATTCTATTTGCCCGTATTTTTGACGCAACGCTTTTCGTAAATTTGAATGAAGGTGCTCGAGTAACTGCTGATACTTTGTTGTCAACTATAATTGTTCTTTTTACAGGCGAATTCTTACCTAAAACATTATTTAAAAGCAGCCCAAACTCATTTCTTACCTTTTTTGCAATACCTGCATGGCTATGCTATGTAATTCTTTGGCCTATTAGTCGTTTTGCGACTTTCATTTCCCACGCATTGATGAGAATTGTGGGAATTAAACTTGAAAAAGTGGAGGAAGATGAGGAATTTTCAAAAGTTGACCTCGATTATCTGGTTCAATCAAGTATTGATAATGCACGTAACGACGAAGAGATTGAAGATGAAGTAAAAATATTTCAAAATGCTCTTGACTTCTCTGAGTTAAAAGTACGTGACTGCATGAAACCTCGTACAGAAATCGATGCAGTTGAAGACACAGCTGATATTGCTGAACTGAAAGCTCGTTTTGTAGAAAGTGGGCATTCAAAGATTATTGTTTATCATGAAGATATAGACCATATTACTGGCTATGTTCATTCTTCTGACTTATTTAAAATGGCGGGTACTATAGGAGACTCGTTGCTAATGTCAGAGAGCGGTCTTATTGTCCGGAAAATGCCATTCGTGCCAGAAACGATGACAGGTCGAAAATTGATGCAATTATTCTTACAACAGAAAAAAAGCCTTGCAGTAGTAGTTGATGAATTTGGTGGAACTAGTGGTATAGTCTCATTAGAAGATATAGTTGAGGAAATATTTGGAGAGATAGAAGATGAGCACGACAGTTCAAACCTAATTAGTAAGATTCTTTCTGATGGTGAGTATCTTCTCTCTGCAAGACTAGAAATAGACAAAGTAAATGAAAAGTTTGGCTTAGATTTACCAGAGAGTGATGAGTATATGACTATAGGTGGTCTGATCCTTCATGAATATCAAAGTTTCCCCAAACTTAACGAGGTAATTCGTATTGGCGCACGATATGAATTCCGTATTATCAAAAATACAATGACAAAAATTGAACTTGTAAGGCTAAAAGTACTAGAGGACAAATAAATTCTGGTTGAAAAATTCCTTTATTTCATAAAATTGTAGTAATTTTGCAGGCAATTGTGAAATAACAAGAAATTGAATAAAAACAAAAAATAATAAAAAACAAAAAACAAATGGCAGCATTAGGAAAAATTAGAAGCAAAGGCGCACTACTGATTGGAATTATCGGTTTGGGCCTTTTCGCATTCATCGCCGAAGAGGCTGTTCGATCTTGCGAATCAAGCCGTAACAACCAGCGTCAGCAGATTGGAGAGGTTCTCGGTGAAAAGATTGATGTACAGAATTATCAGAAACTGATTGACGAGTATTCCGATGTCATGAAGATGACACAAGGTCGTGACAATCTCACAGATCAGGAAATGAACCAAGTTAAGGACATGGTATGGAGTCAGTATGTGCAGAACAAGCTTATTGCTGATGAAGCAGGAAAGCTTGGCTTGACCGTTACAGACGAGGAACTGCAGAACATTCTGAAGCAAGGAACTAACCCAATGCTTCTTCAGACGCCATTCGTTAATCAACAGACTGGCCGCTTTGATGCAGAGCAGCTCAAGCAGTTCTTGGCACAGTATAAGAACATCAAGAGCACAAATCCTCAAGCAGCAGAGCAATATGGAAAGATTTACAACTATTGGACTTTCATTGAGAAGAATATTCGTCAGCAACTCCTTGGTCAGAAATACCAGAGTTTACTTTCTCATTGCCTTATTTCTAACCCCGTCTCTGCAAAAACAGCTTTTGAGGCAGAGAATCAGGAAAGTACAATCGAGTTGGCCGCATTCCCATATAGCGACATTAAAGATGATGCCGTAAAGGTAAGCGATGCAGACTTGAAGGCGAAATACAATGATATGAAAGATCGTTTCGTGCAGTATGAAGAGACTCGTGATATTAAGTATGTAGACTTTCAAGTTACTCCATCTGCAACAGACCGTACTGCTCTGCTTAAGACTGTAAATGAGCAGGCAGCTCAGCTGGCACAAGCTGAGGATCCTTCTGAGATTATTCGCAAGAGCAACTCTCTTGTCAGCTATTTGGGTCTTCCAGTTACAAAGGCAGCATTCCCATTTGATATTGCTCAGAAAATTGACTCCATGAGTGTTGGCCAGACCTCTGCTGTTACCGAAAACAAACAAGACAACACTTTCAATGTAGTCCGCCTCATATCTAAAGTTCAGCTTCCCGATTCAGTACAGTTCCGCGCTATTCAAGTAGGCGGTGAAACCATTGAGGAAGCCCACAAACGTGCAGACAGTATCTTCACAGCCCTGAAGGGTGGTGCAGACTTTGCTGCTCTCGCAAAAGTTTATGGTCAGACAGGTGCAGAGAATTGGCTTACTTCAGTTCAGTATCAGAATTCTCCATCTATTGATAAAGACACAAAGAGTTATCTTGAGGCGCTCAATAATATGAGCGTGAAAGAGCTTCGCAATATCCAGATGACTAATGGCAATATTATCTTACAGGTTCTCGACCGTAAGGCAATGACTACAAAATATGTTGCAGCAGTCATCAAGAAGACTATCGATTTCTCAAAAGACACTTATTCTGCAGCTTACAACAAATTCTCGCAGTTTGTTAGTGAGAGCCAGAACCTTGACCAGCTTGAAAAGAATGCCCCCAAATACGGATATAAAGTCCAAGAACGTCCTAACATGCGCAATTCTGAGCATTATGTAGCCGGTATTCCTGCAACTCGCGATGCATTGAAGTGGGTATTCGACGAGGCCAAAGAGGGTGGTATCTCACCACTTTATGAATGCGGAGAGAACGACCGCATGCTTGTAGTTGCGCTTACTAAGGTGAATCCTATTGGCACACGCTCATATAAGGATGCTCAAGTGAATGACTTCCTCAAGTCAGAAGTGATGAAGGACAAGAAAGCAGAACAGATTCTTGCTAAGATTAAGGGTGTTAACTCAATTGATGCCGCAAAGAAAAAAGGCGCAAAAGTAAATGAAGTGAGCCAGATCACATTCTCTGCTCCAGTATTCCTTACCGTTACAGGTGCAAGCGAACCAGCACTTAGCGGAGCTGTAGCTGCCACAAAAGTTGGTCAGCTCTGTAAGAACCCTGTTAAAGGTAATGCTGGCGTTTACTTCTTCCGAGTAAAGGGAAAGAACAATCGTGATGGTAAGTTCGATGCAAAGGCAATGGAACAGCAGCTTCGCCAAAAGGCTATGCAATATGCAGGCAACTTTATGCAAGAGTTGTTCATTAACGCAAAGGTTAAAGACAACCGTTACATGTTCTTCTAGGATAGAATTTGAGATATGGAAACAAAAAAGCCTGGTGTTATGCCAGGCTTTTTTGTTATCCTTAAAGATATAATTTATATTTTGTTTATGTCGACATATCCATGCATAACAGCATAGATTGTCAGAGCACTTACACTCTTCATTCCCAATTTTTCCATAATATTCTTGCGATGTGTGATTACAGTAGCTAAACCGATATTAAGCTTTTCTGCAATTTCCTTGTTAATGAAGCCTTGTACAATTAGTGACAAGACTTCTATCTCACGGTCTGTAAGAACTCTTGTCTGTAGTGCCTTAGGTAGTTCTGGCATGTTTCGTCCATGGGCATGTGCCCGTTGCTCTAAGGCCAAAATAGAGCGTACAAGTTGTGATTCCGGCACATTTACTGATAGACTATGAAAACCTTTCAATTGAGAACTGCTGTCGAGAGACAAAGAGAGCACAATAGTTTTCATCCTTCTTTCTGTGAAAAAGGGAAGATGCTCTATAACAATACTCATAGCGGCAAAATAGTGTACATACGAATCCGGCTCATTAGCTTGAAGCTCACTAAACGAACCGTATATATCTACAGTCATAATAGGAATCAAATTCTGGAGGATGCCTTTCAGTCCCATTGCCGAAAGCGTATTCGAATCAACTATCGCTATTTTGGGGCGTCCTGTCATATTCTTCATATGTTCCATGTCGAAAAAATCAAATTATACAAATGGTTTTATTTGAAGCCTTTTACTATTTAATATGAATATAATCGCAACTCACTTAATAATCATCTTTGTTTTCGTTCCTGCTTTAACAATATATGGGCTGTCTTTTGTAAGTTTCAAATGTATATCTGTACCTGCAGATTGTACTTGATTTAAAAGAATGCCATTTATGCTATAGAGTTTAACGTGCATGCCATCCGGAACACCTGAGATTATGAGCATACCGCTGTCAATACGCCAACTAAAATCTGTGTGCACTACTGAATTAATGCCACTGGTATCACCAAGAATAGCATTTATTGACAGTTTTTTACAAGATGGCATCTTAAATGTGAAAGTGGTTCCGCTCACTTGCGATTTTGTTTGAGCACCATTGTCTTCTTCTTGGGTGATTTCCCATCCAATCACTTCCTTCTCCTGTGTTGGTGTAGCACTTAATGTGACATCCCGATTGGCAAAGAACTTTCCATCAAATTTGTTCTCGGAGAGTTTTACGCCATTGAAACTAATTGAACTTTGTTTCAACTCTTCTTCAGACACAGATTGATTAATTTGCAAAGCTATCGGACTACCTAACTGGTAGAAGTCGGCTATCTGTTTATAAAAAATATTTGTTCGTTTGTTGAGCCAATCACGTGCGTTTGATAGTTCCTGATTATAATTCGGCCACCATTGATTAATCAACTTACGATGATATGGATACTCATACTTTATCATATCATACATGCGGTCCCATATGGAACGAACACCTTTCTCGTTGAGGAAATCACCCATGTAGATAGCCGTACGGTCAATAAACTCGCGACTAAAATCATCATCTTCCATTAAACGTCGGAAAAGCCGTGTGTGATCATATTGATTTGCCCATGCGCGATCTTTATCGTAATTAGGATTATGCAACCATTCTAATGTCTTATATTCGGCAGATGAACCATACAGCCCTATTCCGAAATCCGTGTCTTTTGCAATCCACCGCCATCGGCCATCTTCTGTACGAGGGCGCCACATTACAATGTTATTACCCGGGAAATCTTGGTTATTATAATAGAGATTCATAATCATCAAATTGATGAACTCATAACAGTCCATCCATTTCTCATATTCTGCCATAGTATGACCATGCTCTGCATAGAAATTCCTAAAAGCATTAAAATTGTCCCACGTTCCTTCTTTAAGCTCGCACCAGTTCTCGAACATATCTATATCTTCAAGGCCGTCATAATACGTATAGATATTATCCTCATTACTGCGGTCACGTATGTTGAGAATTCCTTTATAGGCTCCATTAATGTAAACAATAACGGGTCTCCATGATTGCCAGTCGAGGTCAACATGCTCAGCCATACTCCGCTGAATGATAGCATCACGCATATATAGGAAGTCGAAGTCATTTCCAGCATTGCGTAATGCAATGGATTTGAAATCTGTAACGCTGGGACGTTGGTCAGGAAAGAACTCATAATTCAAGCGTTTCGTTCCAAACCGTTTGTTTGCATAAACAGCCAAAGACTTTAAAAAACTACCACGTGTTGCACCACCCATAATACGGGTCTCACACAACTGATTTAGCTTACTATTCTCATCCTCATTCTCGAAATACTCAAAATTGATAGGACGTCGCCAGTCAAATTCATAATTCTTTTTGCCAGGTTGATAGTTTCCTTCAACATAGATTCCTATTTTGGAATCATTGAGATATTCATAGTTGATAGCAATAGAAACTACAGGAAGAGTAAGATTACGAGGAAACCGGATATACGAATGAGTAGTTGACCGCGGAGAAAGGTAACCATCACAGAACAGTTTTGCACGGACTACATACGAAGAATTAATTAGTATAGGTTCGGTATAGGCTTTACTGTTTGATGTAGGCTCAGAACCATCGAGCGTATAACGTATAATTGTACCCGCCGGAGTGCCCTCTGGAACCGTAATTGATAACTCTAGTGATTCATTTGTGGTCTTTACATACCCTGGCAAGCTGAATACTGGTTCTCCTAATAGGTTGCTGGTTGTTTTACCACAATTAGATTTAGCTGGAGTGGGAGAGAGTTGATATCCCCATGAACTGTCTCCGTCAGTTTTACGGCCATATGCTATGTTCGGGGCAAGTTGTTTTTTATAGGCAACTTGATCTACTATACTACCGTTCTGAAAAAGGAAAACTGAACCTTTGCCTGAATCAAGTCGGAAATGTGTATGGAAACCTGTTTCAGATTTATCACAATAGACAAGAACATATTGTTTGGCGCCAAGCATTTGCTTGGGAAGTTGCCAGGCTTCTTCTGCGTTGTCAGTATCACCTAACTTGAAATTAGCCAGATTGACATCAGTCTCACCAGCATTATATAACTCTACCCATGAATCTGGGAACTCATTCAGGTCGTCCATGATACAATCGATATTCGACTGCATAAGCTCATTGATGACAACTTGGCCTTTAACATACATATTTGTCGCTAAAAGCGAAACTATTAGCAATAAGTTCTTGAATACCATGATAATAGAGTTTAGAAAAAACTCCCGTTACTCTAATGAGAGTAGCGGGAGTCTCATATTAATTATGTAATACTATTCCTTGAATTACTCACCTTTTTCCAGCTTAGCTTTCAGTTCGGCAAGTGCATCAATATCACCAAGAGTTGTGGAGGCTGCGACATTGTTGATAACAGCAGATTCTTCCTTCTTGGCAACCTTCTTGCGAGGAGCAGCCTTCTTCTCTTCCTTAGCCTCCTCGAATGTACGGCTATGAGAAAGGATGATACGCTTGGTCTCCTTCACGAACTCAATTACCTTGAACTGAAGCTCCTCACCTTGCTGAGCCTGAGTTCCATCTTCCTTTACAAGATGCTTAGGAGTAGCAAAGCCCTCTCCACCTTCGTTCAGGGCGATTACAGCACCCTTGTCGAGCAACTCTGTGATCTTACCAGTGTGAACAGAGCCAGGAGTGTAAAGAGTCTCATAAGTATCCCAAGGATTATCCTCAAGCTGCTTGTGGCCAAGAGAAAGACGACGATTCTCCTTGTCTATTTCAAGCACTACAACGTCAATCTCAGCACCTACCTGAGTGAATTCTGAAGGATGCTTAACCTTCTTGGTCCAAGAAAGGTCAGAAATGTGGATGAGACCATCAACACCCTCTTCCAGCTCAACAAAAATACCGAAATTGGTGAAGTTGCGAACCTTAGCTGTGTGCTTTGAGCCAACAGGATATTTAACCTCGATTGTCTCCCATGGATCTTCTTTCAACTGCTTAATACCCAAAGACATCTTACGCTCGTCACGGTCAAGAGTGAGAATAACGGCCTCTACCTCATCACCAACATGCATGAACTCCTGTGCTGAACGGAGGTGCTGGCTCCAAGACATCTCAGAGACGTGAATAAGGCCTTCAACACCTGGGGCAATCTCAACGAATGCACCATAGTCGGCAATAACAACAACCTTACCCTTCACGTGGTCACCAACCTTCAAGTTTGCATCAAGAGCATCCCATGGGTGTGGAGTGAGTTGCTTCAAACCAAGAGCAATGCGCTTCTTCTCGTCATCGAAGTCAAGAATAACGACATTAATCTTCTGGTCAAGGGCAACAACCTCGTGTGGATCGCTTACACGGCCCCAAGAAAGGTCTGTGATGTGGATAAGTCCGTCAACACCGCCAAGGTCAACGAATACGCCATAAGAGGTGATGTTCTTAACTGTACCCTCAAGAATCTGGCCTTTCTCAAGCTTACCAATAATCTCTTTTTTCTGTGCCTCCAACTCAGCTTCAATGAGAGCCTTGTGAGAAACAACAACATTGCGGAACTCCTGGTTGATTTTAACAACCTTGAACTCCATGGTCTTGCCTACGAATACGTCGTAGTCACGTATAGGATGAACGTCAATCTGGCTACCTGGGAGGAATGCCTCAATTCCGAATACATCTACAATCATGCCACCCTTTGTGCGGCACTTGATGTAACCCTGAATAACCTCTTCGTTGTCGAGAGCTGCATTAACGCGCTCCCAGCTCTTGCTCAGGCGAGCCTTCTTGTGAGAGAGAACAAGCTGACCTTTTTTATCTTCTGCATTCTCTACGTAAACCTCAACGGTATCACCTACCTTAAGGTCTGGATTGTAACGGAACTCAGATGCGGGGATAATACCATCGCTCTTGTAACCGATGTTTACGATAACCTCTTTTTTGTCGATAGAGATTACTTTACCGTCAACAACCTGATGGTCTGCCACCTTGTTGAGGGTTTCGTCATAGGCCTTCTCGAGGTCTGCTTTGCTGACGCTTACGTTTGTGCCATTCTCAAACTCTTCCCAATTGAAGTCTTCCAATGGCTGTACGTTCTTTAAATTTGACATAAAAAATTAATAAAAAAGTTTGTAATTAATAAAGTTAGACTTTATATGAACACACATTCGCACATGTATGCGCGAAATCGGCTGCAAAGTTACTGATAAATAATGAGATACAAGCACAAAGCATGCACCGTTTAGTGTTTTTTAACAGAAAGGTTATTTCTTCTCCGTCCAAACAATTCACGCCAATCACTAAAATCTTTTTTCATAAGCAGACCAATACCCTGTGTATTTAAACTGTTCTTAGTAAAATAGCGGTCATTTGTTTGATTATATACCTTTAAAGAAAGATTACCATTTGGAAATAACAAATATCGGATATCAAAATCACCAATAAAAGATGTAGTAGCGTTCGCGTTATCCCTGTAACCGAATTGGCCGTTAATAAGTAAGCGGTTATTGAGTAGACGACCACTTAGCAATCCTTCATATTCAGCATTGTTCCATCCTTCATCACCAGTTGAAATGTTGGCGCCAAAATTCCAATTGTTGTTTTTTATAACACTACTAAGCACGTTATTGATTTGCTGACTAATTGTACCACTCAACAAACTTTGCATTGCAAGACTTGCTTGACTCTGTGGGGCATTGCCAGTAGCGGCATTGTTTCCTTCTTGAGTATAGAAGCGTCCAATGCCCAAAAGGTAAATAACTTGTTGATTCATTTCCTCTTGACCATTTATAATGCTACGCACCATTTGCTTAGCATCAGAACTGACTGTTGGCAGATCTAAGTCAAAATCAACTTTTGGGTCTATGGGATTGCCCGTAATGTTCATGATACAATCAACACGAATATTATTGTTACTGAAACTATTTCCAATTTTCAAGTCAGAAAGCGGAACACCATTTACAGTATAAAGAGCTTTCAAGTCCAAAACGGCATTGTAAGGATTACCACCAAAAACAATACTGCCTCCTTGTTGGAACAAAAAGTCCTTTTTAATAACATTCTGAATAGTTAATTTATAGACTCCATTATCTACCAGATAAGTTCCGAACATATCAAAAGAGCCTTTATTATAGAAAGTTGCCCTAATTGTACCATTTCCATTAAGGGCTATATAATCACCACTTGCCTGGTCCATAAGGACACGGAGGGTAGCATCTGGTGTGCAATCGATTATGAAATTGAGTCGCAAATCAGATTCTACGTTATTTTTATTGTCTTCATCTTTGTCATCACTATCGGGAATACTTGTTGTCTTCGCCTGCAAAGAATCCGATGGAAGAATTGATTTTGGTGTCACATCGTTCCATGTGATGAATTCCTGATCGGTGATGGCGTCTGGAGCGGAAGCATTATACTCGATAAATGAACCTTTTTCTGGCTTTACATTTATATCCATGACTATCTCACCGCTCTTGCCATGTATTGAACAGTCACCAGTTGCCCATACTTTGCCAAAGAATGTACTTCCATTATAATCCATAAAATTGTAAGCAAGCAAGTTCTCGGCGGCAATACTCATATCGTACGTCAAATTTGTCAGACATTTATGATGCAATGCGCCATTTACAATGCCAATATGATTATCTGAATCATAAATACTATCTCGCTCAAAAATAATCTCATTTGGAATCAGCCTTATTGTATCATTCCGCAACCAATATGTCGTATTCAGAGAACTGATGTCAACTTTTCCATCTGCAACAGCCATACCAGTCAGATTAATAGCACTGAGCGGCCCATGTAATCTTAAATCCCCTGTTCCATAAACATCTACATTCTTCATGAAACTACCGCAAAAACTCTCCAAAAACTCCAGCCTACTATTTCGTGCCTGGATACTTAGGTCAATGTAATTCTTTGAGGGTGAAACATATCCGTTAATAATCGTTTTGCCATGAGGACTGTCGTCAGCAATTGCATCAATGTCAATTTGTTTCTCATCTTGATTCCAATTGACTTGGGCATTCAACACCCCCATGTTTCCATCTTCAAATGTGAATCTATTAACTATCAGATTTGCATATGCTTCAGGATTATTAAATGCTGACTTCACACAAGCCCTGCCAGTTGCTAAGCCATCAAACTCAACAGAATGGAAGTTGACAAGGTTTGTAATGTAATTAACATCAACATCTTGCAGGTCGATGATCAATGAGTCTGAACTATTCTTGGTTGCCATTCCCGACACTATCAAATGCTGCTTATTATGGTTAATAGAAAAATGGTCAACTACCAAATGATTTGAGGAATAAACAATATCAGATGGTTGCACCGTCCATACAGTATCATTAACTAATATCTCCGACTTGTTGACATTGACATGTGCAGTGGCTTTACCCTTGTCATCATTAAAGAATTGGGCTACAGCATCAATGCTCCCCTTAAACTCATGTCTCTGATTGTTAGTGAACTGAAGCAACATTGCCATCTGATTATCATATGCATTTGCAGTGGCATCAACACTAAAACGGTGACCGTTTTCCATCACTTTTTTCACTTTAACATCTGCGTGAAGAGTGTCATGTGGCGACACGATGGAAACACGGGCATCTTCATAGAGATTACCGTCGTACGTTATCGATGGAATGCTACACTCTATATTCAAATCCTTGTCTGTATCGTTCATTCTTCCATACAAGTACATAGGCTCATGCAATCTGACAGGAACATTGAACAATGATTCAAGCCAATCGGACTTGGAAAAGGTAGCCGAAACAACAAAATTATTCTTTGTATCTTTAATCCTAGACTTGGGAAGTCCCGGCATTGTAGGAAGAATATGCGCTATATGACTACTAAGACTCTCTAATAGTGTTTGATAATCGAAATCCCCACGAATTGTAGCATCAGCAAAGTCACTTCTTATTCTCATCATTCGACCGTCATCCAGATTGTCAGCAATAATAGAAAGATTATTGAGATTATATGACTCTTCTGGCGATGAGATGGAGAAATTATCTATTTTGAATGAGCCTTTAGCATTTTTAAGGGATTTCCCACTAAAATCAGCAGCAACATTCGCACTTATAATTCTGTCTTTCCATATATCCGTTATTTTCATTGCTGAGAGATTTAGATTCCTAATCTCAGCAGTCAGATTGGCTAAAGGTTGCTTCAAGGAGGTTTTAAACTTACCTTTTAGATTAATTCTTCCATTAGGGTCATCAATGTCGAGCGAACCGTCAAAAGAACTGTTTTGATAGATTCCATCGACATTAATATCGTGATAAGTATAGGATTTGTAATCAAATGATGACACATTTCCCTTTACTCTTATGATATCAGTTTTATTATTATTATTTAATACAGATAGATTTCCGTCAATGTCAATCTGAGTCGCAATGTTGCCGAATTCATCGTTATTTAGGACTCTCTGCAAATCTAGTTTATCTGTTTTTATTGTACATGTAAACAGATTATCGCGTAAACCTACACCCAAGTTGGCATTACCCGCATCTGTCAGAAGAACTCCTTTCGTTGAAATTGCCTTACCAACTCCGCCTGCCTCACCCACAAAAAACACATTTCCAAAACGACTTACTACTTCGGGGATTTTCATGTCTTTCATATTCATGTTACGAAATATGAAGTCAATCGTTTTTGCACTTAAGTTTAGCTGATCAATATTTGTGTGCCAATGTGGATTGTTAAAATTGGAGACAGAGCCATTCATCGAAAGTTCAAACCCTTCAGGTTGTGAGAACATGTCCAATTCCCGCAAAACCATTGTTGTACTAGTCCCGGAGAAAGAAGAATGTATGTGTATCTGATTATTGAAAGATGCCAATTGTGGAATAAAACATTTTATGTCTGAAGGAGTTAAATAACTTTTGTTTATGCTTCCATTGAACCTTATAGAAGGTACAGCCAACTTGCCCTGGCTATACATATATGTAGCTTTAAGAGAGTCAATATTAACCTCTGATTCTGGTAATTTAACAACGAAATCATGTAGAGTGGCACCCTCGTGATTTGCATGTAGCTTAAGTTTTAACTGACTCAATTTAAGACCGGACTCATCTGCAAAAGATAGCTTTTTAACGACAAAGTTAACTGTGCCATCTGTCAACTCATTCAGCATCAAATGTGTACTAATATCACTTATGTTCAAATGGCACAGGTTGAAACGCCCATTCGTTGGTGGTATGTCCAACCTGTCATATTTAATAGTTCCTCTCCGTACGACTAAAGAGTTAATACGCAGATCTAGAGGCGTTTGACTCGTTGTATCTTTCGATTCAAGAGAGTCAAGTACAAATTGGAAATTAGGTTTAGATTGCTTATCTTGCTGATAGAAGAAGCCATTGAGTCCAAACAATTGTGCCGATGAAATGGCGATTTTTCCTCGCGTCAAGGGATAAATTTCAAATTTAGCAGAAAGTCGTGATGCATGTAGCATGAGCTTCCCCTTTTGATCATATATATCAACCCCATCAATAATAAATCGGTTTGGAAGTCCTATGTCTACTCGTTCCACAACGGCTTTAGTGCCTAATCTCGAACTGATCGCCTGGCAGACTTCATGTCCAACATATCGTTGTACCGCAGGTATGTTAAGCAGTACAACAATAATAAGATAAAGAGCCAACAGGCTCCAAATGGTCCAACTTATAATACGTTTCAGCGTCTTCAATTCTAACTTTGAGAAAGAAATCTCATTATTTTTGCTACAAAACTACATAAAAAAGTTATGAAGGCCGTATTTTTAGCCGTTTTTTTCTTTATAATATAGTTATTTTTTCTTATTTTTGCACCAACTATCATGAATTATATACATTATTCTATAATTATGACAAATGTTATTAAGTTACGTAAGGGCTTGGACATAAACCTGAAAGGCAAAGCCAAGGAAGAGAAACTTACGTTGAAGCCAAAGGGGGAGATAGGTCTCACTCCTGATGCTTTTACGGGCGTTACTCCTAAGGTTGTAGTTAAAGAAGGTGATATTGTCAAAGCGGGGGATGCTTTGTTTGTCAACAAACAATATCCCGAAGTTAGGTTTGCCTCTCCTGTCAGCGGTCAAGTGACTGCTATAGTGCGAGGTGAACGTCGTAAAGTTCTCTGTGTCAAAGTTAAGTGTGATGCTGAACAGCGTTACGTTGATTTTGGAAAAAAGGATGTGCAAAAGATGGATGGTGCAGCCGTCAAACAGGCTTTGCTCGAAGCAGGTCTTTTCGGTTACATCAATCAACTTCCTTATGCAATTTCCACAACTCCAGAGACAGAGCCAAAAGCAATATTTGTAAGCGCATTGCGCGACATGCCGCTGGCTGCTGATTTCGAGTTTGAGCTCAAAGGCAATGAAGAGGAATTCCAGATAGGTCTTTCTGCATTGTCAAAGATAGCCAAAACCTATCTTGGTATTGGCGCTGCTCAAAAAGCTGATGCGTTAACGGGAGCAAAGGATGTTGAGGTCAACATCTTTGAAGGTCGTTGTCCGGCAGGAAATGTTAGTGTGCAAGTAAACCACATTGATCCGGTTAACAAAGGAGAAGTTGTATGGATAGTAGATCCAAGTGTCGTAATCTTTATAGGACGCTTGTTCAACACTGGAAAAATAAATTTACGGCGCACTATAGCTGTTGTAGGTAGTGAAGTGGAGAGCCCGGCATATGCAGATGTGCTCATTGGCGAGCCAATAAGTACACTCATCAACGGTAACGTTAAAAATGGGAATGTGCGTATCATCAATGGCAACGTGCTTACTGGAAAGCCATGCAGCACAGAAGATTATGTTGGTGCGCACACATCTGAGATTACAGTAATTCCTGAAGGTAACAATGCCGACGAAATGCTGGGATGGATTTTGCCACGTTTCAAGCAATTCTCCGTCAATCGCAGCTATTTCTCATGGTTGCTCGGAAAGAAGGAATATGCGCTTGATGCACGTGTCAAGGGCGGTGAGCGCCACATGATTATGAGTGGTGAATACGACCGTGTAATACCTATGGACATTTATGCCGAATACTTGATTAAAGCCATTATTGCCGGAGACATAGACAAAATGGAGCAATTGGGCATATATGAGGTTGCTCCTGAGGACTTTGCATTGGCAGAGTTCGTGGATAGCTCGAAGCTTGAATTGCAGAAAATCGTGCGTGATGGCCTTAACATGCTCCGAAAGGAAAATGCATAATTGTTAACATCTAAACGGAAAAGATTATGTCATTAAAGAAATATATTGATAACATCAAACCCAACTTCGAGCCAGAAGGCAAGCTTCATGCTTTCCGCAGCCTATTCGATGGATTTGAGACTTTCCTCTTTGTTCCGAACACAACGGCTAAGAGTGGAGTCAATATTCACGATTCCATCGACTCGAAGCGCATTATGAGCATGGTTGTGATTGCGTTAATGCCAGCTATGCTTTTTGGAATGTATAATGTGGGCTATCAGAATTATGCGGCTGCCGGCACTCTGGCAAGTGCATCGTTCTTCGAAATCTTCTTCTACGGTTTCTTTGCCGTATTACCCAAGATTCTTGTTTCTTACATTGTAGGTCTCGGCATAGAGTTCGCCTGGGCACAGTGGAAAGGTGAGGAGATACAGGAGGGATACTTAGTGTCCGGTATTCTCATTCCGCTCATCGTGCCAATAGGATGTCCTCTATGGATGCTTGCGTTGGCATGTGCCTTCTCGGTTATCTTTTGTAAGGAGATTTTCGGTGGAACTGGAATGAATATCTTCAACCCGGCTATTG
>JAEEXN010000097.1 GCA_016291595.1 Prevotella sp.
TGGTTGGCAATAGCAGTCGCGACATTGACCTGAAAAAGTTTACTGTCACCGTTAAATAGACATTCGCACTTCACAACGATAGAAACTACCAAATCATCGTTACAGTACATACGCTGAACCGTTGCAAATAGCTTTTTTGCAACGGTTCTTTTTGCAATTGCCTACCCGTAGATGTTCAGGAATCGTATATTTGCATATTAGTAAAGACTCAAACAGGCTAATTCCTTTCTTTAATAGCCATAAAAAAGGTGCAATTAATGGCATATTGTGGTACAAATAATGGCTGTTTGAGGTACAAACAAGCACAGATTAGAAACTATCACTGGAGTGATAGGATCCTTTCACTGGAGTGATAGAACTCTCTCACTGTAGTGATAGCAATCTCTCACTGCAGTGATAGGCTTTAAAAAATGTCAATCACGCTGGTTTTGTGGTTCTCTAATGTAAACAGAATACATTGGAAAACACAATGCAAAGTTACTGTTTTTTCCTTGAAAAACCTTCACTACTTATAAAAAAAACGCAATGATTAATAAAGAAAAATGCATTTGTTATCAGTGACAAAAGCAAAGCAAATCTATCGTTCTGTTCGAGAAAAAAGAAATTGCCGTTGAAGGTATTATAACTTTCAACGGCAATAGTTACATAAAGGAAAGACTACATATTAAGCCTCTTTTTTCTCTTCTTTCTTCTCAGGAGCTTTCTTAGCAGCAGGCTTCTTTGCTGCAGGCTTCTTTGCTACCGGCTTCTTAGACTCCTTCTCGTTAGTTTTCTGCATCTTCTCGAGTTTAGTCTGCAAGCGAGAAATCTCCTTATCCTTCATCGCAATCTCGTCACCTTGGTTGCGGATGGTGGTGAGCAGGTTCTCCAGCTCCTCATTGTCGATATCGACAGGATAGAGACTGTTCACACGGCTCATAAAGTCACCGAGGATGTTCATGTAGTTAGTGAAAGCATCGAACGGATCGCTATAAATGCCACGGTCAAGACCTACGTTAGAAGGCTTGGTGGTCATGAAGCGGAAGTTGTTGGATGCCTGCAGATAATCCCAGTCCTGATTAATGTGTGAGTCGTTGGCAATACGCACACGGTCGGCAATGCTGTAGAGTTTGTTGAAAGCCTCACGCTGCATGGGGTTACCCAGCCAGCAGCTCACGTCACGCTCCTCGTCAACCCATGAGAGGGTGTCGGGCACGTCGAGACTGCTCACGCTGTTCAGTTTCAGGCAGATTTCAGTCGGAGTAGAGAATGTGATACCCTTTTCCTTGGCGCAAGCAGGCAGAGCCTTGATAAACTCAAGGATGTTGCTCGACAAAGGCTGGGCAATACCCAGTGCTGAAAGCTCCATGAAGATATTGATAACCTGCTCCTCCTCTGGGAAGTTAGCAATACGATTGATATAACTGTCGGCAAAAAGTGGATAACCTTCCCACTCACTGTCGTTGAAACGCAGAGAGATATCGTCGCTTAACTCTACATCGCGAAGCAAAAGCTTGAGGTTAGGAGCAATAGCGCAATTGTATACATAGTGGGGTGATTTCCATCCGAGCACGTGCTTAGCACCCTCGGTAAGCATGCCTTTGAAGCCCATGGCTGCTGCCTGGCCACCGATGTCGTCGCTATAGATAAGTGATGAGTTGCGGAGCACCTTAGGTGTTTGTCCGAAGTATTCCTCAATCTTTTTCACTTGCTTCTTAACATCAAGGGCGAAGCACTCTTCGTTGGCCAATGAAGACAGACCGTGGCTGTATGGCTCTGCCAGGAACTCCACACAACCTGTCTCGTTGAGCTGCTGCAACTTCTCCAGTACCTGTGGAGCATGCATCTCCAACTGCTCGATGCCTACGCCAGACAGAGAGAATGCCACTTTGAAGAACTTCCCGTTGTTGCGAATCATGTCGTGCAGAGCATTGAGAGCCGGCATATAAGAGCGCTCGGCAATGTCGCTGATGCTACGCTCGTTCTCGTAGTCATCATAATAATAATGGTCGGTACCGATATCGAAGAAACGGTAGCGTTTGAGATGGATAATCTGATGTATCTCAAAATATAAACAAATGGTCTTCATAATTCTTTAAATTTTAGTTTTTTTGATAGGTCTGATAGGTCGTATAAACCATAGTTACTATTCCCATCCGAGGGTTCTTCTATATAGTGTGCGAATCCATGTGCCCACCTTCTCCCACGTAATCTGGTCAACCTCATTCTTTCCCTCATCCTGGAGATAATGGAACAGCGAGTCGTTATGACAGATGCTATAGATGGCATCGGCCAGGGCGTGAATATCCCAATAGTCAACCTTGATACAGTTGGTCAGAATCTCAGCACAGCCAGACTGCTTAGAAATAATCGAAGGTGTACCGCACTGCATAGCCTCCAACGGAGAGATACCGAAAGGCTCACTAACCGAAGGCATCACATATACAT
The DNA here is from genome assembly GCA_016291595.1 of Prevotella sp. Classification (GTDB taxonomy): domain Bacteria; phylum Bacteroidota; class Bacteroidia; order Bacteroidales; family Bacteroidaceae; genus Prevotella. The sequence continues at coordinate 2,428 of JAEEXN010000097.1, forward strand.
CAGAGTCCTTCAGGCATTCATATACCTGTTTGCCACGCATAAAGCCTGGGAAATGGAAACGATCCGCAATACCACGCTCTGCTGCCAAAGCAATCATAGCATTCATCATATCGCCCGAGCCGGCCATGCAGAAACGTACGTTGTTAGTACGGTGGAGCACCATATTAGCAGCCTCGACAAAGTATTCGGGACCTTTCTGCATGGTTATACGGCCAAGGAATGTAACCACTTTCTCCTTGTCCGTATGGTCGGGACGAGGAATGTCCTGCAACTCCTGAGCAAGTGGATAAACAGCATTATGGACTGTGAAACACTTGCGCGGATCCTGATAATAGTGGTTAATAACGGTCTGACGAGTCAGCTCACTCACACACATGATACAGTCGGCATTGTCCATTCCGTCTTTCTCAATAGAGTAAACCGTCGGGTTCACCTTTCCACGAGAACGGTCGAAATCGGTAGCATGTACGTGAATACACAAAGGCTTGCCACTTACATTCTTTGCATGAATACCTGCAGGATAAGTCAGCCAGTCGTGCGCATGAATAATATCAAACTCCTCCGTACGGGCAACAACGCCTGCTATCACAGAGTAATTGTTTATTTCCTCGTGCAAATTGCTGGGGTAGCCACCTGCAAACTCCATGGCACCCAGATCATTCACATGCATGTAGTTGAAGTCGGCATAGATATGATCCCGCAACTTGAAATAATAGTCGGGATCCATGATGTTGCCTACACGGTTCTTAACGTAGTCATGGTCAACATTACGCCAGGCAATAGGCACGGCATTCATGGCCACGATGCGGCAGGCAGCCTGACTCTCATCTCCAAAAGGATGTGGCAGACACAGCACCGTTTCAATGTCGCCCTGAGCCTTCAGTCCTTCAGAAATACCATAGTTGGCAGTAGCAAGTCCACCAAACACATGAGGAGGATACTCCCATCCAAACATTAATACTTTCATATAGCGTCTCCTCCTTATTTAATCACGTTGATAAGTATAACTCTCGAGCAGTTTCAACGTACGCAGAATCTCAGCCACATTCATAGCGAAAGACATCGCACCACGTCCGTGGAATGGCGGATTACCGTCGAACAATTCACTAATCGTACCGAGACAGTGGTAAGCCATCTCGTCCTCATATCCCACCATCTGGCGCTCAATGAAGCTCAGACGTGTTCGCTTATAGAGTTTCAGACATGCCTCCATGTAGAAGCCGCCAAGCCATGGCCAGGCTGTTCCCTGATGGTAAGCATAGTCGCGCTGTGTCTGCGGACCTACATACATCGGATTGTAGCCACCACTCTTCGGTGAGAGTGAGCGCAGACCCTTAGGAGTAAGCAACTCACGAGTGCAAATATCCAACACACTCTTCTTCTGATCCTGCGACAATGGCGAATAATCGAGTGCCACAGCAAATATCATATTCGGGCGTACGCTCCAGTCCATCATTGGACCATCCACATAATCGAACAGATAACCATAGTCGTTGAGGAATGTCTTCACAAACGACTCCTTGGCCTTAGCAGCACGCTCCTCCAGTTCGATGACATTCTTTTCATCATTCCGAGAAGCGGCCAATGCGGCACAGAACTTCAATGCATTATACCACAATGCGTTGAACTCGACGATGAAACCCGTACGAGGAACTACAGGACGACCATTGGCAGTGGAGTTCATCCAGGTAACGGCTTTATCACGCCCTTCTGAACGTAGCAGGCCATTTTCCTCAAGAGAGAGATTTGGATGCTTGCCGGCAACGATATACTTCATCATGTCAGTTACCAGCTTGCCATACTTGGCATATCCTTTCTCGCGGCCAACATACTTAGCATATTGTTGAATAGCCCAGACAGCCCACAAGAACACGTCTGGCTGTTCCAACTCATAAATCTTTACAGAAAGCGGTTTCCCTTCCATAAACTCACGGATACCACGCTCTGCCGTCTTCATCACCAACTCGAAATACTCTACTTCATCGATAGCGAGAGTCAAGCCGGGCAATGCGATGAACGTATCACGTGCGCGACATTTAAACCAAGGATAACCGGCCAAAAGATAACGGTCGTTACCGTCACGGTTGTGGAATTGATGAGCAGCATTTACCAAACAGTGGAAGAAATTGTCGCGCGGTGCACGGTCATCAACTTCTTTTTCGAATAATGTCTTCAGACTACGTGTCTTAATCTCTGATGTAGAGGCAGAGAAGACGATACTCTCACCCTTCTTGATGGACATCTCAAAATAGCCAGGCACGTAAAGGTCTTCGTTAGAAGCATAGCCGCGCTCTTGCTCTTTAGGATATTCCACCCCTCTATACCAATCGGGCATGAAATGGAACTCATTTTTCTTAGAGAACTGCATGTAAAGGTCGGGGTATCCGGCATACATACATGTTCTGATTCCGCCATCCACCTCATGATACTCACGACTGGCAGTTCCATTCTCGTGTGTAAACTGGCGTACACTGCGGAAGGCAAGGAACGGACGGAAGCGCAAAGTGGTTGCTGAATGAGCGTCAACCAAAGTATAACGAATCAGGAGGCGGTCCTCATAATGCTGGAACACGACCTCTTTCTTCAGGATGACGCCACCAACTCGATAAATGGTTGTAGGAACTTTGTCACAGTCAAACTCTCGAATGTACTTATGACCTTTCGGGCTGAAATTGTTGCCCTGATACTTGTGTAAGCCCAGATTAAACTCTGCACCATGTTGGATGACTGTAACATCGAGACTCGATAGCAGCACATGATTCTCGTCGTCCAGTTCAGGAACCGGCACCACGAGCAATCCGTGATACTTTCGAGTATTACAGTCGACAATGGTGCTACAGGAATAGGCGCCAGAACGGTTGGTGCGAAGCAACTCTCTTGGCAGCGAGTCCTGCAGATTCGTCATCGGAGCTTTCTCGAATTTTAAATAACTCATAGTTACTCTATTAAGGTTTTAATCAATGTTTAATTTCTCATAGTCAAAACAAAGCATTGTCTTTCATGAAATACTTGAATTGCTGCGTAAAGTTAGTAAATTTTACCCGCTCAACAAAATAATTAGTTTGTTTTTATCACTTAATGAGCATTTTTTATATTACAAAACATAAAAAACGCCCAAAATGTACAGCTATATCGACAAAAAGCAGTATTTTTGCATTAAGATAAAGGTAGAGAGTAAAAAATGGCTAACATAACGAATATCCAAAATGATGACATATTACACATGTTATGCGACATGTGGGGCCCGTTGACTGAAACACAATGTAACACATTGAAGTCAAGCATGCGCGTGGAACAGTTCAAGAAGAATGAGATTATATTCAGGGAAGACGACACACCTAATTGGATGATGTGCCTCATAACAGGAAAAGTAAAAGTATATAAAGATGGTGTGGGGCACTACCAGATTATTCGGGCTGTAAAACCCATTGAACTGTTCGGATACAGAGCCTTTCTTGCTCACGAGCCATATAAGGCATCGGCAATGGCACTTGAGCCAAGCACTATTGTTATGATACCTTTGAACCTCGTAGAACAGTTTATGAGGGAGAATCCAAGCATTAGTATCTATTTGATTCGCAATCTCGCAAAAATGTTAGGCGATTCTGATACACGTTTAGTCAATTTGACACAGAAACACATCCGTGGAAGACTGGCAGAGTCGCTGTTATTTTTGAAAGAGAATTATGGTGTTGAGGGTGATGGTTCTACATTGAGCGTCTTTCTTAGCCGCGAGGACTTGGCAAATCTCTCTAACATGACAACCAGCAATGCGATACGTACTCTATCTGCTTTCGCATCTGAGAAGCTTGTCGCCATCGATGGCAGAAGAATCAAAATCGTGCAAGAGGATGAGCTTCGCAGAATCTCAAGTATGGGATAGATAACCGCAAAGCGTAACACATCATCATGATTCCTGTTCCTATTAGCCTGGAATCATGAAATTTATAACTTCTTGAACCACTGTCACCTTGAACTCTCCTTCAGGAGTTCCCATTAGTCGTCCGTCACAACTAACAAGGGCATGACGGGCTTCCTCAACAGTCACTTCTGATGTGCGGTAAGGATGTACACGCTTGTGATTGAGAAACTTTCCAGTCAATAACAGATAGATACCACCAAACAACTGGAACACTTTGGGATGATAAACCACTGATACATCCAACAATCCGTTGTAGGGCACAGCATTGGGTGTCTGTCCGTATCCGCTTCCACTACCTATGCATACGGTCATCACCTTCCGGTTGACCACATCATTATTGATGCGCATACGCACCTTATACTCCATGCGCTGGAACAACAGTAACAAAGACGATATCACGAACGAAAGCGTTTGCGAGCCTAACAGACGACGGGTTCGGCGACGCAGGTTCATGATAGACGCGGTAAGACCGATATTCACACAGTTGAGGAAATAGCGGCGGCAACGGTCTCCATCTTTATTGACATAGCGGATACAACCTAAGTCGACTCTGCGTATGCGACGTTGGTTCAGCCATGCTACTGTCTGCTCGATATCACTCTCGCGAAATCCCCAATAGCGGGCGAAATCGTTAATCAGACCATTGGGGATTACCCCAAGGGCTATGGTATCGCGAACCTCAGGCTCAACTTCCATCAGACAATTCACGGCATCGTTGAGGGCAGAGTCGCCACCAACCAGAACGATGGTCTTATAGCCATTATTGATGAGCATGCGCATCAGACGCTCCACGCTGCCTGTACTCTCGCTTTGCACAAAGTCGTAACTGATGCCATTATCCTTCAGGCATTTCTCTATCTTTTTCCAACGATTAGCCTTGCCGTGCTTAGGACAATACAAGATGCCCCAACGATTTCCAAATTCTGTATTCACCACGTTATTAATAGTTAGGAGTTATAAGTTGAGAGTTATGAGTTAACGGTTGAGTTCAGTTCGAGAATACGCTCTACCTTTTCATCCATGGGAAGGGCTGCGTCAATCCAGTGGATAGTAAATCCCCGCCGTTCCATGCCTCGGAACCAAGTCATTTGCCGCTTGGCGAACTGGTGGATGGCTATCTCCAACTGACTAAACATCTCGTCGAAAGTGGTCTTGCCGATAACGTATTCAGTTACATACTTGTATTCAAGTCCGTAATAGAGCAGGTTCTCCGCAGGGATTCCACGGTCGAGCAGTCTCCGTATCTCCTCCACCATTCCTTCTTCCAGACGTGCTTTCAGGCGACGGGTTATCTTTTCACGGCGCAGGTCACGGTCAATGTGCACGCCAAAGACTGTCGATTTGACGGCGGGCAGTTCCCGCAACGGCATCGGATGCTCTATGTTATAGGTTTCAATCTCAATGGCACGAATGGCCCTCTGGGCGGAGTCCACATCGGTCTTATTGTGCATCACCGACCCGTTTTTCTCCTTCAACCCTTGAAGCATCACGGTCAGTTCCTCCAGACTCTTCCCCTCCAGACGGTCACGCAACTCCTGATTCTGAGGGACAGGCGAAAGATGATAGCCTTTCAGCACCGCCTCGATATAGAGCCCAGTCCCGCCACAGAGTATCGGCATCGCCCCCCTTGCCCGTATGTCCTCATAGGCATCGAAGAAATCCTGCTGATACTGGAAAAGGTTATATTTGGTTCCCGGCTCACAAATGTCAATTAGATGATAAGGAACCTGATAGCCGCCAACTTCATAATCAGCCAAGTCCTTCCCCGTGCCAATGTCCATGCCTCGGTACACCTGCCGCGAGTCTGCGCTCAGGATCTCCGCCTCTTGCCCGTTTCGATGGAGTTCCACTGCCAACGCAGCAGCCAGACTGGTCTTTCCGCTTGCTGTTGGGCCAAGTATTGTTATCATCTGCATAGCCGTGATGTTTTCTTAGTTGACGTGGCCATAAGGTTCTACCTATTATAATAGATAGTCCACCTTGATGACCAGCACTCGTAGCCGCTGACTGTCGGCTGTGGTTTTCACCTTGGCCACATGCCAGTCGCAAGGAAACATCATATTAAAAGTTCCGGGGATGGAGGTGAACTGTTGCAGTCGGTCGTACTCGAAAGCGTATTCCAATCGATCTGGCTTGTAGTCGGCAAGAGGTCGTGAGGTCTCATGGTCGAGGCGACAGAACCCCTCGGTACCACTGACAACATACATGAAATCAATCTTCTGATAGTGGCTCTCACTACCCTTGCCCTGTCGCAGATTGTCTTGTGAGCACCAGTTGTCACCATCTTCCACACTGACGGTGAGTGTTGTTCCAGGAATAGGTGTGCGACCTGCAGGAATAGCCAGCAAGTCAGTCTCCTGCAACCATTTGAATAAAGCCTGCCATTGCTTTGGATTCCTCTGGTACTGAATATAAAACTCCACCAGATTGACTGTTGGTGCAGGTGACGCTTTGGTGAAGCCGTTGCGCCATTCGCCCTTTTTCACCCACTTCTCTGCAAGACGTGTCAGCTCTTTGGGGTACTCATTCGTGTACGTCTGGGCATTTCCAATTACTGAAACGAGGATGACGAGCATCGTTATTACTTTCTTCATAGATTTCGGCAATTCAATTTTTTCGAAACAACTGACAAGAAACGACTATTTCACGAGAACCTTCTTTTTGTTGATGATATACAGCCCAGATGGCAGTCCGTAGGCACCCTGTTTCGCACTCTTTACTTTCACACCGCCGAGATTATACATATCCAACGGCCTCTCGCCAATTGATAAAGGAGCCGCAATGCCTGAAGACTCTTTCAAGGTGAAATACCCAGGATTACTTGGTCCGCCGTCGATATGGGCAAAATCGCCATCCACGTAGTTCCAGTCAAAAGTCGTTCCTGCTCCACCGACAAGTTTGGTACAATCGTGAAACATTGCGGTGGAACTTGTCACATTCGTCATATCCCAAAGCTCACTTGCATAAATCGTCGTCAAGTTGGAACAAAAACAGAACATGGAGTTCATATCTGTCACTTGATCCGTTTTGAAGCCACTCACATCAAGGCTCGTCAGATTATAACAACCATTGAACATCTCAGACAGATACGTTACATGATCCGTCTTGAAACCGCTCACATCAAGGCTCGTCAGGCTGGAGCAGCCTTTGAACATAGAAAACATATCCTTCACTCTGTCCGTCTTAAAACCACTCACATCAAGGCTCGATAGATTAGAACAGCCAGAGAACATCTGATTCATACTCGTCACTCTCTCCGTATTCAAATACTCCAATCCCTTGATGGATTTCAAATTTTTCCATCCTGCGAAAAGCTCACCCAAATTGCTTGGTCGATAATTGGCAAACGACGGATCGATGACACACTCCGTTATCTCCTCTTTATAATTTGTCCACTCTGCCTTGTTAGGCAGTATGGTTCCAGGACGATTGTCCTTCTCCTTGTCAAAATACAAGGTCATGATTCCATTATCGAATGCGGCATATCTAATTGGACTATCTGGATATGCAGGCTGGATTCCGATGATGGCATCGTCATAAGAATCATATCCGTACCATCCTTCTGTACTGTACATCGATACGTATGATTCAGTACCTCCCCATCCCCAATTTGCATGGAAATAGCCATTCTCATAGCCGTCTAAGACAAACGTATGACCATATCCAGTAGCCATAGCACCATATTGTATGGGGCGTCCATCATTCAACTCGTCATAAATGAGCTGTTCCCACTCGTCAGACTTGAAAAGCCAACGAAGACAATAAGTGAGCATATCAGTATAGTCAAAATATTGACGATATGCGCTGATAGATAATCCAGGCGCTGCCGAACTTGCATCCAGTCCATAGTTCATAGAAACGGACGACCCACAGAGTTGCATCAAAGTGGAGATGGCATCAGCCTGCTCCTCACTAAAATTATCAATAATTTCCATCACAAATTCCCCATCTTTGATAGAAGGATTATATGTGAGTGTATATTTCTCCAATATGTTTCCCCAATCAATGGTTGTAACGGGAATCTCCGGCACTGCATTCTCTAAAGAATTTTTATAGGAAGGAATAACAGCCGTGGTCTGCTTGGGCCATTGCCAATAGTGCATGATTTGCGCCATAGCCGTAGCCGTACAACCAGTAAGGCAATGCTCTCCATCCACTTCGGGACATTTGTTGTTATAAGGATAATTCTGATTAAACCAGCATGTCAGTAACGGACTGACATTTTTCCTTTCCGATTCCGTCTTTCGTGCGGCCGGCACTTCCGGGTGTGTCCTAAGATACTGCACCTGCGCGGCATATTTTTCCATCCATGCCCGCATATTGCAGGGCATATTGTCGGCATCGAAATGACTATCGTAAGAGTAGGCAAGCACGTCGGGCATTCGTTCCTCACCACTGACGACCACATAGCCGCCGTTGGCTTGGTCGTTGAAAACGTAGAACTCATCGCGATTGTTGGCAAGAGTCAGCACTGGAGCCTTGCGCGGGGCTTTTCTTACCGCTGATGGCGAGTTGGCAGACCGACTTAGGAAAGCATTGGCTTTCTCTTTGGCCACCTCTTTTGTTACATACTGAGCCGACAAAGGCAAATTACCTGTCAATAAGGCAAATAAAATGCAAATGATACTGATTGTTCTTTCCATAACACAATTTTTTACAAACAACATTATCTTTCAGGAACACAATGCAAAAATAAAAATATTATTTGGCTTTCCAAAGAATTGAGGCAAAAAATATTGTTTTTCAAGTAGATAACGATACAAAAAAGGCCATCCGACGGAAATCGGACGGCCTTTTATTAAATGGTTGACTTGGTCAACTCGTCTGTACTCGCTGCTTATTTGAGCTCGGCGAGGTACTTAATGGTGCGAACCATCTGAGAAGTGTAAGAGTTCTCATTGTCGTACCAAGCAACAACCTGAACGAGAGAGTTGCCGTCACCAATCTTAGAAACCATTGTCTGGTTAGCATCGAACAGCGAACCGAACTTCATACCGATAATGTCGCTAGAAACCAGCTTCTCCTCAGTGTAACCGAAGCTCTCGTTGGCAGCAGCCTTCATGGCAGCGTTGATGTCCTCAACAGTTACCTCACCCTTAACAACAGCGTGCAGGATGGTGGTAGAACCTGTAGGAGTCGGAACGCGCTGGGCAGCACCAATCAGCTTACCATTCAGCTCAGGGATAACCAGACCGATAGCCTTGGCTGCACCTGTTGAGTTAGGAACGATGTTCTGGGCACCAGCACGAGCGCGCTGAACATCACCCTTGCGCTGAGGACCATCGAGAATCATCTGGTCGCCAGTGTAAGCGTGTACGGTTGTCATGATACCGCTCTGGATAGCAGCGAAATCATTCAGAGCCTTGGTCATAGGAGCCAAGCAGTTTGTTGTGCAAGAAGCAGCTGAGATAACGGTATCAGCAGGAGTCAGAGTCTTGTGGTTTACGTTGTAAACGATGGTG
>JAEEXN010000015.1 GCA_016291595.1 Prevotella sp.
GAACCTGTTTTCCAAGTCCTTGCCTCGTATTTCACTAATTATCAGCATTCTGTCGTTTATTCCTCTACAGCAGCCTGCGCGGCTGCAAGACGTGCAATAGGTACACGGAATGGAGAGCATGAAGCATAGTTCATTCCAATCTTTGCGCAGAACTTCACCGAACTGGGTTCACCACCGTGCTCGCCGCAGATTCCACAACGAAGATCAGGACGAACTGAGCGGCCCTCACGTACAGCATACTTGATAAGCTTACCAACACCCTTCTGGTCGAGCACCTGGAATGGGTCAACCTTCAGAATCTTCTTATCGAGATATACAGGTAAGAATGAAGCAATATCGTCACGGCTGTATCCAAAAGTCATCTGAGTTAAGTCATTAGTACCGAATGAGAAGTACTGAGCCTCTGTAGCGATACGGTCTGCTGTCAAGGCAGCACGTGGTATCTCAATCATTGTACCAATCTCAAACTCAACTTCAATTCCGTATTCCATGAAAACTTCCTTGGCTGCATATTGAATGATGTCCTTCTGCTGCTTCAACTCATAAAGAGTACCAATCAGCGGAACCATGATTTCTGGCATCGGGTTCTTTCCTTCAAGTTTCAGCTCACAGGCTGCACCGAGGATAGCCTTTGTCTGCATGGCTGTAATTTCGGGGAAAGTGATACCCAAACGGCATCCACGATGACCCAGCATTGGGTTATTCTCTGCCAATGACTCAACACGGCGCTGGATGGTCTCAAGCGATACGCCCATCTCATCAGCCATTACCTGTTGTCCGGCAAGATCATGTGGAACAAACTCGTGGAGAGGCGGATCAAGCAGACGAATATTTACGGGCAGTCCATCCATAGCTTCAAGGATTCCCTTGAAATCAGCTTTCTGGTATGGAAGCAGTTTTTCAAGAGCCTTCTCACGTCCTGCAACGCTATCGGCTAGAATCATCTCACGCATAGCAATGATCTTCTTATCCTCGAAGAACATGTGCTCAGTACGTGTAAGACCAATACCTTGTGCGCCGAAGTTGCGTGCAACCTGTGCATCATGTGGGGTATCAGCATTGGTACGAACCAAAAGTTTGGTGTATTTGTCGCAGAGATCCATTAACTCCTTAAAGTCTCCAGAAAGCTCAGCAGCCTTGGTGGGAACCTCGCCAGCATATACCTGACCTGTAGAGCCGTTCAATGAAATAAAGTCACCTTCTTTATATACTACGCCGTCTATCTCAACGGTCTTATCTTTGTAGCTGACGTTAAGGGCACCTACACCAGAAACGCAACACTTACCCATACCACGAGCAACCACAGCTGCGTGTGAGGTCATACCTCCACGAGCAGTCAGAATACCTTCAGCGGCAGACATACCGGCAAGGTCTTCAGGAGAGGTCTCGATACGAACAAGAACCACCTTGTGGCCATCCTCATGCCAAACTTGAGCGTCATCAGCATGGAAAACAATTTGACCACAAGCTGCGCCAGGAGATGCTGGAAGACCCTGAGCAATCACTTTTGCTTTTGCAAGTGCTATCTTGTCGAAAACCGGGTGAAGCAACTCGTCAAGTTTCTGAGGCTCACAACGCATGATGGCTGTCTTTTCATCAATCTTACCCTCATGAAGCAGGTCAATAGCTATTTTTACCATAGCAGCACCCGTGCGCTTACCATTACGAGTCTGAAGGAACCAAAGTTTACCTTCTTGTACAGTAAACTCCATATCCTGCATGTCGCGATAGTGCTCCTCCAGTTTCTCCTGAATGCCATTTAACTGAGCATAAATCTCAGGCATGGCCTCTTCCATTGAAGGATACTTCTCAGCGCGTTCTTCCTCAGAAATGCCTGCCCGTTCAGCCCAACGCTGGGAACCAAGTTTGGTAATCTGCTGAGGCGTGCGAATACCGGCAACGACATCCTCACCCTGAGCGTTAACAAGATACTCACCATTGAACACATTTTCTCCGTTTGCTGCATCGCGGCTGAAGCACACACCTGTGGCTGAGGTATCGCCCATGTTACCAAAGACCATAGCCATCACGCTAACAGCTGTACCCCACTCGTCGGGGATGCCTTCCATCTTACGATACAGGATTGCGCGCTCGTTCATCCAGCTGCGGAACACGGCACAGATAGCGCCCCAGAGCTGCTCGATAGGATCGTCGGGGAAGTCTTTTCCAGTACGCTCTTTAATAGCGGCCTTGAACAATTTAACCAGTTTCTTCAAGTCCTCAACAGAGAGGTCTTTATCGAGCACAACACCGCTCTCCTTTTTCACGCCTTCAATAATCTCCTCAAACGGGTCGATATCTTCCTTGTTGACAGGCTTCATCTCGAGAACTACATCACCGTACATCTGTACAAAACGACGATAAGAGTCATAAACGAAGTGAGGATTGTTGGTTTTCTTCACCATACCCTCGGCAACCTCGTCGTTTAGACCCAAATTCAAGATTGTGTCCATCATACCAGGCATAGAAGCACGTGCACCAGAACGAACAGAAACAAGCAGAGGATTCTCCTTATCGCCGAACTTGCTGTTCATCAGCACCTCGATGTGCTTTACTGCAGCCATTACATCGTCGCTGAGGAGCTCCATGATTTTCTCCTGCCCAACCTTGTAATACTCGTTACAGCAGTCTGTTGTGATTGTGAAACCAGGAGGAACAGGAACACCAATTAGGTTCATTTCAGCAAGGTTTGCACCCTTACCACCGAGTTCCTCACGCATTTTAGCATTTCCTTCGGCCTTTCCGTTACCGAAGAGATAGACTCTTTTTTCGCTCATTTTTGTTTAATATTTGTGAATGTTTATTTAGTATTCGATTTGGCAAAGTTACAACTTTCTTGCGATATAGCCAAATATTTAGTTTAAAAATTGATATGTTCAAGTTACAATTTTCTCTTTTTTATATTATTCACATAGCGTTGTGACCGTTTCTCAAAAGAATTGCATAACTTTGTAGCCAAATAGTTTTTAATGAAAATGAACAGAAAGAAGAAAGCACTGCCCATTCTAAAGAATATAACTATCACCGACTGCGCGGCAGAGGGAAAATCACTTGCTCGTATCACCATTCCAGCCCACGATGGGCAAACCGAGGACACTCAAATGGTTGTGTTCGTACCTTATTGTGTGCCAGGCGACGTAGTAGACCTGCAAGTTCGGCGCAAGAAGCATAGCTTCATGGAAGCTGAGGTGGTACGTTTTAATAAATATAGTAATGTACGCGAAAAACCATTCTGCGAGCACTTTGGAATATGTGGAGGTTGCAAATGGCAGAACTTACCCTATGAGGCACAACTGGCGATGAAACAAAAGCAGGTATATGACCAACTAACTCGTATCGGTCACTTGCAGCTGCCACAGCCTGGCTCAACAGATGGACGAGGCGTGTCTTTCTTGCCCATCCTTGGCTCTGTTAAGACGAAAGAATACCGCAACAAACTCGACTTTGGCGCCTCCAACCGCCGATACCTAACGAAAGAGGAGATTGAGAGCGGACGGGAATTTCAGCGCGACGCATTGGGCTTTCACATCACCGGGGCATTTGATAAGATATTGCCTATCAACTGCTGTCATCTGATGGACAACCTGCAAAACGAAATCCGCAATGAGATATTTAAATATGCCGTTGCCAACAATATCTCTTTCTTCGACTTACGAGCCCAGACTGGCCTATTGCGCGATGTGATGATTCGTAATTCAAACACGGGCGAGTGGATGGTGCTTATTCAGTTTCATTTCGAGGAAGAAGACAGCCAACAAAAGTCTTTTGCTTTACTTAAACATATTGCAGACAAATTTCAGCAAATCAGTTCATTACTTTGGGTTGACAATCAGAAATGTAACGACACATTCGGAGATCTTGAAATACAACTTTACAGCGGTAAAGACCATATATACGAAACGATGGAGAACCTGTGCTTCAAGGTGGGACCCAAAAGTTTCTATCAAACGAACACTGAGCAAGCATACCTCTTGTACAGCGTGGTTCGCAAGTTCGCATTCGGAACAGATAACGATGATTTCAAGACAAAGACCCAACCAACCGTCTACGACCTGTACACTGGCACTGGCACCATTGCAAATTTTGTTGCATCCAGAGCTTCCAAAGTCATCGGTATTGAGTATGTTCCAGAGGCTATTGAGGATGCCAAGGTAAACTCTGAAGTAAACCACATCAACAATACTTTTTTCTATGCCGGCGACATGAAGGACATTCTCACCGACGACTTCATTGCTGCCCATGGACGTCCCGACATCATCATCACAGACCCACCTAGGGCTGGCATGCATCCGGACGTGGTGCAGACTATCCTACGCGCCGCACCAATGCGCATTGTCTACGTAAGCTGCAACCCCGCAACACAGGCGCGCGATTTAGAACTGCTCTGCAGCCAATACCGGATTTGCAAGGTTCAGCCGGTAGACATGTTCCCCCATACACCTCATGTGGAAAACGTAGTGCTACTCGAGCAAAACTCTTAACGGGCAGACAAATACCCCCACTCCGGTTTTATTTTATTGATTTAACGTGAATTCGCGAATTTACGTTAATTATAATAAGGCATAGGTGTGACATATGTTCACAAACGTCTCGCCTGTAATTCGTTAACATTCAACTGATTATACCGAATGCAACGTAAGATGTTTACTATTGAAAAATTCTTGTGCGTTGACTATTCTATTCAATCCTAATATTGAGAATCAACACGCTTATGCCATAACATTCTCACAGTCTGTAGGTAAACATTCTACTCACCACCATTCGTCTCCCTGAATGCTTAGCTTTCTGGAGGAAATCATTAGCCTCATAGAAGGCAACTCTAGCATCACAGAGGGCAACTTCAGCTTCCTAAAGGGTATATTTATTGATTGCGAACAATTGTGGGTCTCCTCGAAGGTAGAGCACTCCAGACACAGACACAATCTCAATATGGACGAACAACCGACTCTTCAACACTAGCCGGCTGTACAGACTTACTAACAGGGACAAAAAACTTCCTCGCAAAATTTGGAGGTTTCATTATTATTTATTATCTTTGCAATTAAATAAAGAAATAATTAACACTTGTATTAATTTTACACGAAAACCATGAAAAAGAGAATGACAATCGTGCTGCTCGTGATGTTTGTATCTCTCGGAGCCAGTGCACAAGAAAAAGCGAAGAAATGGTACGATACTATTAAGTTCAGCGGCTACGGCATGCTACAGTATCAAGGTCAGGATCAGGAAGATCATGAGTCGAACACCTTCAACCTGCGATTGGCTCGTTTCATACTAGACGGTAAGATCGGCGACTTCGACTGGCGAGCCCAGATTCAAGGAACAAACTTAAAGGGTCCGGCTGAACCTACCGTACAGCTCGTAGACCTCTATGCAGAGTGGAGGAAATATCCAGAGTTTAAGGTTCGCGTCGGACAGTTTAAGCGTTGCTTCACATTTGAGAACCCCACCCATCCCATCACTCAGGGCTGGCGTGCTTATGCTGACGTTATTAACAACCTTTCTGGATTTGGTGACAGAACTGGCGAGAAATCCAGCGGAGGCCGCGACATTGGTATCCAGGTTTCCGGTGATGTCCTGCCTAACGCTAGCGGTCGGAAGCTACTCCATTATCAAATAGGTGTATATAACGGTGAGGGAGTCAACAAGAAAGACGCAGACAATAAGAAGGATATCATCGGCGGCTTGTGGGTGATGCCAATCCAGGGAGTACGTATAGGCGCTTTTGGATGGACTGGTACGCATGGAAGCATGAACATGACACTGTTGGACGGTAGAACTGCCACATTGGAGAGCGTCAGGAACAACCGCTATTGTCTCTCTGCAGAATATGACAAGGATGAATTCACCTTCCGTACAGAGTATCTTCATTCACAAGGTTTGGGAAAAAGTGAGGCCTACGGTGACAAGGCCGATGGTTGGTATGTATTCGGCATCGTGCCCGTCATCAAGTCGAAGTTGCATGCCAAAGCCCGCTATCAGACTTATCGTGTAGCAAAGGAGTGGAGTTCCGCAAAGACATCATACGAATGCGGCTTAAACTATTTCTTCACGAAGAACCTGGAGCTTCATGCTGAGTATGCTCGCGTAAATGACAAGACCATTGCCAGCGACAATCACAGCTACAACATGTTTACTGCAGAACTCGATTTCCGTTTCTGAGCATGTAATTTTGAAATATTAAAACGGATATTGTTTTTGAGGGAGTATGACGATGATACACATCAGTACCTGTCATGCTCCTTGCATTATTAAGTATTACATACAGTTATATAAAAATGATCATTCCATCAGTATTCTGGCTCGTGCCGATAGCATCGGTTGTAGCCTTGGCGATGGCCTGGTTCTTCTTCACACAGATGATTAAGGAGAGCGAAGGTACGCCTCGTATGGCAGAAATTGCCAGCCATGTGCGCAAAGGCGCCATGGCCTATCTCAAACAGCAGTACAAAGTTGTACTCTATGTGTTTATCGTTCTAGCCATCATCTTCGCCTTTATGGCTTATGTGCTTGGCGTACAAAACCCTTGGGTACCATTCGCTTTCCTCACGGGTGGATTCTTCTCTGGACTAGCAGGATTCTTCGGAATGAAGACAGCGACCTACGCCTCTGCCCGTACCGCAAATGCAGCGCGCCAGAGCCTTGACGGCGGTCTGAAAATCGCTTTCCGTTCGGGAGCTGTTATGGGACTCACCGTTGTAGGTCTTGGACTTCTCGACATTGCTATCTGGTTCTTGGTGTTGAGTCACTTCTATCATGGCGATAACATGGCACTAGTAACGATCACAACCACCATGCTGACCTTCGGTATGGGTGCGTCTACACAGGCTCTTTTCGCTCGTGTCGGAGGTGGTATCTATACGAAAGCTGCTGATGTTGGAGCTGACATTGTGGGAAAGGTTGAGGCAGATATCCCAGAGGATGACCCGCGTAACCCTGCAACCATTGCCGACAATGTGGGTGACAACGTGGGTGACGTTGCCGGAATGGGTGCCGATCTCTATGAGAGCTATTGCGGTTCGATACTCTCAACAGCTGCTCTTGGCGCCACAGCGTTCTCGATGAGCGGCGACATGCAGATGCGAGCCGTTATTGCCCCCATGCTCATTGCAGCAGTAGGCGTGTTCCTGTCACTTATGGGCATTTTCCTTGTGCGAACTAAAGAAGGTGCCACCATGAAGGATCTCCTCCACTCGCTCTCATTGGGAACCAATGTTGCTGCCGTGCTCATTGCCGTTGCAGCCATTGTTATTCTCTATTTGCTCGGCATCGACAACTGGTTAGGTCTTTCATTCTCAGTCATCACGGGTCTTGCTGCCGGTGTTATCATCGGGCAGGCTACAGAATACTATACATCTCACAGCTACAAGCCTACTCAGAAAATCTCAGAGGCTGGCCTCACCGGCTCTGCTACAGTTATTATTAAAGGTATAGGCACAGGAATGATCTCAACATGCATTCCGGTATTGACAATCGGCGTTGCCATCTTGCTCAGTTACATGTGTGCAAACGGATTCGACCTCACCATGAGTGCAGAAAGTATCTCCCATGGTCTTTATGGTATTGGTATTGCTGCCGTTGGTATGCTTTCGACACTTGGCATCACGCTTGCCACCGATGCTTACGGCCCCATTGCCGACAATGCCGGAGGTAATGCTGAGATGAGCGAACTGGGTGAGGAAGTTCGTCACCGAACCGATGCACTCGACGCGCTTGGAAATACTACAGCAGCTACCGGTAAGGGATTTGCCATCGGTTCTGCAGCACTCACCGCACTTGCCCTGCTTGCCTCTTACATTGAGGAGATTAAGATCGCGATGATTCGTGCCATGGAAAGTGGACAAGAGTTCATTCATCCGCTTACCCAGAAGATGTTCGACCCGACAACAGCAACCATGCCTGACTTTATGGAATTCTTCCAAGTGAACCTTATGAATCCAAAAGTGCTTGTCGGAGCATTCATCGGTGCGATGGCAGCATTCTTATTCTGCGGACTTACTATGGAGGCTGTCGGAAGAGCTGCCCAAAAGATGGTGGAGGAAGTACGTCGCCAGTTCCGCGAGATTGCAGGAATCCTCGAGGGAAAAGCTACTCCTGACTATGGTTCTTGCGTAGAAATCTCTACACGTGCAGCCCAGCACGAGATGATATTCCCATCCGTTTTGGCTATTATCATTCCTATCATAGTAGGCTGTGTCTTAGGTGTAGCAGGAGTTTTGGGCTTGTTGGTTGGTGGACTAGCTGGTGGCTTTACCTTAGCTGTATTCATGGCCAACGCTGGCGGAGCTTGGGATAATGCCAAGAAGAATATTGAGGAAGGCAACTTCGGCGGAAAAGGCTCGTTTGCCCATAAGGCTACAATTGTTGGCGACACTGTTGGTGACCCGTTTAAAGACACGAGTGGACCTTCGCTCAACATTTTGATTAAGCTGATGTCTATGGTAAGCATTGTTATGGCGGGTCTAACAGTAGCGTTTATTTAAGAATGATTTTGTAAAACAACAAGTTACAGATTTATTCAATAAATAAATGAATAATATAATGATGTGAGAGTTTAAAGCAAAGAAAGAGGTTGGTGTTGCCAACCTCTTTCTTTGTTCATAAACTTCTATATTTATTCATAAACCTCTTCAATATTGTATTCTATATCCTCCTTAGTTTGTGCACAAGGATTATAATCCTCTGGCAAGTCAAACTTAGCGTCTGGATCATATCCCAAAGAACGGTCAGCAAAGACTTTTTGCATGTAGTAAGCCCATATAGGCAATGCCATCGTCGCACCTTGCCCCATAGACATTGAGTCGAAATGGATGTCGCGGTCCTCGCCACCAACCCAGCAGCCACTAACTAACTCTGGCGTAAATCCCATAAACCAAGCGTCACTATTGCGGTTAGTAGTACCTGTCTTTGCTCCCATCTCGCATTCCAACTTATACCTGAAGCGCATGCGTCCAGCAGTACCGTTTTCAACGACTCCTTTCAGCATCTCAATCATTTTATTTGCACTCTCTTCGCTGATCACCTCATTCATGCGTGGCTGGAATGTAGCAATAACGTTACCCTCATTATCCTCTATCTTACTGACAAACATTGGTGAACAATGAATTCCGTGATTTGCGAAGGTCGTGTATGCACTAACCATCTCACCCACACTTACATCACACGGTCCCAAACACAACGATAAAGAAGAATGGATATCTGGTGAGTTAATACCGAACTCATGTAGCATGCGAACAAAATCATCAGTATTCAAGCGACTTAACACATAGGCGGAAATCCAGTTGTTCGATTGAGCCAAGCCCCATTTCAGCGTAACCATCTGACCATAGCGGCTATGCCCGGCATTACGTGGTGTCCACGGCTTACCAGCCACAATATAAGTTTTCTGTACATTAGGCGCATAGTCACACGGAGACATTCCATTTTCCATACCCAGTGCATAGAGGAAAGGCTTAATGGTAGAGCCTACTTGTCTGCGGCCACCCATCACCATATCGTACATAAAATGTGTGTAATCAAGTCCGCCCACATAAGCCTTTACAGCTCCTGTCTTCGGGTCCATACTCATAAAACCTGAACGCAAGAATGACTTGTAATAACGGATGGAATCCATAGGTGTCATAATGGTATCCAAATCACCGTGATAGGTAAAAACTGTCATCTCTGTGCGAGTGTTGAAAGCCTTTACTATATCCTCCTCAGAAGCGCCTGCTGCTTTCATTGCCCTATAACGGTCGCTTTGTTGCATAGATCGGTTCAGGATACTCTTTACCTGAGCTGGTGTAAGTGCATCAGTAAAAGGCGCATTGGGCTTTTTACGATTCTCTGCCGTAAACTTGGGTTGCAGATTCTTGGCAACATGCTGGTAAACAGCCTCTTCCGCATATTTCTGCATACGTGAGTCAATGGTGGTATAGATTTTCAAACCATCAGTATAGACATTGTAGTTCTCACCATTCTTTTTCTTATTCTTATTGCACCAGCCGTACAAAGGATCATTGGCCCATGCAATTGAGTCAATCACATATTGGTTTTTATTCCATGCGGGATAATCAGACCTATTGGGTAGTTTTGCACTAATGTACTGGCGCAAGAACTCTCGGAAATAAGTAGCACGGCCGTCTTTGTGGTCAGTACGATGGAAGTTCAACTCCAACTTCTCGTCGACGGCTGCCAAATACTGCCCGCGGTTGAGATAACCTTTCTTGTACATCTGTGTAAGCACCACATTCCGACGCTCACGGGCACGATCTGGATATCGGACGGGATTGAAATACGAGGGATTCTTGCACAAACCTATCAGCGTCGCGCTTTCATTCAAAGTTAAATCCTTAGGTTCCTTATTATAATAGGTGTTGCTTGCCGTCTTAATTCCAACTGCATTGTGAAGGAAATCGAAGTAGTTCAAATACATCGTAATGATCTCCTCTTTCGTGTAATGACGCTCCAATTTAATAGCAATGACCCACTCTACCGGTTTCTGAATCAGTCGTTCCAAAGTTGAGTGTGCCGTTTCCGAATAGAGTTGCTTAGCCAACTGCTGTGTTATCGTCGAGCCGCCTCCGGCACTTGCCTGGCGCAAAAAACCGCGCTTCACGATTGCGCGCCCTAATGCTATAAAATCAATGCCTGAATGCTCATAGAATCGCTCGTCTTCTGTAGCTACCAATGCATGCACCAAATCTGGTGTAAGGCTTTTGTAATCTACCATCACACGGTTCTCGCGATTAAAATTCCATGTTCCCATAACCTGGCCGTCACTCGAGTATATCTGCGAGGCGTAACGACTAATCGGGTTCTGCAAATCCTCTATGGGGGGCATATATCCTATCCATCCATTCCACATTGCTATGAAACACAGAAGGACTATCAAGACAACACCTAGTAGCAATTTCCACAAAAAACTAACAACTGCTTTTCTCATATTCATGAATTTGTAGGCAAAAATACAATTTTTCTTTGAAATATCGTCATTTAATCGAAAATTATGCGTAACTTAGCGCACGATTTTATGATAATAAATCTTGGAGTAATGGAAAATCATAACTTTGTGACGATTGCCGACCTCTCTCGGGAGAAGATTCTTTACATGATTGAGATGGCGCAAGAGTTTGAAAAACACCCTAATAGGGAAATCCTCAAGGGCAAGGTCGTAGCTACACTTTTCTTTGAACCTTCCACGCGCACACGGCTTAGTTTTGAAACGGCTGCCAATCGTCTCGGCGCCAGGGTTATCGGCTTTGCTGACCCGAAAATCACAAGCGGAACAAAAGGAGAGACTCTTAAAGATACTATTCTCATGGTCAGCAATTATGCCGACGTGATTGTTATGCGCCACTATATTGAAGGCGCGGCACAATACGCCTCTGAGGTCGCTCCCATTCCTATTGTCAATGCTGGCGACGGAGCTCACCAACACCCAAGCCAGTGTATGCTTGACCTTTATTCAATCTACAAGACCCAAGGGACCTTAGACAATCTGAATATTTATCTTGTCGGTGACTTGAAATACGGCCGTACTGTGCACTCGCTCATTATGGCAATGCGCCACTTTAATCCGACGTTCCACTTTGTGGCACCCAAGGAACTGGCTATGCCGAATGAGTACAAGATTTATTGCAAGGAACACGGCATTAAATACACAGAGCATACGGCATTTAACGACAAGGTGGTTGCTGATGCGGATATTATTTACATGACACGCGTGCAAAAAGAGCGCTTCTCTGATTTGATGGAATACGAGCGCGTGAAGAATGTCTACGTGCTCAACAACGATATTATCAAGAATGCTAAGCCAAATATGAAGATTCTCCATCCGCTCCCACGTGTGAACGAGATAGCTTATGAAGTAGACGACAATCCTCATGCCTACTACATTCAGCAAGCCGGCAATGGGCTTTTCGCCCGTGAGGCTATTTTCTGCGATGTACTCGGCATTTCGCTCGATGATATAAAGAACGACAATACTATTATATTATAAGAATCTATTAGGATTGCTTTTCCTATTATATAGAATAAGTATAGCCCAACAAAGAAAATCATGGCAAAGAAAGAAAGATTAGTTGCCGCCATTGAGAACGGAACTGTTATAGACCATATTCCTGCCGATAAAACCTTTCAGGTGGTAAGCTTGTTAGGATTGCAAGACGAGACTAATCCCGTCACAATCGGCTATAATTACCCTTCTAAGAAAGTAGGGAAAAAAGGTATCATCAAAGTCTTCGACAGATTCTTCACAGATGATGAAATTTCGCGATTGTCGGTAGTAGCACCCAAGGTGGTACTCAACATCATCCGAAACTATGAAGTGGTGGAGAAAAAAACCGTTGATACGCCTGATGAACTCAAAGGTATTGTTAAATGCAACAATCCCAAGTGCATCACTAACAACGAACCGATGCAGACATATTTCCATGTGGAGGACGGTATTCTCACCTGCCACTATTGCGAGAAAGAACAGGATATCAGTCGCGTAGAGCTTTGTTAATTTAACTATATTACAATAATAAACACAACAATGGAAAGAGACAACCAGATTTTCGAACTTATCGAGAAAGAACATCAGCGCCAGCTGAAAGGCATTGAGCTGATTGCAAGTGAAAACTTTGTTAGCGACCAGGTGATGGAGGCCATGGGCTCATACCTAACTAACAAGTATGCCGAAGGTTACCCAGGCAAGCGCTATTACGGCGGATGCCAGGTGGTCGACCAAGTGGAGCAACTTGCCATCGACCGCGTATGCAAGCTCTTTGGAGCCGAGTATGCCAACGTTCAGCCTCACTCTGGAGCACAGGCAAATGCCGCCGTGCTGCTCGCCGTACTGAAACCGGGCGACACATTCATGGGAATGAATCTTGATCACGGTGGCCACCTCTCGCACGGATCTCACGTTAACACCAGTGGTATTCTCTATAATCCTATTGGCTACAACCTGAATCGTGAGACTGGTCGCGTTGACTACGACGAGATGGAACAGCTGGCCCTCGAGCACAAGCCAAAGCTCATCATCGGTGGAGGTTCTGCTTACAGTCGAGAGTGGGATTATAAGCGTATGCGCGAGATTGCCGACAAGGTGGGAGCATTGCTCATGATCGATATGGCTCACCCGGCCGGACTCATTGCCGCAGGTCTGCTCGATAACCCTGTAAAATATGCACACATCGTAACCTCTACCACTCACAAGACTTTGCGCGGCCCACGCGGTGGTATCATCCTTATGGGTAAGGACTTTGAGAATCCTTGGGGATTGAAAACTCCTAAGGGCGTAACTAAGATGATGAGCCAACTGCTCAATTCTGCCGTCTTCCCCGGACAGCAGGGTGGCCCGTTGGAGCATGTCATCGCAGCTAAGGCCGTTGCCTTCGGCGAGGCACTCACACCCGCCTTCAAGGAGTGGGCAAAGCAAGTGCAGAAGAATGCCAAGGTGCTGGCCGACGAGCTCATCAAGCGTGGATTCACCATTGTCAGCGGTGGAACCGACAACCACTCTATGCTGGTTGACCTGCGCTCAAAGTATCCCGACCTGACGGGTAAGGTTGCTGAGAATGCTCTCGTGGCTGCCGACATCACCGTTAACAAGAACATGGTTCCGTTCGATACTCGCTCTGCCTTCCAGACATCAGGCATCCGCCTTGGAACACCGGCCATCACGACTCGTGGAGCCAAGGAAGACCTCATGGTGGTTATTGCCGGTCTCATCGAGGAAGTGCTCAACGCTCCTGAGGATGAGCAGGTGATTGCAAGCGTTCGCCAGCGTGTCAATGACATGATGAAAGACTATCCCCTCTTCGCATATTAATTCAAAACAATATTGACATTATCGTCAGCAGGCTTGCCCACTCTTTCGTGAGCAAGCCTGCTTTCTTTTTCTTACCGGCACACTTAAGTTTCCTGCCCCCAAAACATATTTGCGCATTACCCATAAACTGTGCTTCCAACAACATGCTACTCCGCTATAATTGAAGGTTCCTCCACAACTCCAGAAGGCTGCTCTACAACTCTAAAGGGCTACTCTACGACATAAGAGAATACAATCATATGAACAACTCGTCCAGACAGATGCATGCCATACTATTTGATGAAACAAATGGGTTATTCAGGCTTTACAAAAGCCAAATTTACGAATGCCAATAGTATCTTTACGGCTCAAGAAAAATCATATTTCCGATTCACAAATGCATATATCTGAGTAGACGAACACACCATAATTGATATATAACACATAATTTTTAACCCATTTAAGAACAAAAATGCAATTTTAATTGAATTTGTGTAAAATATTGCACAAAATTTTTCCGATTGTGCAAACAAAGTATTATCTTTGCACAATAAAACGAAATTTGTGCAATGGATTCTATACCAAGTTTTAACTCATATATTCAAAAAAGTATTATTGACAACTGGGAACACGATGCGCTGACCGACTATCAAGGCGCTACGTTACAATATAACGACGTGGCGCGTAAAATAGAAAAGTTGCATATCCTGTTTGAGAACAGTGGAATCCGCAAAGGCGACAAAGTGGCTATTTGCGGACGAAACAGCGCACATTGGGCAGTTGCCTTCTTGGCCACACTCTCCTACGGAGCTGTGGTCGTACCTATTCTTCATGAGTTTAATGCTGACCAGATTCATAACATCGTCAATCATTCTGACGCAAGAATCCTCTTCGTTGGCGACTATATCGTAAAGAATGTCATCCCCGAAGAAATGCCTCACCTTGAAGGCATTGTCAATCTTCCCGACTTCTCGCTTCATGTATCGCGTAGCGAGCAATTAACTTATGCGCGTGAACATTTGAACGAGATGTTTGGCCACAAATATCCAAAGTATTTCCGCAAAGAGCACGTCAGCTATCATGTTGACAATCCTGAGGAACTGGCCATGATCAACTATACCAGCGGCACAACAGGATTCTCAAAGGGAGTAATGTTACCCTACCGTGCACTCTGGGGAAACCTTGACTTCTGTCTGAAGCGTCTGGGCATCTTCATCAAGGACCACTCAAACACGCTAAGCATGCTGCCCATGGCTCACATGTACGGCATGGCGGTGGAGTTTTTGTTCCCCTTCGCACATGGTTGCCACGTATATTTCTTGAACCGTCTGCCCTCACCCGCCATAATCGCCCAGGCTTTGCAAGACGTGCGTCCGTCGGTAGTTGTTGCCGTTCCGCTGATTGTCGAGAAGATTATCCGTAAGCGTGTGTTCCCCAAGATACAGGGCAATGTGGTAAGACTGCTTTTGGCTATGCCTGTTGTCAGCAAGAAGGTTAAGGAGAAAATATGCGATCAGGTGATTGCCGCCTTCGGAGGTCAGTTCTATGAAGTGATTATTGGCGGAGCTGCCTTGAACCAGGAAGTAGAGGCATTCCTGAAGAGCATCGATTTCCCATTTACAGTGGGCTATGGCGCTACCGAGTGTGCACCGCTCATCTCATATAGCGATTATCACGACTTCATTCCTGGTTCATGCGGAACGGCAGTCGACCACATGGAGGTGAAGATTCTCAGCAGCGACCCACAAAACATTGCCGGCGAGATTGTCACACGAGGAACGAACGTGATGCTTGGTTATTACAAGAACGAGGAAGCCACACGCGAGGCCCTCGACGACGAGGGATGGTATCATACTGGCGACTTGGGAACCATGTCAGCCAAAGGCCATGTGTTTATCCGCGGGCGCATCAAAAACATGCTGCTTGGTGCAAGTGGGCAAAACATCTATCCTGAAGAGATTGAGGACAAACTCAACTCGATGCCTTTTGTCAACGAGGGAATCGTCATCCAGCGCGACGAAAAGCTGGTTGGCCTCGTCTATCCCGATTTCGACGAGGCCAAGAACGTGGGATTCACACAAGACGACCTGTTGAATATCATGGAACAAAACAGACAAGAACTAAACGCTCAACTACCAGCATATAGCCGTATAGCCAGTATTGAACTGCGCGAAACGGAGTTTCAGAAAACACCAAAGAAGAGTATCAAACGATATCTCTACCAAAACTAAATAAGAATATACTAAGAAAAATATACACTGTATGGATATACCTAGCTTTAATGGGATTATAGAAAAAAGTATCATCGACCATTGGAATCAGGATGCTTTGACCGATTACAAAGGAGCCACGCTTCAATACCATGATGTAGCTCGAAAGATTGAGAAGTTACATATTATGTTTGAGAATGGAGGCGTGAGGAAAGGTGATAAGATTGCACTTTGCGGCCGTAATAGTGCCAGTTGGGCATGCGCATTCCTTGCTACGTTAACTTATGGAGCCGTAGCTGTGCCCATCTTGCATGAGTTCACACCAGAGCAGGTGCACAACATTGTGAACCATTCTGAGGCGAAGTTCCTTTTCGTAGGCGATGTAGTTGCCACAACTATAGATGCCACAAAGATGCCTGGATTGGAAGGCATCATCTATATTCCTGATTATTCTCTCTTGGTTTCGCGCACCGATAAGCTCACCTATGCCCGTGAGCATCTCAATGAGTTGTTTGGTAAGAAATATCCTAAAGCCTTCCGCGCTGAGCATGTACATTATTATAGGGAGTCTGGACCTAATGAGCTGGCAATGATCAACTATACCAGTGGAACAACAGGTTTCTCAAAAGGCGTTATGATTCCTTATCGTGCTGTTTGGAGCAACTACGATTTTGCCGAGGATGTTCTTGGCAAGGCCATTAAGAATGGCGACAATGTAATTAGTATCCTGCCCATGGCCCACATGTACGGAATGGCTTTTGAGTTTACATTTGAATTTATGCATGGCTGTCATGTGTTTTTCCTGACACGCGTGCCTTCACCCGCCATAATCGCCCAAGCTTTTGCCGAGGTAAAACCAGCCATTATCATCGCGGTGCCATTAGTCATAGAGAAAATCATCCGTAAGAAAGTGTTCCCGAAAATACAGAACAACCGCATGCGTCTTCTGCTGAACATGCCCGTAATTAACAAAAAGGTACAGGAGAAGATTTGTGAGCAAGTGGTAAATGCTTTTGGTGGTAAATTCAATGAGGTTATCATCGGCGGAGCTGCATTTAACCAAGATGTGGAGCAGTTCCTACACCAGATAAGTTTCCCATACACCGTCGGCTATGGCGCAACCGAATGCGCTCCGATTATCTGCTACGCGGATTATAAGACTTTCGTTCCTGGCAGTTGTGGTCGTGCAGCTTTGCATATGGAAGTAAAGATTGATTCTCCCGATCCTGCTCGTGTCCCAGGTGAGATTTTAGCACGTGGTTTAAATGTTATGCTTGGCTATTATAAAAATGAAGAGGCCACACGAGAAACATTAGATTCTGAAGGCTGGTATCATACTGGCGACCTTGGTACAATAGACGCATCGGGCAATGTATTCATCAAAGGACGATCGAAGAATATGCTTCTGAGCGCTAATGGACAGAATATTTATCCTGAGGAGATAGAGGACAAGATTAACTCTATGCCAATGGTTGTAGAAAGTGTTGTTGTTCAACGAGAAGACAAGTTGGTTGCTTTAGTCTATCCAGATTTTGACGAAGCAAAGAACATGGGATTCTCTAGAGATGACTTAGAGAGTATCATGGAGCAGAACAGGAATGAGATTAATGTATCTCTGCCCGTATACAGTAAAATATCTACCATCAGTATTCAAGATGAGGAATTTGAGAAAACTCCTAAGAAGAGCATTAAAAGATACTTATATCAATAAGCGCAAAACGTCCCAAGCTCAAAGAGATCTTGGGACGTTTGATTATTTTTCACACCAACGTTGAAGAACGTACACGGCTTAAAGTTTCCGGTGTCATTTGTAAATAACTGGCAATATACACTAAGGGAGCACGCAAAATTACTTGAGGCTGCTGTTTACACATTTTTCTATAACGGTCTTGAGCAGTCTCAAAACGAACTAAGTCTGCATGAACCTGACTCTGTATTAAGGACTCCTCTAGTATCTTACGATATAGAATCTGAATATTTACATTATGCAATGCAACTTCCTCTAAACGATGCTTTGGAAGACAGTAAACAACAGTCGGCTCTAAAGCCTCCATCTGTAAATGCGTTGGTTCCTCCTTAAACAAACTCTCAATGCACATCACGATATTACCCTCAACCGCCATGTGTTCGGTAAGCTGTTTTTCATTCTTAAAATAGAACTGCCGCACCATACCTTTACCAATATAATAAATATTACGGCATGTTTCACCTTCCTTAAGCATCATCTCACCCTTAGCAAACTTCATTGGAACAAGAACACTTTCAAGAATGTCAAGTTCATCATGGGTCATGGTGCTATATTTTCGTGCTAATTCACGAGCAACATCTCTTGTCGAAATGGATATAGTCTCTTTCATTCTTCCTTCCTTTCTATTTTGTTTTAGTATATAGATTAGTCTAACTTGAGCACTGCCAGGAATGCTTTTTGAGGAACTTCCACATTTCCTATCTGTTTCATACGTTTCTTTCCTCTTTTCTGTTTCTCCAGCAATTTGCGTTTACGGCTCACATCACCGCCATAACACTTTGCCGTCACATCTTTACGAACCTGTTTCACAGTTTCACGAGCAACAATCTTTGCTCCTATGGCTGCTTGAATGGCAATATCAAATTGCTGACGCGGTATCAGTTCTTTCAGTTTCTCACACATCCGACGTCCAAAAGACACAGCATTATCCTGATGGGTAAGAGTTGACAGAGCATCTACCGGCTCACCGTTTAATAGGATATCCAACTTTATCAGCTTTGATGGGCGGAAACCATCAATATGATAGTCAAACGAAGCATACCCTTTGGAAATACTCTTCAACTTATCATAGAAGTCAATCACTATTTCCCCCAATGGAAGCATGAAAAAGAGCTCTACTCGATTACCACTGACATACTCTTGTTTAATCAATTCACCACGCTTGTCAAGACAGAGCGTCATAATAGGACCTATAAAATTTGCGTCTGTAATAACAGATGCACGTATATATGGTTCCTCTATATGGTCTATAAGTGTTTGATCGGGCAATCCAGAAGGATTATGAACTTCTTTCACGTCGCCCTGCTTGTCGTAAACCATGTATGAAACATTAGGTACAGTAGTGATTACATCCATATTGAACTCGCGGTCAAGCCTTTCCTGCACAATCTCCATGTGAAGTAATCCAAGGAAGCCACATCTGAACCCAAAGCCCAATGCGACAGACGACTCTGGCGAAAATGTCAATGAAGCATCATTCAATTGTAATTTCTCCAAAGAAGCACGAAGATTCTCGTAGTCTGTAGGATCAATAGGATATACACCGGCAAACACCATCGGCTTAACCTCTTGGAAACCTTCTATAGCCTTTTCACATGGACGGGAAACATGGGTGATAGTATCACCGACTTTCACTTCCTTTGATTCCTTAATGCCACTAATAATATAACCTACATCACCAGTGCGAAGCTCATTGCGAGGAATCATATCCATTTTCAAAACACCAACCTCATCAGCTTCGTATTCCATGCCTGTATTGAAAAACTTTACCTTATCACCTTTTCGGATAACACCATTTTCAATTTTAAAATATGCGATAATACCACGAAAAGAATTAAACACAGAATCGAAAATCAATGCCTGCAATGGAGCCTCAGGATTTCCTTCGGGATGTGGAATACGCTCAACAACTGCACGTAAAACATTTTCAATACCTTCTCCCGTTTTGCCACTGGCACGAATAATATCATTTCTATCACATCCTATCAACTCAACAATCTCATCTTCCACCTCATCTGGCATCGCACTAGGCATGTCTATTTTGTTGATAACGGGAATTATCTCAAGATCGTGATCAATAGCCATATACAAATTAGAAATGGTCTGTGCCTGAACACCTTGGGTAGCATCTACTACCAAAATGGCACCTTCACACGCTGCAATACTTCTTGACACTTCATAGGAAAAATCCACATGACCAGGAGTGTCAATCAGATTCAATATGTATTTATCGCCATCCATTATGTATTCCATCTGAATAGCATGGCTTTTAATCGTGATACCACGCTCTTTCTCAAGATCCATATCATCAAGCATCTGCCCTTCAGTAATCTGAATGGTATTGGTATACTCCAACAGTCGGTCGGCAATAGTTGACTTGCCATGATCAATGTGGGCGATAATACAAAAATTCCTTATATTATTCATTTATTATTCTGATTTAAGGTACAAAAATACAAAAAAATTTGTGAAACACATTAGAAATTCAAAGAATATGATTATTTTTGCATCAAAAACATAATTAAGCTATGAGAAAGACCATATTGTATTTTGCAGCAGGACTGCTGATTACAGCCTGTACAGGTATTACTCCAGAAGAGTATGCTAAGCAACAAGCTAAGGCATTCACAGAAAAGAACTGCCCCAGCCCAGTGAAGAATGACATCAGAACAGACAGCCTTGTCTTTGAGGAGAACACTCGTACACTACACTATTACTATTCGCTATTTGGCGCTCTTGACAATCCTGACAGTTTGAAAGGGCGTGGTGACGGAATGCGCGACCGTATGTTGCAGTCGTTAAAAAAAGCAGGCAACATGGACGAGTTCAAAAAGGCTGAGATGAACTTCAAGTATACATATCACTCTAGCAGCAAGCCAGACACAGTTCTGTTTGAGGCTGTATTTCGTCCTTCCGAATACAACAAATAGATCTATAAGATGAAAAGAATCTGTTTGTTTATAATTATCACACTTTCGATGATCGCTTGCCGTCAAGAAAGTTTGGTAGACCGTGCTGCTCGCGAGGCAAAAGAATATACAGAAAGAATGTGTCCAACTCCAGTGTATAATGAGACAAGAACTGATAGTGTTACTTTCGATAAGTTAAATAGAACGTATACATACCATTGTTCTTTTCTGAATTATCTGGATGACTCTGCAGCTATTGCCAGCATAAAAGATAAACTCCATCAGCAATTATTAGAGGCGCTGATAGAGAACACAGGAATCAAGGCATACAAGGATGCAGATTTTAGCTTTGAATACATTTGCCGCTCAGCCAAGAATCCAAAACAGATTTTATACAAAGACATCTTTAAAGCAAAACAAATCAATAAAGCCGGAAATTAATCCGGCTTTATTATTTATCTCTGATTCTCAAGCTGTTCGAGTGCTCTGACTAATTGATCTGGGCAACTAGTTCGTTTCATTCCGCACCGAATTCCATCTAACTTACTCTTGATTTGCTCAACGCTCATTCCTCGTACTAAAGAACAGATTCCTTGAAGATTCCCATTGCAGCCACCTGTAAAATAAACTTGTTGCACTATACCTTTATCATCAACATCAATGTCGATGAACTGGCTGCAAGTACCTTCAGTTTTGTAAGTTATATGCTTCACTGAAATCTTACTCTTCAGGTTTCATGTTTGTATAAACTGTCTGAACATCATCGAAGTCTTCTAACTTCTCAACCATTTTGTCAATGGTCTCACGCTGCTCAGCACTAACCTCTTTCAGGTCATTAGGAATGCGGGTGAACTCAGCACCTGTCACTTCAAAACCATTTTCTTCCAGATGTTTCTGAATTGCGCTGAAACTCTGTGGATCACCGTAGATAGTTATGCTGTCTTCTTCTGGATCCTCATCAAACTCATCCTCAACTCCATAGTCAATCAAGTCGAGAATCATCTCGTCCATATCAAGACCATCTTTCTTTTTGAACGTGAATACAGCTTTGTGGTCAAAAAGGAAAGCAAGACTACCTTGAGTACCCAAATTTCCGTTAAACTTATTAAAGACCGAACGCACATCACCAACAGTACGTGTTGTGTTGTCTGTAAGAGTCTCTACAAAGATTGCAATACCATGAGGACCGTATCCTTCATAGTTTACCTCTTTATAGTCAGCGTGATCTTTACCCATAGCGTTCTTAATAGCACGCTCAATATTGTCTTTCGGCATATTCTCGCGCTTGGCATTAGCAATAATAGCACGTAGCGTCGGGTTCATGTCGGGGTCAGGACCGCCTGCTTTTACTGCAATGGCAATCTGCTTACCAATTTTGGTAAATGTCTTGGCCATATGGCCCCATCGCTTCAGCTTGGCAGCCTTACGATATTCAAATGCTCTTCCCATATTTATTTATTATTAATTGATTATTAGCTCAGAAAACAATGAGTTTATCTCAACTCACAATTCAGTTGTTTCTTCAAGTTTGCGATAAGTTTCTGCATGATAGCATCAATCTGCTTATCGTTAAGAGTCTTTGATTCATCTTGCAAGATAAAGTTCACGGCATAACTCTTCTTTCCAGCAGGTAAATTCTTACCCTCATAAACGTCGAACAGCTCAACACTCTTCAATAGTTTCTTCTCGGTCTGTCGTGCAATCTCCTCTATCTGACGGAATTCAACATTATTGTCAAGCAAAAGTGCCAAGTCACGGCTAACGGACGGATACTTAGAAATTTCACTGAACTCAACCTTGTTTTTACGAATCACTTTCATCAATGCATTCCAGTTCAGATCAGCAAAATAAACAGCATTGTCTATACCAGCGTTCTTCTGCAATTGGCGACTAACCACACCCATCTCACCAAGTTGCTTACCACCACGGTTTTCTATAACCAATGCTTTGTCATAAATATTATTATCGCAAGGATTAATACTCAAGACACCCTGCTGAACACCAATTCGACGCAATATATTCTCAACATATGCTTTCAGTTCATAGAACGAACTATCTTCATTTACATGTGCCCAAGAGCCTTCAACACGTTTTCCTGTCAACCATAGGCCTAAATGTGTCTCTTCCTTATATGCGCGAATTGGATTCTCCTCATCTTTTTTGTCCGGATCAAACTGATAGCAGTTACCAAACTCGAAGAAACGCAGATTGGGGTTCTTGCGATTTGCATTATGCGCAATACTCTCTAATCCCCCGAATAGCAAGGTCTG
This sequence comes from Prevotella sp., assembly GCA_016291595.1. Lineage (GTDB taxonomy): Bacteria > Bacteroidota > Bacteroidia > Bacteroidales > Bacteroidaceae > Prevotella. The sequence continues at coordinate 22,914 of JAEEXN010000015.1, forward strand.
ACGCATCACATTCAAGTCAGAGCTAAGCGGGTTCATTATTGTCACCAAATGGTCGGCAGGATAGTGGTTCAAGCCATCATAGTATGCGGCCTTCGTCAATGAGTTGTTCATGATCTCATTAAAGCCACATCCAACTAACTGCTCACCGATTAGATTCTCCAACTTATGCTTCTGGTCTTCCTCACCTTTAATTACAAGTGAGCTCTTAAGCTGAGTAGGAATCTCCACATTATTATATCCGTAAACACGCAAGATATCCTCTACCACATCACAAGGACGTTGTACATCAACACGATAAGGAGGAACACAAAGTTGCAATCCTTCAGCAGACTCGAATTCAATTTTCATTCCCAGCGAGGTAACAATACTCTTAACAGTATCCTTGGCTATTTCCTTACCAATAAGTTGGTTAACGTAGTCGTAATTTAAGTCAACCTTAAAGTCGTCTATCGGATTAGGATAGACATCTTTGATTTCCATCGAAACCTTGCCACCAGCCAATTGCTGACATAGAATCGCAGCTTGCTTCAATGCATAAATAGTACCATTAGGATCAATACCACGCTCAAAACGGAACGACGAGTCGGTACTCAAGCCATGACGACGAGCACTTTTACGAATCCATGTGGGATGGAAGTATGCACTCTCGAGAACAACATTCTTCGTCGTCTCATATGTGCCACTACCCTTTCCTCCAAACACGCCAGCAATGCACATCGGCTCCTCTGCGTTACATATAGCCAAATCGTGCTCGCCTAAAACATGCTCTTCACCGTCAAGTGTCACAAATAGTTTTCCCTCATTTTTGTCTTTCACAATAATCTGACGACCAGTCACCATATCAGCATCAAAGCAATGGAGCGGCTGACCGTATGCCATCATCACATAGTTGGTGATATCAACAATATTATTAATTGGTCTCAAACCAATGGTCATCAGTTTGTTCTTCAACCATTCTGGACTATCTTTAACCTCAACACCGGTAATGCTCACGCATGCATAGCGCTTACAAGCTTCAGTATTCTCAATCGTAACATCGATTGGCAATTCGTGGTTGTCAACCTTGAAAGCCTCACAGCCAGGGCGATGCAGAGAAGTTTGATAACCATTTTGCACTAACCATGCGTATAAATCACGAGCAACGCCCCAGTGACTTAAAGCATCAGCACGATTTGCAGTAATATCAATCTCTATAAGCCAGTCACTCTCTAAATGATAGTACTCTGCAGCAGGCATACCCACCTGAGCATCCTCAGGCAAAACTATAATCCCTGCGTGACTCGTACCGATGCCAATCTCATCCTCAGCGCAAATCATGCCGCAGCTCTCAACACCGCGCAACTTGGATTTCTTGATTTGGAATTCCTTATCACCATCGTAAAGCACACAACCCAAATCAGCTACTATCACTTTCTGGCCAACGGCTACATTAGGAGCACCGCAGACAATCTGAGAAGGTGTCTCCCTGCCGAGATCTACAGTTGTTACATGCAGATGGTCGGAATTCGGATGCATATCACATGTAAGAACTTTACCAACATAAAGCCCTTTCAGACCGCCCTTAATACTTTGTACTTCTTCTAGTGCGCCAACCTCAAGACCCTCAGACGTCAGAGCAGCACAGACCTCCTCTGGCGTCAAGTCAAAGTCAACGTATTCCTTAAGCCATTTATAAGAAATATTCATTATTATGATTTATTAGTAATTACTCTATTGAAAATCGAGCGCAAAATTACTAAAAAATCACCATATACACAAATAAATGGGCTGAAAACTTACGTTACAATCACTCAATCAACCGCATGATATAGTCAACAGCTCCATTCACGCCAAACTTACTCACATCAAGCGTCAGGTCGTAGTTGCGAGCATCATACCATTCGGTTCCCGTGAAAGTTTTCGTGTAAAGCTCTCGCGTGTAGTCATTATCTACTATCATCATCTTAGCTTCGTCTGGAGTTACGCCATATTTCCTCACAACTCGGCGTATACGCACCTCATCGTTACTATGTACGTAAATCTTTAAGGCATTAGGATGATTTCGGAATATATCAAATCCGCACCGGCCAATAACCACACACGATTCTTCCTCGGCAATTCTTCGAATCACCTTTGCCTGCGCATCAAATAACTCTTTCGAAGTAATATCCTGTCCACCACCCCGGTATTCATTCTCACTCATGTAACCTTGGTAGAAAGTAGTAAAGTCATCTTTCCAAGAGTCGTTACGAGCTTCTAGTTTCTCCACAGCTGACTCCGACACTCCGAAATGATCGGCCAATGCTTTCAGCACCTGCTTGTCGAGCAACTTCACACCAAGTCTCTCTGCCAACAAGACCCCTATCTTATGTCCACCGGTTCCAAATTGCCGATTGATAGTAATAACAAATTTTTCTTCTCTGTTCATAAGCATAGACCATTAAGTTAGTAATTCTCTTTGTTACAAAGATAATCATTTTTTATGAACTATGCAATAGCAAAAGAGATATTTCTGAAATTTTCTTTCTTTTATTTGGAAATCCGGCAAAAAAACATTAATTTTGCACCCGATTTTCAAACAATGATGGTTCGGTAGCTCAGCTGGATAGAGCAACTGCCTTCTAAGCAGTAGGTCTTGGGTTCGAGTCCCAACCGAATCACCTATCAACAGAGATAAGCATGCTTGTCTCTGTTGTTTTTTAATTGTATTTATTCACTCTAAAGGGCTATTCTACGATTCTAAAGACGTACTCTATAAAACCAGAAGGCTACTCCACAACCGTAAATATGTACTCGATAACACCAACTAGGTTATTTGAACTGATAACGGCTTTTACTATGTGACAAACTATCTACTTTTCAGAATATATGGTAAAACATATTGCCTTCAACCGTTCTTTAATCCTCACAAAGCATCCGGTTGAAGGCAAGAATAATCTTTCTATGAAGAGCTCACTATTCTCAGAACGAATAGTTGAATCCAAGCGAGAAGTATTCTTTAAACTGCCAATAACCTAAATCATTATCACGTACATTGGCATCGTCGAAACGAGGGAACATGAAGAGATTTGCGGAGATATACTTAGAAACTCGAAGAGCGAATGTGTTTTCCCATTCCAACTCAGCACGATGATAACTGGAGAAAGCGTAGAAACGGGTCTTCCAACTAACTGTCTCGTTAATCTTCCACTCCAAAGCGGCAGTAATCTGCGAACCAAAATCAGTCAACGAATGCGTATGTTTATCTGTCTTCACGCCAAAACTAGAAGCAAGTGCCCTACGTGCGACATAACGGTAGTTAACAGCCAAAGGAGAGAGGTTGATGGTTCCCGTAAGCTTCTTATTCAGCCAATTCACTTTATAATCCATACCAAGACCGACATTAAAGTTGAATGGAGACATAAAGTCGGAGAAAGTCTTCACATTATTGGCCTTAAAGCCACGTGAGAATTGGGTGTAAGCAAGCACCTGTAGAGTATAATACCAATTCTTAGATGCTTGAAGCCCCACTTTGCCTGTGTAACGAATAAGGTCCTCATTGGCTTTGAACTTATGGATAGAGTCAGAACGTGATGTAAGGAAGCCAAGTTTCATCTCAAGCTTGTTCTCCCACTTCCATTTCGACTTGTTATCATAATTGGCCTCGAATGTCAATGCTCCAATGGCTGAATATGTACTTTCACCACCTTTATACCAGTTTCCAGATACATAGTTCTGCATAAATTGCAGGCTGCCGTCACCTTTACGTGTCCAAAAATTAGGTTTCTTCACATCAACAGCTACTGAGTCAACCGGATCAACCTCTACTGGCACGGGAGCCACTTTTTCCACAAGTGCCACTTCTTGCTTTACAGGAACGGTGAATTCATTCTTGATAGTACCTGATGATTGTAAATTATTATCACTATTTGCAACCAAATCTGGACGTTTCAAGTAAATGTTCATAAGTGCCGCATCAATCTCCTGACATACAACATCTTCATCATTATAGCCATTAAAAACGCTAAAGTTCCTTCCCGCTATAGAATGGTAAAAAGTTGTCGGAACAAAAAGGCGGTAAAAACGATTGTCGCCAACCGTTTCATCCCGTGAATCTTCTCCCCCTGTCAGGACCGAATGAGGTAATAGGAGAGTTGCCATCTTGACTTCAGCTATACGAGCTTGGCCAACTGTCATAAGCATGGCGAAAAACATCGTAAGAGTAAAACGTATTCTCATATTTTCCATATTTTTTGTTGCAAAGATAAGAATAATATTCGAATTAATTTTATTATATCGGAGAATTTTTGTAATTTTGCGCCTTGTATTTGCGCCTCAGCCTACTGAGGCCGGCAGATATTGGTGTGCCATATAATTTGACGAAACCAATGATGCGTTTAAATTAATATGTAAACTTCAAATTTAAGAAATGGATAAAAATACAATTATCGGCTTTATCTTAATTGCCGCTGTGCTGATAGGTTTCAGCTGGTGGCAGCAGCCGTCTGCTGAAGAGATTGCAGCTCAGCGAGCCCAAGACTCGATTGCCCAGGTTGCAAAGAAAAAAGCTGAGCAAGACAAAAAAGCAGCTGAAGCTGCCAAACAGGCACAGGCAGAAGCCGCAGCCAAACAAGACTCTACTACTGCCTTCTTTGGAGCAATGAACGGTACAGCAGAGAATGTTGTACTGAAAAACGGAAAAGTAGAACTTACCCTCACAACCAAGGGTGGTGTTGTAGAGAAGGCCATCGTAAAAAACTTCAAGAATTATAAAGGCGATAAGGACGTAACCCTCTTCGACGGAAACGACCAGAACTTGAAGTTCATGTTGGCAGGAAAAGAGACAAACATCATCACAAGCGACCTTTTCTTCACTCCATCGAATGTTACCGACACCACGGTAACGATGACTGCCAGTGCAGGTGAAGGAAAACAACTTGTCCTTAATTATACCCTCGGAGAAGACTACCTTTTGCACATGAGTATGCAGGCACAAGGCATGAGTGGCATGTTCGCACCAAATTATAATCAGATGGACATTGAGTGGAACGATCGTTGCCGTCAACAAGAACGAGGCTTCAACTTTGAGAACCAGCGCTCTTCGCTCACTTACCATCTCCTTGATGGTGGAACGAAATACCTGAATGAGCAGAAAGAATATGTGGATAAGGAAATAGATAAAGAGACAGACTGGGTAGCTTTTAAGAACCAGTACTTCTCGGCCGTTATGATAACTAAGGGCAACTACGCAAGCAATGCACTCTTGACCAGCATTCCTATGAAAAAGGAAACGAAAGCCCTTAAGCAGTATGGAGCTAAGTTGAAGACACAATTTGATCCCACAGGCCAGAATCCCACCGAGTTTGAGTTCTATTTTGGTCCAAACGATTTCCGTCTCTTGCAAGAAATTGAGAAAAAGAGCAGTTTCGGAAAAGATTTACAACTGGAACGACTCGTATATTTAGGATGGCCATTGTTCCGCATCATCAACCGCTGGTTTACCATTTATGTGTTTGACTGGCTCACATCGTGGGGATTCTCCATGGGTATCGTGTTAATTCTCATTACACTCTTGCTAAAGGCAATCACCTTCCCGCTTGTTAAAAAGAGCTACATGAGCTCGGCAAAGATGCGTGTACTGAAGCCGAAACTCGACGAGGCGACAAAACAATTTGACAAGCCCGAGGATCAGATGCAGAAACAGCAGGCTATGATGCAAATGTACTCACAATATGGTGTGAGCCCGCTCGGGGGATGTCTACCCATGATTATCCAAATGCCTATCTGGATTGCTATGTTCAACTATGTGCCTAATGCCATTCAGTTGCGTGGTGAAAGTTTCCTTTGGATGAAAGATCTCTCCACTTACGACCCCATTATTCAATGGACAAAGGACATCTGGCTCATCGGCGACCATCTCTCGCTCACTTGCATTCTTTTCTGTGTGGCCAACGTACTCTATTCTTTAATGACTATGCGTCAGCAGAAAGACCAAATGGTAGGCCAACAGGCAGAGCAGATGAAAATGATGCAATGGATGATGTACCTGATGCCTGTTATGTTCTTCTTCATGTTTAATGAGTATTCCTCAGGACTGAATTTCTATTACTTCATCTCGTTGTTCTTCTCGGCGGCCATCATGTGGACATTACGCAAAACCACCAACGACGAGAAACTGCTTGCCATATTGGAGGCTAAGTACCAGCAAAACAAGAAGAACCCCAAGAAACAAAGTGGATTTGCCGCTCGGCTTGAGGCGATGCAAAAGCAAGCTGCTGAATTACAAAAACAACGTGAAGGACTAGACCGGAACCGCAAAAGATAAAAACCTCATCGGTAGGAGTTTCATTTCTGACACTCCTACCCTTTTTAATTCTATATATCCTATGAAGAAAACCATGATTATCGCTGCTATGGCTTTATGGTCTTTCGGCAGCATTCAAGCACAAGACAACGTGGCAAGACCAATTTTAAAAAACAACATTAAGCTGAATAGCAATCGCATGACTCCAGAAGCGTTGTGGGCCATGGGACGTATCAGTAGCTATGCTGCCTCACCTGACGGAAAGCACATTGTTTACCAGGTAGGCTATTATAGTGTCAAGGAAAACAAAAGTCATCACGTACTTTACATGATGAATGCCGATGGGTCAGGTCAGCAATTGCTGACAAAGAGTAGTAAAAGCGAGACTGACGCCGCTTGGTTGTCTTCTGACGAACTGGCTTACCTCTCAGGAGGTGAAATATGGACGATGAAACTTGATGGAACCAACCGCCAGCAAGCAACAAACACTGATGGAGCTGTTGAAGGATTCAAATTCTCACCAGATCTCTCGAAAGTCATTATCCTGAAATCAAAGCCTTTCCATAAGATTATCAAGGAAAATCCTTCAGATTTACCAAAGGCAACCGGTCGTCTTGTTTCAGACCTTATGTACCGCCATTGGGACCATTATGTCGAGAGTATCATGCACCCGTATGTGGCTGACGTAACTGTCAATGGAAATACTATTGCCATTTCGAAGAACATGGTTGACATTCTTGAGGACGAGCCATACGAGTGTCCGATGGAGCCTTTTGGTGGTATTGAGCAACTCGACTGGAGCAAAGACTCCAAGCAGATTGCATATACTTGTCGTAAGAAAACGGGACGCGAATATAGTATCTCTACCGACTCAGATATTTACTTATATACAATTAATACAAAGAAAACTGAGAATCTCTGTAAACCAGCCAATTACAAATCACCTGATTTCGATGCAACGAAGAGTTTGAAGAACCAGCCGGTAAATGCTCCTGAAAACCTCAAGAATAATGTAGGATACGACCAAAATCCAAAATTCTCGCCCGATGGTCGCTTTGTGGCTTGGCAAAGCATGGAGCGCGACGGCTATGAGGCTGACCGTAATCGTCTTTGTGTTTACGAGATTGCTACAGGACAGAAACGCTACATTACAGAATCCTTCGACTCAGATGTAGATGACTTCGTATGGAGCGACAATAAAGACGCCATGATTTATTTCACTGGTGTATGGCATGCAACTGTGAATCTTTATGCCGTCAACTGGAAAGGAGAGCTGAAGCAGCTTTCAAACACATGGGACGACTTCGGTTCCATCCAATTGATGAACAACGGCAAGCAGCTTTTGATGGAGCGTCACAACTACATTTCGCCTGCAGATCTTTACATTGTAACACCCAATTACAAAAAGCCAGAGAAGACTACTATCACACAAATTACGTTCGAGAACAAACACATATTAGATCAGCTGGATAAACCTAAGATTCAACAACGATGGGCTAAAACAACCGATGGCAAGGAATTGCTTTATTGGATTATCCTTCCACCAGACTTTGATGAGACAAAGAAGTATCCAACTCTTCTTTTCTGCGAAGGAGGTCCGCAAAGTCCTGTCAGCCAGTTCTGGAGCTACCGTTGGAATTTCATGATTATGGCTTCTCAAGGTTATGTAGTCATTGCGCCTAATCGCCGCGGTCTTCCCGGTTTTGGTCATGAGTGGTGTGAGGCCATCTCAGGTGACTGGACAGGCCAGTGCATCAACGACTATCTTTCAGCCATTGACGATGCAGCAAACAATCTTGCATATGTCGATCGTGACCGTATGGGAGCCGTCGGTGCCTCATTTGGCGGTTTCTCTGTATACTATCTGGCCGGCCATCATAACAAACGATTCAAGGCATTCATTGCGCATGACGGTGCTTTTAATCTTGAGTCGATGTATACAGATACTGAGGAGAATTGGTTCTCTAACTGGGAATACGATGACGCATACTGGAACAAGGACCTCACTCCGAATGCCAAGCGGACATACGAGAATAGCCCGCACAGATTTGTTGACAAGTGGGACACACCTATTCTTTGTATTCACGGTGAATTAGATTACCGCATCAATGCAAACCAAGGAATGGGCGCCTTTAATTCAGCTCGTATGCGTGGAATCCCGGCAGAACTGCTTATCTTCCCAGATGAGAACCACTGGGTACTTAAGCCACAAAACGGAATTCTCTGGCAACGCACATTCTTTAATTGGCTTGATCGCTGGCTGAAGAAATGACATAGAAATTAAAAATAGTAAGATTTCCTAGAAATACTGACATCCGAGTAGTTTTAACTTATCTTGTTATTTTATAACCAATCATTATAAAGCATTTGATAAAAATACAATAACAATGACACAAGCAATTCAAAAAACACTAAGAGACTCAGCAGCGATGCGCTGGACAGCACTCTTACTCTTGGCATTAGCCATGTTCTGTTCATACATTTTTATGGACATTCTATCACCCATCAAGGACCTCATGCAAGAAACACGAGGATGGGATTCAACGGCCTTCGGTACCATGCAAGGCTCTGAAGTTTTCCTCAATGTGTTCGTGTTCTTTCTCATCTTTGCAGGTATTATCCTCGATAAGATGGGTGTGCGCTTCACAGCAGTACTATCAGGTGCAGTAATGCTCATCGGAGCCGTTATTAAATGGTATGCAGTAAGCGAAAGTTTTATGGGAAGTGGATTGGAAACATGGTTTACCAACAATTTAAATTACATTCCACTTTTCGAAGAGCTTGGCGTCTCACCTTTCTATGAGGGAATGCCTGCTTCGGCTAAGTTTGCCGCCTGCGGCTTCATGATTTTCGGTTGTGGCTGTGAAATGGCTGGTATAACCGTAAGCCGTGGTATCGTTAAATGGTTTAAAGGTCGTGAAATGGCCTTGGCAATGGGTTCAGAAATGGCATTAGCACGATTGGGTGTAGCTACGTGTATGATCTTCTCACCGTTCTTCGCTAAGCTTGGAGGCAACGTCAGCGTAACCCGCTCTGTAGCCTTTGGTGTTGTCCTAATGTGCATCGCCCTTATGATGTTCATTGTCTATTTCTTTATGGATAAGAAACTTGACTCTCAGACTGGCGAAGCAGAAGAGAAAGACGATCCATTTAAAATCAGCGATATCGGAAAAATTCTTTCAGACAGTGGTTTCTGGCTTGTGGCACTACTTTGTGTGCTATACTATTCAGCCATTTTCCCATTCCAGAAGTATGCTGTAAATATGCTCCAGTGCAACCTTACACTTACAGAGCCAGCCTCTGATTCTTTCTGGGCTAGTCCAACGGTAACTATTGTACAATACATCATCATGCTTGTTGTGGCGGCAGCCGGATTTGCCAGCAATTTCCAGAAGAAGAGTGGTCCTAAATATGGACTCCTCACTCTTTCTATTGTAGCACTTGTCATTTATTGCTACATGGGATATATGCGTCAATCTGCTGAGAGTATCTTCGCTGTGTTCCCACTTCTTGCTGTGCTTATTACCCCGATTCTCGGCTCGTATGTTGACCATAAGGGAAAGGCTGCTTCCATGCTCGTTCTCGGCTCTTTGCTGCTTATTGCATGCCATTTGACATTCGCTTTCATATTACCGATGTTTAAGGGCAATGCCATTGGTGGTATTATCATTGCCTATATTACGATCCTCATTCTCGGGTCATCGTTCTCACTCGTGCCTGCATCTCTCTGGCCAAGCGTGCCAAAACTTGTTGATGCTAAAGTGATCGGCTCTGCATACGCTCTAATTTTTTGGATTCAGAACATCGGTTTGTGGCTGTTCCCTCTGCTGATTGGCAAGGTGCTTGACAACACTAATGAAGGCGTAACAGACCCAACCAAGTTCGATTACACAGCTCCACTCGTCATGCTTGCCTGCCTAGGTGTGGCTGCTCTCATTCTTGGATTAGTACTGAAGATTGTCGATCGCAAGCGTGGTCTTGGGCTAGAGGAGCCAAACATTAAAGAATAATCTGATAACCTATAGTTAAAGATGAGGATAGGATTTGACAACGAAAAATATCTCAAGATACAATCGGAGCATATTAAGGAGCGCATAGCCCAATTCGACGGCAAACTATACCTAGAACTTGGTGGAAAGCTCTTCGACGACCATCATGCATCGCGCGTGCTGCCAGGCTTCAAGCCTGACAGCAAGTTGCGCATGCTTGCTCAGTTGCGCGACAGCATTGAGATTCTGATTGTCATCAGTGCCGAGGATATAGAGAAGAATAAGGTTCGTGCAGATTTGGGAATCACCTATGATGAGGATGTTCTTCGGTTGCGCGATGAATTTATGAGGCGCGACTTCATGGTTGGCTCCGTGGTCATTACTCATTATAATGGCCAGCATGCAGCCGATCAATTCCGCCATCGTTTGGAGCGTATTGGAGTCAAGTCCTTCATTCATTACCCCATTGACGGCTATCCTCATAATGTGGAGCTTATAGCCAGTGACGAAGGATTTGGGAAGAACGATTTTGTTGAGACATCGCGCCCACTTGTCATCGTAACAGCTCCTGGTCCAGGAAGCGGTAAAATGGCTACGTGCCTCAGCCAACTTTACAATGAGAATAAGCGTGGTATACGTGCAGGATATGCGAAATTCGAGACATTTCCTGTATGGAACCTTCCGCTGAAGCATCCTGTCAACATCGCATACGAGGCAGCTACAGCTGACCTGAATGATGTGAACATGATCGACCCGTTCCATTTTGACGCATATAACAAGATTGCTGTAAACTACAATCGCGACATAGAGATATTCCCCGTATTGAATGCACTCTTTGAAAGCATTTATGGCGAGAATCCTTACAAGTCGCCTACCGACATGGGGGTCAACATGGTCGGCTTCTGCATCTCTGATGATGAGGTGTGTTGTCAGGCATCGCGCGACGAGATTATCCGCCGTTTCTATGCGGCTACCAACAAGATGGCCGACGGTGCGGACAACGAAAACGAAGTAAACAAAATCAGGTTGCTTTTCAATCAGGCAAAGATTTCTACAGCTACCCGGCGCGTCACCGTTGCTGCTTACGAGAGAAAAATTCAGAGCGGACATACGGCTGCAGCCATGGAACTAGAAGACGGAACAATCATAACAGCAAAATCCACCCCCTTGCTTGGTTGTTGTGCAGCACTCTTGCTCAATGTGATGAAGCATCTTGCCAATATCGACCACGATGTCAAGCTAATTCCGCAAAGCATGATCGAGCCTATTCAGAAGACCAAGATACAGTATCTTGGAGGCAAGAACCCGAGGCTTCACACCGACGAAGTGCTTGTGGCACTGAGCGTACTGTCGCAGCATGACGACAATTGTCGAAATGCATTGGAACAGCTGCCAAAGCTACGCGGTTGTCAAGTTCACACTACTGTAATGCTAAGCGAGGTAGACCGCAAGATCTTCAAAAAGCTTGGATGCGGTCTTACTTGCGATCCTGTGCGAAAGAAGTGATTTGATGGCAAATGGAAAGATGAAGCGATGGACGGTGCTCATCATTGTGGCTACGGTCATGATGATGGGCTACGTTTTTTGGGACATTGTGTCGCCATTATCGACGACACTGAAGGCACCCATCACAGAAGGAGGCATGGCCTGGTCTGCAGAGGAATATGGGTTCTACGCTGGTTCGTACAGTATTTTCAACATATTCCTGCTGATGCTTTTTATCGGCGGTATCATTCTCGACAAAACGGGCATCCGCTTTACAGGTTTTCTAGCGACTGGTATGATGATGATGGGTGCACTAACAAATTATTATGCCCTTTCGCACATTTCTCCTCATGAGAACACTACTTTACAATTCACACTATTTGGACTTATTCCCGAACACATTAAGACACAGGTGCTTATAGCAGCATTGGGTTTCGGCATTTTTGGCGTAGGATGTGATTTAACGGGGATTACTGTATCAAAAATCGTAACGAAATGGTTCACCGGCCACGAATTGGCTTCTGCTATGGGTATTCAGGTAGCGATGGCGCGACTGGGAACAGCCTCGGCCATCAGTTTCAGCCCTCTTATAGCTCAACAGACTGGTATCGCTATTCCGTTTCTTGTAGGGGCTGCACTCCTGGTACTAGCTTTCATTCTGTTCATCATCTACGTGGGGATGGACATTCGACAGGATACTCATGGAAAACTGAATGAGGGAGATTCTGACAAACCTTTGGAAAAAGGATATTCGCTCAAATCATGCCTTGTAAACCTCGCATCCAATAGAGGCTATTGGTTAATAGCATTGCTTTGCGTGTGTTTCTACAGCAGTTTGCGACCGTTCCTCAAATTTGCAACTGATGTGCTTGTCAATAAATACCATATCAGCGAAGTCTCTGCCGGATTGATAGTATCTCTCCTCCCCTATGGAACCATAGTGCTCACGCCGTTGTTTGGAAGCCTTTACGACCGTATTGGACGCGGTGCTTCTCTCATGCTATGTGGCTGCATTATTCTAACCGCATGTCATATTGGGCTTATTATTCCATGGATTAATGCCACATGGTATGCCACAATTATCATGATTCTCATGGGAGTATCTTTCTCTTTAGTTCCAAGTGCCATGTGGCCTAGCGTGCCTAAAATTGTACCACTACAACAACTTGGTACGGCATACAGTATCATTTATTACATACAGAACATCGGGCTTATGCTTGTCCCCATGTGGGCAGGCAATTTAATTGGAGCGCATACATCGTCTACCGGACATACCGACTTTACCGTACCTATGCTTGTTTTCATCTGCTTTGGCGTTGCGTCAATAATACTATCTGCAATTCTCCTCTGGTTCGACCACCACTACCACTATGGATTGGAAAAGGCTAACATTATCTCTAACGAAGAATTGGGTTTGCCTTAAAAGGTTGAGATCGGATTAAGAATTTAAGGTTCTCTGGCTCTGCTAAATCATCATAACAAACTATTAAGCAACTCTATGGTATCAGAAGGCATCTTTACGATAGTGGAGGGCTACTCTACAATTGTAGAGGGCTACTCTATGATTGCCTGAGATACAAATAGTTAATCATAGGAAACAAGCAGTTTCCACAAGAGCATTACCCGATTTATTTGTATTGTTCATTTTTTGTATACTTCTTGTTTGGCGGTAACGGATTATTTCTCTTTATATTTCATTGTCAGAATAGATTTGCTAATACACTTTAAATATTTCAGATATAATTCATAAAAAAACGCACTTGTCGAACTGAGGCTCATGACAAAGACCTGCACGATGATGAAGGAAAAAACAAAGATAACCAAGTTTTTGTACACGAAGTTATTGCATGTTTAAACTATTTTTCTTACTTTTGCATCGTAGAAAGAACAAAACTGAGTATGAAACTCGTTATTTTCACAAAATCCACTTTCTTCGTAGAAGAAGACAAAATACTGACAGCACTCTTTGAGGAGGGCATGGACAATTTACACCTTTACAAACCTGGCTCATCACCAATGTATTCTGAGCGTCTGCTGTCGCTTCTGCCTGACGATTATTATAAAAAGATTACCGTCCACGACCATTACTACTTGAAAAATGAGTATGGACTAGGCGGCATCAATATTGACACCCCCGACACACTCCCACCCGAAGGCTACAAAGGGAATTTTACACGTACTTGTGCACGTATTGACCAGCTGAAAGAAGCGAAGCGCAAGGCCCGCTATGTATTCCTCGATTATGTGTTCGATGGAATTACTATTCCTGAGCAAAAATCTGCACACACCCTTGCTGAGCTAAAGGAGGCATCAAAACGAGGGCTGATTGATAAGCACGTTTATGCGCTTGGGGGCGTGACGCTCGAAAACATCAAGCAGGCTAAGGATCTGGGGTTTGGTGGCGTGGCCGTTAGAGGCGACCTGTGGAACCGATTTGACATTCACAACGAGGTCGACTACAAAGAGCTTATCTCACACTTCGAAAAACTACGTAAAGCCGTAGGATGAATAACGACAAGACATACTTTGTAACTATTTAATCTTATATTAACACATGATTGACCCAAATTCATTTATGGTTTTTTCAGGAGGAGCATCGAGGTATCTCGCTGAGAAAATCTGTCTGAGCCTTGGATGTCCCCTTGGCCAGTTGCAAATCACTCACTTTTCAGACGGTGAGTTTGCTGTATCGTACGAGCAGTCAATACGCGGACGTGACATCTTCCTTGTGCAGAGCACATTCCCAAACTCTGACAACCTGATGGAACTGCTGCTGATGATTGACGCTGCCAAGAGGGCATCGGCACGCACTATCAACGCTGTCATCCCATATTTCGGTTGGGCTCGCCAGGACCGCAAAGACAAGCCCCGCGTGAGCATCGGTGCAAAACTGGTTGCTGACCTGCTGAGTGCTGCCGGAGTGCACCGCGTGATAACAATGGACTTGCACGCAGACCAGATTCAGGGATTCTTCAACGTTCCTGTAGATCATCTCTACGCCTCTGGGGTAATCCTTCCATATCTTCAGAGCCTTAAACTGGAAGACCTCGTTATTGCATCACCCGATGTGGGCGGCTCAAAGCGCGCCAATACCTATGCCAAGTATCTTGGTTGTCCGCTTGTACTCTGCAACAAAACCCGCGCACGTGCTAACGTGATTGAGTCAATGCAGATTATCGGCGATGTTGAGGGTAAGAATGTGGTTATTATCGACGATATGGTTGATACAGCAGGAACCATCACCAAAGCTGCCGACATTATGAAGGCTTCAGGTGCCAAGAGCGTGCGCGCGTGCGCTTCCCACTGTGTTATGAGTGGACCTGCAAGTGAGCGCGTTCAGAACTCAGCACTTGAGGAAATTGTCTTTACTGACTCAATTCCTTATCATCAAGGTTGTTCAAAAGTTGTTCAACTATCCGTAGCAGATATGTTTGCCGATACTATCAAGCGCGTGCTTGAGAACAAGAGCATTAGCGACCAATATATCGTTTAAGAGAATTGCCAAAGTAATAAACTATATAATAGTTTTTACTCGTTCACTGATAAAGAGATAGGTACAATAAAAAAAGCATCAGAAGTTTTTCTGATGCTTTTTTTATTAGATTTTTCTATATTAGTCAAGCCACTTCACATAGCAGAAATCCTGACGATGTGGAAGTTTGTCACTCTTCGGATACATGCGTGTGCAGAACTTATACGAACCTGCTTCCTTAGGTTTGAACACAGTCTCAAAAGTATAGTGGTTGCCCTCATGGCTCTTCACCTCAAACTGACGGACATTTACAATACGGTCTTTGCCGTCCTTGTCGGTCTTAATCGTAACCAACTCAAGTCCAATGGCATTGTCCAGACCCTGCTCGTCAATGACGTAGCGGATGTGATACTCGCCTCCTGTCTCAACACCTGTAGCGGGAATCTCAACATTCTTACCTACCACTTGGATTGCATCCCAACGCTCAGCCACAGTTTCTTTCCAAAGTGCGATATCGCGAGCCAACTGATTATTGTTGGCCGACAGTTCCTTGAAACGGAGTGCTTGCTTCGTGTAGAACTTATCGTAATAATCATCAAGCTGGCGCTTCATCGTGTAGTGAGGAGCAATGGTAGCAATTGAGTTCTTAATTACTTTAATCCAACCCTCGCTGAAACCCTTCTTGTTCGTCTTATAATAAAGAGGAATTATCTCATTCTCAAGCAGGCCATAGATAGTAGCGGCATCAAGTTGATCCTGATAAGCCTGATTCTGATAGGTGCGCTTCTCGGTAAGTGCCCAGCCTGCTCCCTTACGATATCCTTCAAGCCACCATCCGTCAAGAACGGAGAGGTTGACAACACCATTCATCTCTGCTTTTTCACCAGATGTTCCAGAAGCCTCGAGAGGACGTGTTGGAGTATTCATCCAAATATCTACACCACTGACAAGACGGCGTGCCAGGAGGAAGTCGTAATCTTCAAGGAATATAATCTTTCCAAGGAACTCGGGACGCTGGCTAATCTCATAGATTTTTTTAATAAGGCCTTGACCAGCACCATCGGCAGGATGTGCCTTGCCTGCAAAGAGGAACTGAACCGGATGCTCGGGATTATTTACAATCTTACTCAGACGCTCAAGGTCAGTAAAGAGCAGATGAGCACGCTTGTATGTGGCAAAGCGGCGGCAGAAGCCAATAATCAACGCATTAGGATTAATACGCTCGAGCAGCGATACTACGCGTGAGGGGTCACCCTGATTCTTGAGCCATGTGTCGCGGAACTGAGAACGGATATACTCAACAAGTTTATTCTTCAGTGCCATTCGAGTTGCCCAAATTTCCTCATCAGGCACTTGATAGATGGCGTGCCATATTTCCTCATTGCTCTGGTTGCTCATGAACTTTTCGTCGAAATATTTCGCATAGAGTTTGCGCCATTCAGTTGCAGCCCAAGTGGGGAAATGAACTCCGTTAGTTACATAACCGACATGATTCTCTTCTGGATAATAGCCGCTCCAAAGAGGTGCGAACATCTGTTGGCTGACCCATCCATGAAGTTTACTAACACCATTTACTTCCTGACAAGTATTGCATGCGAATGTAGACATACAGAATTTCTCGTTATGGTCGCCAGGGTTCGTACGTCCCATCCCTATAAACTCATCCCACGAAATACCAAGTTTTGCAGGATAGCCACCCATATACTTACCAAACAAAGATTCGTCAAAGTAATCGTGACCTGCTGGAACAGGAGTATGCACTGTGTAGAGCGAAGAGGCACGCACAAGCTCCATTGCTTGATTGAATGACATGCCACTTTCAACATAGTCGCAAAGACGCTGAAGATTACACAAAGCAGCATGGCCTTCATTGCAATGATAGATATCTTTCTTGATACCCAGTTTCTTCAACAACAACATACCACCAATACCAAGCAGAATCTCTTGCTTCAGACGGTTTTCCCAGTCACCACCATATAAAGAGTGAGTAATTGGTTTGTCGAAATCAGAGTTCATCTCATTGTCTGTATCGAGCAGATAAAGACTCACGCGACCAACATTAACACGCCACACATAAGCATGAACTTGATAATTCATATACGGAACATCAATAATCATCGGGGTGCCATCGGCATCAAGCTGGCGCTCAACAGGCAGCGAACTGAAGTTCTGGGCCTCATAATTTGCAATCTGTTGTCCGTCCATCGAAAGGCTTTGTGTGAAATAGCCAAAGCGATAAAGGAAACCGACTGCGCACATATCGACATTCGAGTCGGAAGCTTCCTTCACATAGTCACCTGCAAGCATTCCAAGACCACCAGAATAAATCTTCAAAGCAGAATGGATTCCATACTCCATACAGAAATAGGCAACAGAAGGACGATTCTTGTCAGGAACTACATCCATATACTCACGGAACTGAGCATATACGTTCTTGATACGCTTCATCAAGGTCTTATCTTTTACGATCTCTTCTTTACGCTCAAAATTAAGACGCTCTAAGAGCATTACAGGATTGTGCTTCACCTCACGATAGAGATCTGAATCCAAGTCACGAAACAGGTCGCGTGCCTCATAATTCCATACCCACCACATATTATGGGCAATCTCATCCAAGCACTTCAGTTCTTCAGGAAGGCTTGATTTTACAGACAATTCTTTCCATTGTGGAGCATTTGCATAATCAGCTTTAATTTTCATAATCTTTCGAATGTTTTAGTATATCTCAATTTAATCATTTCTAACTTAATTCTAAATATGAGTGTTTATAACATCTCTATTAATTATTAGTTCGGGCTTCGGCCTTTCGTAATGCGAAATCATATGCCGACTCATAATATTTAATAAACCGTTCCCAGAGGGCTTTCTTTGAAAGGCGCTCGGCATTAGCACGGCATTCTTTTATCAACTCAGCACTAAAATTTGAGTAATCCGAAACAGTATCTTTTATTGCATCGGCAACCTCAGAATAATTGTAGTCGGTGCGGTGAATTACTTTTACACCGTCAGTAATCTCACTATAGGAGCCTTTTTCATGGTTTGCCCAGAGGCCAAAACCAGCTAAATCCGTAGTAACACATGGTACCTTGAAAGCGATAGCCTCCAATGGTGTATACCCCCATGGTTCATAATAGGAAGGGTAAATACACAAATCATTACCAAGCACCATATCATAATAGGACAGATTGAGCACACCATCATTACCAGTCAGATAGCAGGGAAGGAAGACAAGCTTTACACGATCCTCTTTCAAATTCCTCATGTCGTAATACTTGAGCATACCAAGCACATTATCATGACTCATATTATAAAGCCAATGCGTAATCTGCGGAACCTCAAGGGGGCTGTCAAATTTATTCCCACTATTCAAACGGTCAATCAAGTCCTGACGAGGCTCTCCCACCCAACCAGGAACAAGAATAAATGCAAGCACTTGACGCTTCAATCTCCGATCTCTCAATAAGCGGTTCATAGCCTCAATATAGACATCAATCCCTTTGTTACGAAACTCATATCGACCGCTTGTAGAAACAATCAAAGTGTCATCACCTAATTCTATACCCATCAGGGCGTTAGCAACATCGAGCAGACGTTTTCTTGCAAGTTTTCTCTGTTTAACAAAAGCATTCCCTTTAGGAACGAAACTATTATCAAAACCATTGGGAAGAATGAAGTCTACAGACTTATCAAGCAACTCCTTGCATTCATTGGCTGTAATATCACTGACTGTCGTAAAACAGTCAACATATTTCGCAGTTTGCTTCTCAATAGAATGTTTACTCTGCATATTCAGCTCAGAAGCCATCTGATCACCATTATATGCAAAAAGATAGTCATAAAGTGGTTTATTATTACCTGCAATGCTACGACCAATACTAGTAGCATGAGTAGTAAATACAGTTGCTACCTCAGGCAAGACCTTATTAATATATAACAAGCCTAAACCGCACATCCACTCATTGCCATGATAAATAACCTTAGACTTTTTATCAGACAAATAATAATTGAAAAAACTCTCAACAACCTTGCCCGCCGCATATGAAAACATGGAGGCTTCGTCATAGTCTCCATAAGCATGAAGGCTATCAACTTGAAAATTCTCCCATAGCCATGCGTAAATATGATTCTTTTCTGCGTAAAACGGGTTAAAATCAACTAAAACTGAAATAGGTTTGCCTGGAATATTCCAACGTCCAATCTTTACTTTCAAGCCCTCTTCACAAGCCTTAATCCTCCATTCTGAGAATAGAGTATCATCTTTAATAAAGTATGGACTTGTTTTATCACCCCAACAATCAGGACCAATGAATATTATTCTGTCAGGAGCAGCATTTTGTAATGTCTTAGCACGTGAAGATAAAACTGTATATATACCACCAACTTTATTACAAACTTCCCAACTTGATTCGAAAATATAGTCAGGAACCAATTTGTCTTTCGCCATATTAAGAACTAGAATATCAAAGGAATAAATCCTCTTTTACATATTTTTCCGCAAAGTTACTACAAAATTCGTTGATTTCCAATTTTATACGATACTATTTTCCAAAAACTATTGATTTCTTGATTAATATTAGTATATTTGCAAAACTTAAAAATACTAAAATGAGCAAAGCATTTACAATTAGTCTCTTATGCATGATTTCTATCATGTCATATGCACAAGAACAACGCATTTTTCAATGCAATTTATATAGTAATGAGCACAAAGTATACCTTGTACTGAATCTATATGAAAAAAACATCACAATTCCTGGACAAGAGATATTTGGAGAAGTTGATGGGTACTTGGGGTCTAAACAATGCACCCAAGTATGGGCAGTTACTAGCTCTACAATTCAAAAGAATAATGTTGCAGAAATAACGCTCATCAATAATTATGGAAGTGAGGATCTCATTGCTACACTTACGCGTAATAGTGATGGTACATATACTTACCAACACAAAGAAGGAAGTACTTTGAAGTTTCCTGTAAATGGAAAATGGCAAAAATTACCGAAGAAAATTTTCTTGTTGAAAAAAGACCAATAGGAAACTATTGTAACATAACTTAATATATATTTATGAGGAACTTTATCTATGACTAATTAGCATTTTAAAATCGTTATCTTAATTTGTTAATTTGCCATATTAGCGCTGGTTATGTTATTAGTTAGCACAAAAAAGTCCCGACTTCAAAAGAAACCGGAACTTTTCCTCATGAAAGAAGGCGGCTACCTACTCTCCCGCATTGCATTGCAGTACCATCGGCGCAAGCGGGCTTAACTTCTCTGTTCGGAATGGGAAGAGGTGGGACCCCGCCGCGATAACCACCTGATATTCTATCTGCCGCATCCACCCAAAAGGGAAGGGACGGCGTGTAAGGTGACACACTGACGGCAAGTACTGTATCACGCACAGCCAAAACAGACCCACAACACTGCACACGGACCTAAACCCGCGGCAATGAGCGAGCAACAACTGAAAACATGAACCCAAAGGCCGAAAGCCTCGGGCAATTAGTAGCGCTCGGCTTTGACGTCGCCGTCTTTACACCTGCGCCCTATCAACGTCATCGTCTGTGACGACCCTAAAGGGAGTCCTAATCTCGCGGATGGCTTCGCACTTAGATGCTTTCAGCGCTTATCCGAACCAGACGCGGATACCCGGCGGTGCACCTGGCGGCACAACCGGCAAACCGGAGGTCTGTCCAACACGGTCCTCTCGTACTAGTGTCAGGCCCGCTCAAGACTCCTGCGCCCACGATAGATAGAGACCGAACTGTCTCACGACGTTCTGAACCCAGCTCGCGTGCCACTTTAATGGGCGAACAGCCCAACCCTTGGGACCTTCTCCAGCCCCAGGATGTGA
>JAEEXN010000098.1 GCA_016291595.1 Prevotella sp.
TCCTTTTCATAGTAATTGCACGTCACGTAGATGCGGTCGGCATTCTTGTGCCACCTGTCACGGCCAAACTCCATCTGTGAATAGAGGCCGATGATGATGACAAAGGCTAATGACACCGAAAGGCCCACGACATTGATAAATGTATAGATTTTGTTGCGCGACAGAAATTTCAAATAGCTCTTCATATTCTATTCGGTTTTAATACTGTTGATCGGATTCTCATTTGCCGTGCGCCAACTCTGGACGATAACGGTCAGCAAAGTCACCATACCCACAGCGAGCAAAGCCTGTGGTAAGAGCCACCAATAGATGGGAGTCCGCTCTGCAAAGCCTTGCAACCATTGATTGCCGAAATACCATGCCAATGGAGCAGCAATAGCAAAACTGATGAGCAGCAGCCACACATAGCGGCGGCAAAGCATGGCGAGAATCTCTCTGGTAGAACTGCCCATCACCTTGCGGATGCCGATTTCCTTGCGGCGGTACTCAGTCTCGAACATCGTCATACAGAACACGCCGATGAGCGTGATGATGAGGCAGATGACACTGAACACCAATACCTGCCGCATGAAGCGGAACTCCTCCTGATAGAGTTCTTCTAAATGTTGGTCGAGGAACTTCACTTCAGGTTCATGCTGCATTCCCAACTTCATGCAAATATCTTTGATTTTCTGACGCATTTGCACTTTATCGGTGCCTGCTGCCACACGAACATTCGCTATATTCAATGGAGGAACCCACCCTTCGCTCTTTAAAATATCGCGAACTATTATGAAGGCTAACGGCGACTCGTTGTTGTTCTTACGCGTAGAGCCGAAGCGAATATTACGGCACACGCCGATTACCGGCAGGTCATCATCCAGTAGTTTCTTGTCCATTTCTACCCAATCCCATTCCTTGCGGGCCGCCTCGTTGATGATATAGCAGTCGCCATCGTGCTCAGTGAAGTCACGGCCTTCAACCACCTTTATCCCCATCGTGCGAAGATAATGACAATCGACGGGCAGCACCGTGTACTGTATCTTATGGTCTTTGTCGCTTCGTCCCCAGGTCATATACGTGTCGTTGAAACCCAACGCGAATTGAGAGAAGGCTACATCAACCACACCCGTCTGTTGCATGAGTTCAGACCGCAGGGCATCTTGTTTGTCCTTCAGTTCCCATGTATTTGCATATAATATTTCATCTTTAGAATATCCGTAATCGGAATTGAAGATATAGTGGCTTTGCAGATAGAGGATTCCGATGTAAACGACCATAACACTTGTAATCAGGAATTGCAGGCAGAGCAAAGCCGTACGCAGTTGGCGACCTTGCGGAGAGAGCCCGAACGCTCCTTTCAGAACCAATGCCGGTTGGAACGATGTGACGTAGAATGCGGGATAGATACCTGCCACGACGCCTACCAGAATAGCGACTAATCCCAATGCGAGGGTGAGCAGGACATGTTTGCTGAGCGCAATACTCCCCGCCATGAGTTCGCTGATAAATGGCCAGTACGACAGCAGCCAGCAGATGACCATGGCCAAGAGAAACGCAAAAAGTGATATGATAATCGTCTCGACGACGAGTCCTATTCTCAATGAACTGAGACTGCTGCCCAACACCCTTCGAGTGTTGACACTCTTGATGCGCATCGGACTCTCTGCCAGCACGAAATTAAGAAAATTGATTGCGGCGATGATGATGACCAACAGGCACGATAACCGAAGAATCCAATCTACGGTTTTGTTTCCTTTGTCCAGTTCCGGATCTACGCCCGAATACCATGTTTTCGTAATAGGCTGCAAGCGCATGGTGAATGACACGCTGCCTTTCTCTTCTTCCCATTGAGCCTCCATACCGTTTTCAACAAACAGCTGATACCACTTCTCCATCATTGCATCCCGCATGCTGCGGTTAACTTGGGCTGTATCTATCTGAGCATTGAGCCTAAGGTAACAAATGTAGTTATAATTATTGATGTTGCCCTGATTCTCATCGCGCATGTTTGAATAGATGCAATTTCTTACGGAGCAGTTTTCCGGGAAGTCAGTAAACACGCCTCTTACTCTAGCACTGTCTCCACTCTCCCACATCATGTGGCGGCCAGCCACCTGTACAGAACCGAAATACTTCATCGCTATCGACGCCGGTATGATCAATCCTTTTTGGTCACCATCTTTCCATGCGATTTCGCCATCGATTAGCCGAGCACCAAACGTTTTTAGTGCATCATCGCTGACACGGCACCAAGGAAAGGAGAACTCGGTCAGGTCTTTCTTGGCAGTACAATTGTTATATCCTCCCATTAAAGCCATACTCTCTACTTGGGGCATGGCAGTCAGTTGTTCAGCAATGTAACGGCTTACATGTGATTGCCATTCCCGATCCACCGCCATACCCGGCACCTCTACACGATACAACTGCTCATAGTTGGTCAGTCCTTTGTTATAGGAATGGTTATAGACCACCTGTGTCAGGAACAGGTAGCATGAGGCAAAAGCCACTATGAGTCCTATGAAATTAAGCGCCGTTGCAGTCTTGAAACGACGTGCCATGTAAAGCATGTTTCTGAAAATATTCATAATTGTCAATTTCTATTTGATTTCCAACACTTCATTATCTTTAAATGCCTCGTAGCCGCTGGTGACAACACGCTCGCCTGGCTCCAGGCCTTCCAGCACTTCGTAGTATTGCGGGTTCTGGCGTCCGATGCGGATGTTGCGGCGGTAGGCTTTACTTCCGCTCTTGTCCAAGACAAATATCCATTGTCCGCCAGTGGTCTGGAAGAAGGTGCCGCGAGGGATGAGGACTGCCTGCTCGGGCTTACCTAACTCCAAGTCAATGTAGTAGGTTTGTCCTGTGCGGATGTTCTCAGGGCGCTCACCCTTGAAAATAAAGTCGCAGCGGAACTTACCCTCGCGCACCTCCGGATACACCTTGCGCACCTGCAGCTGATATTTCTTGTCGGCACGGGTAAAAGTGGCTGTGAGCCCCTGACGGACGCGGTCGATATAGTGCTCATCTATCTGTGCCTGCACCTTATAGTCGCTGAGGTCGTTCAACTGGCCAATCTTCTGTCCGGGCTGGATGCTTTGGCCTAACTCTACGTCTAAAAGACCCAGTTCACCATCGATGGCTGAACGCACTTCAAGTTTGTCCTTACGCTGGCGCACCAACACCACATTCTTACGCATGTTCTGCAGGTTGTCCTCCATTTGGTCCATCTGAACGGTGCGATAAAGCGAGTCCTGCTTCAGACGCTTCGACACCAGCGACCGCTTACGGGCAGCGAGCTGATAGTCCTCCTGCGACTGCAGATAGTCCTCACGGCTGATGAGTTTCTCACCAAAGAGCCGCTTGTTCTGCTCGTAGGTACGCTGCTTGCGCTGGGTGTCCATGTCGAGCTGAGCCTGCTCCGTCTGGTTGTTCAAGCGGTCTTGCTGCATGGCTACCTGCGTATTCCTCAATAAGTTCTGCTTCTCTGCCAGCTCTGCTTCAGCATTCAGAATCTGCAGGTCAAGGTTGCTGTTGCTAAGGCGAACTATCACATCGCCTTTCTTGACGTGGATACCTTCCTCGACCACCTTCTCCATCACGATGCCGCCCTCCTCGGGCGAAATCTGCACAATCTGGATGGGAAGCACCTGACCATTGGTGCGCACATAGTCCTTGAACTCGGCATGTTGCACATTGCTGACGGTCAGTTCGTCCTTACTGACTCTGAGCGTCGATGCGTGGTTGCCAAACACAAGCCAAACCAATAACAGTAGCAGGAAGCATCCGCCAACCGCATAAGGCCAATACTTCATCAGCCGCTGCGTCTTTGTCTTTTCGATTACTCTGTCCATATTGCGTATCCTTTATAATATCTGACTAATTGTTCTTTTACCATCGCCATCAGCCGGCATTGCAGCAGGGTGGCCTTCGAGTTCAGCAACTGAGCCGAGGTGGTATGCAGGTCGATGGCTGTCGAGAGACCTTCCTCGAACTGGCGGCGTGTCAGCTGATAAGCCAGCGAATCGGCCTCAACCTTCTTCTCCATCTGGGCGGTCTGTTTCAGATAGCCTTGCCAGTCCTGCCATGCCTCACGGCTCAGTTTCTCAAGTTCCAGCCGTTTCTGGTCGTAAGCCTCGCAGGCTATCCGATAGTTGTTCTTCGCCTTACGGATGCTGCTGAGCGACTGCAGCCGGTTGAACAACGGAATGCTGAGCGAAACACCTAAGTACTCGCCCATGTTGTTCTTCAACTGCTGATTGAACGACTGGGCGGCATCGTTGTGCAGCGTTTTGTAATAAGTGGTGCTCAGACCCGTACTCAACGAGAGAGATGGAAAAAGTGAAGCACGAGCCTGATGCCACTCATGTTTGGATGTCTGCATACGATAACGGGCTACTTGCAGTTCCGGATGCTGCTCGTTATCCATAGAACATACCCACGTCGGATCAAAATTGCCAACACATTGGGAATGAGAATCTTTCATGTTAGGAGTAAAATCCAGGTGCAGGCTGTCGCTCATGGGATAGCTCATTGTCTTTTTCAGTTCCAGCAAGGCTGAGGCATAAAGGTTTTGCTGACGGATGAGCTCGTAGTCGGCTTCGGCTTGTTGCGACTCCACCTGAGCCACATCCGCGGCACTCTTCCGGCCCACCTCCTCAAGCAACCGTGTCTGCTTGAGCAGCAACTGTGTCTCTTGCACTTTCTCTCCGGCCATTTTCACCAGTCCGTTGTAATAAGCCACATTGGTATAGGCTTGCAACACATCGAGGGCTGTCTGGCTCTGACGCTGAAGAAGTGCCGACTGCCCCATCAGTTCGCCGGCCTTGGCAGCCTTGAGCGCATGCAGACGGCTGAACCCGTCGAAGACAGGCAGCGAGGCCGACAGCTGATAACCATTATAAAAAGTGCTCACATCGGTATAGCCGTTGGTCTCAGGGTCGATGGCACGTCCAAAGTTATACTGGGTACCGATGCTGGCATTGACCGAAGGCAGGAATCGTCCAATGGCTCCTGTTCTTTCGGCCTTATAGTTGTCGAGTTCCAACTCAGCCTGCCTCACCTCGTGGTTATGTTCCACCGCATAACGCATACATTGTTGTAGCGTCATGTCCTGCGCTTGAACAGGCAGAACACACAGAGACACAGATAGGCTGAGAACTAAATACATTTTATTCATACGCTCTTTTTTGTTTCATTGCAAAGGTAGGTGTTTATATCAACTACTCCAAGCATTTTAGCCCTTCCAGAGGCAGAACGTCTAAAAATTAGACACCTTTCTGTATGATTTCTTGACGGAAAAAGATTACCTTTGCAGCATGAACAAGTACGGAACGATATTGATTGTTGATGACAACACATCTATTCTGACGGCCATGCGTTATCTGCTTGACTCTACCTTCGAGCAAGTGTTGACTACCACCCAGCCCGACGACATTCTGAAACTGATGGCCCAGCAAGCGATTGACATCGTTTTGCTCGACATGAATTTCACGCTTGGTGTGAACAGCGGCAACGAAGGCTTGTTCTGGCTCCGCGCCATTCGCAAGCAGCATCCGCAAACGCCGGTGGTATTCATGACTGCCTATGCCGACATCAATCTCGCCGTCAAGGGATTGAAGAATGGAGCCGCAGACTTTATCACCAAGCCCTGGGACAACGACGAACTGGTGCGCAAGCTGAAGGATGTGCTTGATAAGCAAGCCGAAATCGTGAGTCTCGACGAGATGGAAAAGGAGCATATCCGCCGCACCATCGACCATTGCCACGGCAATCTCACCCAGGCAGCTGAACTCCTAGGCATCACCCGACAGACGCTCTACAATAAGATCAGGAGCCTCACCCCCATTCCCTCTCCAAAAGGCGAGGGGAGTAAATAGATTCTTCCTATATGTGGTTATATATTTTATTAGGTGTACTCATCGTAACCATCATTGCATGGTTCTTTCGCCACCAGCAGAAGCTTCGCCTGCGTGCCCATCTGATGCAGGAGGCCATCCGTAACCGCGATTTTACCTTCCGCATGCCCACAAACGGCATGTTCTTTGGTGAGCGTGCCATGCAGGAGACGCTGAACCAATTGGGCGGGACTGTCCGCCAGCAAATCAATCAGAACGAGGTCGAATCGTGGGAAAGGCTTACTCGCGTGCTGACCCATGAGATGATGAATGCCACAGCACCCATCACCAGCATCAGTCAGTCTATGCTCAACCGGCCCGATGTGAAAGGCACACCACTCGAGGACGGCATACGTGCCATTTTTGATACTTCTCAGCACATGAGCAACTTCGTGGTCAACTACCGGAAGATGTCCGAACTGGAGAAACCGAAGATGAGCGATGTAGACCTGAGAACGATGGTTGGCGACATTAGCAAAGCCTATCCCCAGCTGGCATGGGAAGTAAATATCTCTCCCGACCTGAGAGTTAGTGCCGATGCCGGCATGTTGCGCCAAGTACTCATGAACTTAGTAAAAAATGCCATGGAGGCCGATGCGCGAAAGATGGTGATACAAGTCATCGACGATGAAACCGTCAGACCTTCTCTCGAAGCCAGTCAGCCCATATGCCTGTATGTCGGAAACGACGGTCTTCCCATTCCCGCAGAGGTATGCAAGTCGGTTTTCGTGCCCTTTTTCACTACCAAGCGTGGCGGCAGCGGTATCGGCCTCTCACTCAGCCGCCGCATGATGCTGCAACAAGGTGGTATGCTGGAATTAGCCGAGCAGCCCCGCCACGGCTGTCATGTGGGATTTCTACTGACCATTCTTCAGATTCCTTAAGAAGCTATGAGTTGTTTGTCTTTGTTTCTGCACATTGAAGACAAACGAGAATACCTGATATTGCTAAAAAACAAGCATGATTAGGACCACAGAGTAGCCCTCTGCGTTGCTAATCGGCATCTTTATCCGGGCGTTAATGGCTTGTCGATGAGAGGAACACGCCTGAAGGGCTGATTGCTCCCCTACTCTTCAGGCATTCTTCGGACGAGACAAAGGGTGACGAGATGATTCTACTGTTTTTTTGCGAATCATTTTGAGATTCAGAGAATTATTGATATCTTTGCGCCAGTATGTGTAGGAAAGGATGGTTATCCCTGATCGTCTTTGCCTTTTGTCTTGGCGCACAGGCACAGATGCACCGCTACTCCGTCAACTTCAGCGTGTCGGAGAAGAATTTTGTGGATACCATTCCCATCCGTTTCATCGACGACCAGATCTATATCGAGGTGGAGATGGCGGATGGCGAGAAGCGTCTGTTTAATTTCGATACGGGCTCGAGCCAGGGCATGGTCTACTACGAGGGGCGCATCGACACGAACGACGAGCTGGGCAATATCGTATCGAAAGATGCCAACGGCCGTAAGGACACCGTGAAAGTCATCCGCATTCCCGAATTCAAGATGGGCAGCATCACCATTGGCAGCTATGTGGCCACGGTGATCAACCAGCCTCACGGGCGCCGTAACTACGACGCCATCCTGGGGTTTGATCTGCTGAACAAGGGACTGCTTTGCAAGATTGACGTGCGTAACAAGCGGATGATCCTGACCGACCGCAAACATTTCTTCAAGCAGGAAGGCGGCTATCAGATCCGTTACAAGCTGCGCTGGTTTGTGCCTCACGTGTGGATCAGTCCTTTCATCCGCCATGTCGACGAGACCCTGTTCGACACGGGCACGCGCCAGTTCTATTCCATGAACAAGCAGAGTTTCGACAAGCACGCCTTCAAGAGCCATCAGGTGAACGACCAGGTGGAAGGCCGCAGCCGCGGACACCTGAGCATCGGCAACTATGGTGCCGAGGAGGTCGACGAGGTGGTGTTCCTGAAGCTGGACCGTCTGAAGTGGGGTGAGTTTGCGTTCAACAATGTGAGCAGCCTCACCACGCAGGGCGGCTCGCGTCTGGGAGCGGCGATGCTCAACTACGGCAGTCTGATCATCAACCCGCTGAAGAAGAGAATGCTGTTCCAGCCCTACAACGACAGCGACACGTGCGAGGTGCGCAACAAGCAGTTCGACATGGCCTTCGTGCCTGTCGACGGCAAGGCTGCCGTAGGTCTGATTCGCGACACCTGCGACGAATATAAGCAGGGCATGCGCCAGGGCGACATCATCCTTCGCATCAACGACGACGACATCCCTGATTTCCAGTCGTTTGCGCACTATCCTTTCGTGGAGGGCGAGACCTACACCTTCATCCTGCTCGACCAGAAAGGATTTAAGAAGACCGTAAAATCAATAAGATAGGAGCCAAGAAACTCCTGGCTCCTTACACCTTACACCTTAAACTTTGAACTTTGAACCTTGAACTTTACACCTTGAACTTTAAACCTTGAACTTTAAACCTTGAACTGCACAAAGTGCTCCTATTTCTTTCCCTTCGTGCGCGTCACGTCATACTTACGGAAGAAGTACTCGGCGGCAATAGCATCAGAGAGGTTGGTGTATTTGTCGTCCCACAGGAAGCCTTCGCCCCCACTGGGCACATAATAGTCGTTGGAGGGCACCTTGCTGATGCAGCCCTTCGTGCCATCAGAGTATTTCACCTCTAAGTATTTCGTTTTCTGATGGTCGGGAGTGTCGAAGGGAACAGGAATCTTGTCAATCCAACTGGTGTCCCATTCGCCGGTGGTATAAGTGATTCCAATCGACTTCAAGCTGACATCGGGGTTCTCGGCAATAGCCTCCTCGCGCTTGCGTTTTGCCTCCCGCTGCGCCTCTTGTCGTGCCATTTCAGCCCTACTCTTGGCTTTGATGCTTTCCTCGTAGGCCTCATATCTGCGTTTCACGCTCTTTGCCTCTTGCTGTTGCTTGTTCAGTTTGGTTCTCAGCACCGGCGAGGCCTTGCTGAAGAACTGGCCGTAGCCATGCTGGCTGCTCATACTACAGGCGCTGATGGCATTCCTCAGCAGCCGCTCGTCTTCTTCCATGCCCGGGAAACTCACCTCAGGTATCTTACCCGTTCGGAAGAGGCCTAAAGTCAGGGCAGAAAACATGCTGCTCACGCTGTTTGCCCACGATGCCATGTGGTCTATCTTCCAGTCATACACGGGAATATGTCTGTCCAAAGCCTCGCAAACCGTATAGAAAGCCTCCACTTCGCGGGCCAGACTCACTTTGTTATTGGGGTCGTACTGATACTTTTTAGAATAATTCTCAACGAACTCGCGGGGGAACTTCTCGCTCCGCATGGTGGAAAGGTCTCCTTTCTCAGCCGTGGCGAGGGCACGCGCGTGGACGGCTTGCAATGTCTGGCAGTCTTTGTTGTAGAGAGCCAGTTTTCGCGGGTTCACGATGGCAGGCAGGTCGGGATAGCGGTTCTCCACGGTGATGATTTCCTCGAATTTCGAAGCCTTGGCAGCCTCGTTGCGTGCCAGTTGCTCGTATCTCGTCTTCACCAGGTCCTTGCGATTGGCAAAGCGGCTGCGGAACAGCACGATGTCGTTATAGTCGGAGGCCTGACGGGCACAGTGGTTAGCCAGATAGTCGTAGAGTTCCTTGTGGCGGGCAATGTCCTCCATGTTGTTCTGCAGCGAGTTGATGTCAATCTTGATGCTGCCTTTGTCCAGCGCCTGCTTGAGCACATCGAACTGCCCGTCGGCAATCAGCTTGTAGACAGCGTCCTCGCCCTTCTTGTCCGAATGGCGCAGGTTGATGCCCTGCTGCACGAAATAATGCGCCAGATACCTGTTGCCCGTATCCATGGCGAAGTCCATCAGCGTACCGCCGTTGCTGTTGAAAGTGTTCACCGACGCCCCGGCACTAATCATCAGAATCAGCACATTGTTCGAGATATACTCCGGACTGAACCGCCCGCCCAGGAAGTCGTAGTTTGTGCGTATGAGATAGGCCATCGGCGGCAGCAGGGAGCTGTAGCGCAGGTTAATGTCGAAGTCGGGCCTGGAGATGAAGGCGCTGAGCAGCTGCTCGGCATTCCCGCACTCCTGCTTCTTATGCGTGGCTAAATAGTCGAGCACCAGATAGATGGGCGTCTTGCCACCATAAGGATCTTTCACGCTCTTCGCCGAGGCGATGGTGTCCTTGCATGCAGCGACAGTCATCCTGCCGGCAAGGGTCTGCTCGATGGCGGTGTGGAGGGTTGTCTTGCCTTTGGAGCGTTTCAGCGAGTCGAAGCTCTGTGCCTGGGCGAAAAGGGCTGTCAGGCACAGAATGACTATCAGGGCTTTTCTCATCATATATCGTGATTATTGTTCCTCACTATAGAAGGTAAGACCTTTCTTTATATAGGTTTTCTGGAGTTTCGGATCCGTGGGGAGCAGTTTTCCGTCGACGATTGCCCATGTCTGGTTACCATCCTCGGCGATACCGTCAATATCTCCGTTCACTTCCAGGCAGAAAGCCCTAAAGAGGTTCTCGAAAATCTCCTTTACCTGCTTGTTCCAGCGCTTCTGAGTAATTCCCAGCAAAATATTCTCTGCGCCTGGCTCACTGAGCAACTTGATCATGTATTTGGCACCAGGAACAGGGAACTCGGTATATTGTCTCACGACTCCTTTGGCATCAAGCCATTTGGCTTCGCCATTCTTCACAAGCTCCTCGTAAGTTTTGGTTCTCTTGACTTTATCGGAGAAATACTCATCCAGTTTCTGACGGAACTCCTTGCGCTCAGCTGGATCAAGGTTGGCGTGAACAAGAAACTTGCCAATGAGGGTCTTTTGCAAGGTTAAGCCACTCGCCTCACCCCGATAATCAGAAAATGCGTCGGAATATTTTTGGTCAATGCCAGTAAACTCTTTCGCACAAATGCCAAGAATCTCATTATGGAGGTCTTGGAAGACAATCATCACATTAGAGTCGTGGAACTCGAAACGAAGTTTGCAGTATAGCTTATTGGCATCATAGGTCATCATTTCCTGATAAAACTGCGTGAGAGGCAGCCACACGTCATAACTGACTTCCGACGACGACTCGTCGATGGCATCCACCTTGGTGTCCTCAGGCACAAACCCATAACGCTTCATGAAATTG
Organism: Prevotella sp.; assembly: GCA_016291595.1. Classification (GTDB taxonomy): domain Bacteria; phylum Bacteroidota; class Bacteroidia; order Bacteroidales; family Bacteroidaceae; genus Prevotella. Next base: position 10,969 of record JAEEXN010000098.1, read on the forward strand.
ATGCTCTTGGTGACAATGCCTTTCTTGGTTTCTTTGGTTTTGATAATGGCTGCATAGTTCTTACCGTCGGGACCGCCAGGCATGTTATAATTGGGCCTCGGCTGCATAATGAGCACCATTTTCTGTCCACACATCAATATACACTGGAACAACAGGATAGCAGTAAATAATGTTTTTTTCATGATGACAGGTTTTAAAATTACAACTATGTTGCAAAGATACTTAAAAAAAATGGAAAGACAAGAAAAAAAGGATGAAATTATAACAGGACGCTGCGGAGCAGCTGGATTATGGAACCCCTCTCCAGCTCCCCCGAGGGGGAGAGTAGTGGCCCACAGATTGACACAGATTTTTACAGATTTTTTTATTTT
>JAEEXN010000099.1 GCA_016291595.1 Prevotella sp.
ACTGCATAATTTATAATGCATAATGCATAATATTAATGCATAATTAATAATGCATAATAAAGGGGGGCTCAAGCAGGTTTGAGCTCTCCCCCTTTTGGGGGAGCTGAAGGGGGCTGGAGCTGGAGGGGGCTCCTATTACTACGCCTAACTGCAACAATGTGACAATGTGACATTTTTTGTTTTTCTGCTTTCTGCTGACAGCAGTCGGTCTGTTTGAAGATGTTGTAAGTCTCTGTGCCTGAGCATGATGGGAGTTCTCCGCTTGGGTTGGCAATATCCTTGATGGAGGAGCCTCTTCCTTCCCAAAGCCCATTTTTGCATAAAAAAGTCCGTTTTCCATGCCCGTTTTTCCGTAATAATCTGTATTTTTGCGCTTCGAGGGGATATTATTTCCTGTTATTCATATTAACTAATCAATAAAAAGCTTATTGTTAATGGTGCATTATGGGTGAGAATGACGAGACGAGGGGGAAGGTGCTGAAGAAGGCGGTGGTGTGGAGAGAGCTCTACTTCTACCGGAAGAGCGACGCACTCTATCAGCTGACGGTGGAGTTCTGCCGGCGCTATCTGCCAGCCTACGGCGACCGGACGGTGGACCAGATGGTGCAGGCTGCCCGCTCGGGGAAGCAGAACATCGTGGAGGGCTCTGAAGACGGACAGACCAGCTCGGAAATGGAAATCAAGCTGATGAACGTGGCGCGCGGCAGTCTTCAGGAGCTGCGCTCCGACTATCTTGACTATCTGCACACCCACCAGCTGGCGGTATGGGAGGCTGGCAACCCGCGCCTGAGGCGCCTGCGCGACTATTGCCACCGCCACAACGACTATGGCGACTACGAGCCGCTGCTGGGGAAGATGAACGACGAGGAGATGGCCAACCTGGCGCTGACGCTCTGCCATCAGACGGACAAGCTGATGTGCGCCTATATAGGGCGCCTGGAAGAGACCTTCGTGAAGGAGGGCGGTATCAAGGAGCGCATGTATGCAGCCCGCACGGGCTATCGCCAGCAACAGGACGCCCGCCTGAAGGCCCTGGAGGCCGAGAATGCCCGCCTGAAAGCCGAAAACCTGGCGCTAAGGAAAAGGCTGGAAGAGCTGGAGAGGGCTAGGAGGGGCTAGGAGGGCCTAGGAGAGCCTAGGAAGCCCTAGGAATACCTAGGAAGCCCTAGGAAATCCTAGGAACCCCTAGGCCTCCCTAGGAAAAAAACTTTCCAAACAGGATTGTTTTTGCGAATTTTCTTGTACTTTTGCAGGCAATTATGATTGATAGGATGAAGAGATACGCTTTGCTGACCCTGTTGCTCGTGGCTGCGGTGGCTACATCGATGGCTGAGACGCCTAATGAGCGTCAGGCTCGCAAGATGTTCGACCAGACTTACGACATGGTGTTCGGTGCCCAGGGCTCAACGCTCCACTATGCGGTGAATATCATCGGCGTGTATAAGACCGAAGGGACGGTGTGGTATAAAGGCAAGAAGAGCCGTTTTGTGGACGAGAAATACAACGCGTATTGCGACGGTGAGACCTACTGGCTGGCAAACCGCAAGAAAAAGACCGTAACCATCTTCACCGCCAACGATGACAAGCGCGATAAATATGCCACGAAGTTCACGTTTGAGCCCGATAACTACCTCTACAGCATCGCCGACTCGAAAGAGGGCTATGTGATTACCCTGAAGGCGAAACGCGGCGTGAAGGGCATCAAAGAGGCTCGTGCCCTGCTGGACAAGAAAACCCGTTACCCGCTCAGTCTGCGCATCAAGGTGTCTATCTTCCATACAACCATCAAGATCTCCAATTTCAAGAGCGGAGGTATCAGCGACGACAGTTTTAAGTTCCCCCAAAGCAAATACCAGGGCTACGAGGTGATTGACAAAAGAGGCTCTTGAGCAGGGCTCCGGCAGGGGCTGATAAGCCTCTAAGCCAGCGGATTTCCCCATTTTTTACGGGGCGACAAAGATGCTTTCTTTTTACCTTTTTTAACGGAATTTTACTCTGAGATTAACAAATTTTTACGCTGTACAGAGCGCCAAATTTGGTGGTCTGAGATATTTTTTGTACCTTTGTAAAGAGACAAAAAGGGGCACTACCAGGGGCTGGGAAGCTCTTTGGGGGGAAGGCCTAGGAGAACCTAGGAATCCCTAGGAAAACCTAGGAAAACCTAGGAAACCCTAGGGATACCTAGGGACCTCAAATCAAAGGGAGAGCTCTAATCATTTTCTTCCTCGCCATCGTGGTCGTTGAGGCGGTCGTTCCAGAGGTATTTGCGGGTCTCTTTCACGATGACACCGCTCAGGAAGAGCAGCGCCAGGAGGTTGGGAATGGCCATGAGCGCATTCATGCAGTCGGCAATGTTCCAGACGATGTCGAGGCTCACGGCACTACCAATAAAGAGGCCGATGATATAAAGCACCCGATAGACCGACTGGCGGGCTCCCAGATACTCAGCCGCACGCTCGCCATAGTAGCTCCAGCCGAGGATGGTTGAGAAGGCGAAGGTGAGAAGGCCTACCGTCAGCAGAGGAGCTCCCACGTAAGGTATCTTGCTGAATGCCATCTTGGTGAGGACGGCGCCGTTGTCGTAGTCGATATCGGGATAGGCAATGATGCTGCTGACGATGACGATACCTGTCAGGGCGCAGATGATGACCGTGTCCCAGAAGGTGCCGGAAGCAGACACCAAGGCCTGACGCACAGGATTGCGGGTCTGGGCGGCAGCTGCCACGATGGGGGCGGAACCCATTCCCGACTCGTTGGAGAACAGGCCTCGCGCAATGCCGAAACGGGCTGCCATCATGACGGTTGTTCCGATGAATCCTCCGCCAGCAGCCTCGGGCGTGAAGGCGGCCGTACAGATGAGCTTGATGGCCGGCCACACGTAGCTGCCGTTCATGAAAAGGATGACGATGCAGCCGACCACATAGAAGACCGCCATGAACGGGACGAGCATCGTACACACGCGGGCGATGCTTTTTACACCCCCCAGAATAACGGCTCCCGCCAGCAGGCAGACAACAGCGCCCGTGAGGTAGGGCGAGATGCCATAAGTCTCGAAGGTCAGCGTGGCAATCGCATTAGCCTGTACGGTGTTGCCGATGCCAAAGGCGGCTATCGAGGTGAACAAGGCAAACAGGATGGCCATCCACTTCCAGCCCAGACCGCGCTCCAGGGCATACATCGGACCGCCCAGCATGCGGCCGTCGGCAGTCTTCACGCGGTATTTGATGGCCAGCAGGCCCTCGGCATATTTGGTGGAGATGCCGAACACGCCCGTCAGCCAGCACCAGAGCACAGCCCCGGGGCCTCCCAGCGCCACAGCCGTAGCCACTCCGATGATATTGCCCGTTCCGATGGTGGCAGCCAGGGCAGTAGCCAAGGCGCCAAACTGGCTCACATCGCCCGTGGCACCATGATCGCGCTGGAACGACAACTTGATGGCCGTGATAATCTTACGTTGCGGGAAACGCAGGCGGATGGTCAGGTAGATGTGCGTGCCGAGGAGCAGGATAATCATCGGCCAGCCCCAAAGGAAACTGCTAATGTCGGATAGTATCTGGTTCATCTGGAAGGAAGAAGATTGTTCGTTTGTTAATGACTCATTTGCCCGTTCTTACCACTACGTTTTGGAATCCCATGGTTTTCAGGAGCTTATAGAATTGTGTGGAGGCATTCTCCTCCGCGCTCTTGATGTTCTCGGGCGTCAGGCAGCGCTTGCGCATGTTGTAGTAGGCGCGTTTGTAGAGCGTAGCCATATCCTTCTCGCTCCATTTTCCGCTCTGGAAGAACGACTGGGTGCGTGCCTCGTCGATGAAGTCGTTGTCCAGCAGCTCGATGGGAGGCAACGTGATGATAATAGAGTCTTTGCGTTGCTGAATCCATCCGGGCTTGACCTTGTGCATGTCAACGCCCAGCCGGAGCGTGCCGTAGTAGATGCGCACCAGCTCATCGTCGCTGAAAAAGCCTTTCCTCACCGTGTCGATCATCTCCTCGTCGCTGATGGAGAGAAACTCCCACTCGCCGATGGCCTCCATGGAGGTGATCTGCGTGGGCGTGAGCTCAATCTTGTTGTCCACATCCACGCCCACCGACGTCTGGGTCACCTTATAGACCACTACCGCAGCCAGTATTATGACGAGCACGATGACGGCCAGAATGGTCAGCAGCAGCCATTCGCTAACCTGCCTTACACGGTTCTTAGCCGCCTTCTTCTTGATGTTACTATTACTGTTGCTCTTTATCTCGTTCATCGTTTCTCGGTTTTCAGCTTGTTAGTTCTTTAGTTTCTCAATGGTTCTCATGTCCAGCATTCTCGGCAGGTCGTCGACCGTGAACTGCTTGCGGAAGGTGATGGTGATGTCCTGCTCGTTGAATCCCATCTGCACGATCATGGGAATGATGGTGCGGGCGGCATTGTCTTTGGCCATATCGATAATCCCCATCTTCGGCACGCTGTTCAGGATGGCAGCCCGTCCTTGCTTCTCCAGGCTGGTCATCTCGGCATCGGTGAAGTTGCTGCGCAGGATAGAGACGTGCTTTTTGATGTTCTCGTGGTCGATACGGCTGCTGGTCATGGTCACCTCGGGGTCGGGCAGGATAATCTCTATTTTCTGTCCGTTGCGGCGGATGTTGTTAGCCGAGAACTGGCTGAAATCGACAGAGGCCTTCAAGGTGGCGTCCATCGGGATGGCCACCTTGCGGTCGCCAATGGGCAGCTGAATGTTGAAAACTTGTTGCAGAATGCTTCCCTTCAGCTTCAGCTGGTCGGTGTGGGTGACGATTTTATGCACCTTATACTCGGCCGTGTAGAGCTTCGAGCATTTCTGGATTTGCATAATCATCATGGGAATGGTGTCGATGACAACCGTCTGTTCCTGCTGTTTATTGCCCTTGTTGCCGCATGAGAAGAAGAGCATGCCCGCAAGAAATATGTATAGGATTATCTTCATACGAGTTTATTTTTTGACAAAGATACATTTTTTTTCCGACACTCATTAAACTTTTTTCTCTTTTTTGCGTCAAACTATTGACAACAAAAACTAAATATCAATATATAGTACGTATTCCTTGGATTATTAGGTTAGCAAGTAGTAATCACAAACAGATATTTAAGTTAGATAATTATGTCAGATTGAATTCAGGAATATGAATGGGGATGATGTGAATCATTCCCATTTTTTTTATGCCTGTCTCTTGGCGTCATTGATTTATTTTCTTATCTTTGCAGACAGTAATCTGACAGTAATCAGACAATTAGTAACCATCACAAACGATCTTTTTTTTATGAGGAAAGCATTCAGAAATGGCTTGTTGTCAGTCATGTTGCTGACGGCTGCCACGGCCAATGCGGAAGTTGGCTGGCAGAAGCAAGTGGGCAATACCCGTGTGAAAGTTGAGTTTTACACTCCCGCCATCGTGCGCGTTGTAAAGTTTCCTGCCGGCCAGGAGTCTCTCGACGAGCGGCTTGTGGTGACGGCAAAGCCCGAGGTTGTCAACCTGAAAAAGAGTGGTAACAGTGTGAGCAGCAACCAGCTTACGGTAACGGTCAATCCCAAGACGGGTACGATCAGCTTCCTCTCGAAGGGGAAACTGCTGCTTCGCGAGAAGAATTGCTCGTTTGAGGAGCGCCAAGAAGGCCCTGACGCAGGGAAATACCGGGTCACCCAGTCGTTCACGCTCGACAAGGGCGAGGCTGTCTACGGCCTGGGTACCATCCAGAACGGGAAGATGAACCGCCGCGGAGAGCACAAGCTGATGGAGCAGTCGAATCTGGAGGACTTCCAGAACGTGCTGCAGTCGGTAAAAGGGTGGGGCCTCTTCTGGGACAACTACTCGCGCACGCAATTCGATGACGATGAGCAGGGTATGCGGTTCTCATCGGAGGTAGGCCGCGGCATTGACTATTATTTCATGTATGGCGGCTCTGCCGACGGGGTGATAGCGCAGATGCGCCACCTTTCGGGCCAGGTGCCGATGTTCCCGTTGTGGACCTTCGGTTACTGGCAATGCAAGGAGCGTTACAAGAGTGCAGCCGAGCTGCTGGGCGTGGTGGACAAGTACCGCGAGCTGCAGGTGCCTCTCGACGGAATCATTCAGGACTGGCAGTACTGGGGCTCCAACTATCTGTGGAATGCGATGGACTTCCTCACCGACGAGTATGCTCGCGGCCAGCAGATGATTGACCAGGTGCACCAGAAGAATGCCCATTTCATGATCAGCATCTGGGCAAGTTTCGGTCCGATGACCAAGGCCTACCGTCAGCTCAACGAAAAAGGACTGCTGTTCGATTTCCAGACATGGCCGCAAAGCGGACTGACATTCTGGCCTCCGCGCATGGAGTATCCTTCCGGAGTACGTGTCTACGACGCTTTCTCACAGGAGGCCCGCGATATTTATTGGCAGAATCTGAAGAACCTCTTCGATAAAGGCACCGACGCCTGGTGGATGGACTCTACCGACCCCGATTTCTTCAATCCCAAGGAGTCTGACTACGACCATCGTGCAGGTGATGCCGGTGGTACCTGGCGCTCTTTGCGCAATGCCTTCCCGCTTTGTACGGTGAGGGGAGTCTATGATAGCCAGCGCAAGGCATCAGCAGATAAGCGCGTGTTTATCATGACGCGCTCGGCTTTTGCCGGCCAGCAGCATTATGGTTCGAATATGTGGAGTGGAGACGTGGCTTCGTCGTGGGATATGCTTCGCAAGCAGCTGCCTGCCGGACTGAGCTTCTCGCTTACGGGCAATCCCAATTTCAATACCGACATTGGCGGATTCTTCTGCGGCTCATATAATACCAAAGGCGGAGGCTCGGCACCACGCAATCCGCAGTTCCAGGAGCTTTATGTCAGGTGGATGCAATATGCCTTGTTCTGCCCCGTGTTCAGAAGCCACGGAGCCGATGCTCCCCGCGAGATTTGGCAGTTTGGAAAGAAGGGAGAACCTGCTTACGATGCCATCGAGAAGGCTATTCGGCTGCGCTATAGGCTTATTCCGTATTTGTATAGTACTGCTTGGCAAGTGACAAACAACAACGAGAGTTACCTGAGACCGTTGTTCAGCGATTTCGCGGGTGATAAGCGCGTATGGGATATGACAGACGAGTTTATGTTCGGACGGAGTATTCTGGCTGCTCCTATCGTGGAGGCTCAGTACACGCAGGAGAAAGTGGTGCGCGAGGATGCTATGACTGGCTGGGACAAAAAGCAGGCAGACGGTGGTAATGAGGTGCAGGCCGTTAACTTCATGGACTCAAAAACGGCAACGAAATACCTGCCGAAAGGTGCTCAATGGTATGATTTCTGGACCAACCAGCTCTATCGTGGCGGACAGACAGTCTCGCTGTCGACAACCTTCGACCGTGTACCCATGTTTGTTCGTGCGGGCAGTATCTTGCCGTTAGGGCCTGAGATGCAATATGTAGGCGAGAAGTCGTGGGAGAATCTGGAGCTGCGGGTTTATCCTGGCGCAGATGCCGACTTCTTTCTCTATGAGGATGAGGGTGACAATTACAACTATGAGAAGGGTGTATACGCTACCATTGCCTTCCATTGGAGCAACGCCAGCCGCCAGCTGACTATCGGGGAGCGCAAAGGAACCTATCCGGGCATGCTGAAAGAGCGGCAGTTTACAGTCGTACTCCCCGACGGAACCACAAAAACAGTTTCCTACAATGGCGCGAGCGTCAATGTGAGCTTCTGATTAGTGGGCATACCAGAAGAGATGAGAATCCATTAAGTGCTATGGAATAAAAAGAGGCGGAAACAATAGCGTTCCGCCTCTTTTTTTTATTTATCCCTTCAATTACTTTGCTTTTTAAGGATGCCGAAACTCTTTTAAGGATGCTGATACTCTTCTGAGAATCTACAAACTCTTTTAAGGATGCTGATACTCTTTGGCAATACCGCCCTCTGCGGTTTCTTTGTAGAGGGAAGGAATATCATGGCCCGTTTGTTTCATTACGCGCACAACTTGGTCGAAACTCACTCGGTGAACTCCGTCGGAGAAGGCTGCGTAGAGGTTTGAGTCGAGAGCCCGGCAGGCCGCAAAAGCATTTCGCTCAATACATGGAATCTGAACCAGACCGCACACAGGGTCGCAAGTCATTCCCAAGTGATGCTCAAGGCCCATCTCTGCGGCATATTCAATCTGTGAGGGGGCGCCACCAAACAACTGGCATGCGGCGGCTGAGGCCATAGCGCAGGCAACACCCACTTCTCCCTGACAGCCTACCTCTGCACCGCTAATCGAAGCGTTGTGCTTTGCTACATTACCGATAAGGCCGGCAGTAGCCAGAGCATGCAGGATGCGGCGCTCGGAGAATTGATGTCCTTTCCATAAATGATACAGTACTCCAGGGAGCACGCCGCTTGACCCGCAGGTGGGGGCTGTGACGATGGTTCCACCGCAGGCATTCTCCTCGCTGACGGCCAGCGCATAGGCGAATACCAGACCGCGAGACTGTAACGACGGCTTATATCCGCAAGCCTTTACATAGTATTTTGTGGCTTTGCGTGGCAGGTTCAGAATGCCTGGAAGGACACTCTCATGGTCAAGACCGCGCTCCACGGAGTCTTTCATGGTGTTCCACACATTCTGGAGGTAATCCCAAATATCGTCATCCTCACATTTATCCACGTATTCCCAGAATCCACGGCCGAAACGGTGGCACCAGTTCATAATCTCCGTCAGAGAGTTCATGTCATAAACATCGGGCGTATTCAGGGAACTATCATATTCACCCTCAGACAAAGCTCCACCGCCTACACTATAAACGGTCCACTCGTCGGTGTGGTCGGGATAAAATGCCTTGAACTTCATACCATTGGGGTGAAATGGAAGGAATACCGTAGGCTCCCAAATGATATTGACCGGGGCGACAGGCTGAAGCACATCGATAATGGCCACATCGGTCATGTGGCCCTTGCCTGTGGCTGCCAGACTTCCATAGAGGGTTACCTCGAACGATTGTGCATTTGCATTCCTGTTAAGGAAGATGGTTGCGGCACGATGCGGTCCCATGGTGTGGCTGCTCGAGGGACCACGGCCTATTTTAAACAATTCCTTGATTGACTTCATAATAGTTTTGCTCTAATTGGTATGTGGTGATAAAAGGTTAATCATCGTTTCGGGAATGAGGAGGGACAATCAGTTGCCAAACGTTTTGAAAAGCACATTGTTCAACTTGATGTCGCATGCCTCGTCGATGCTTTTGCTCGACTTGGTATAGAAAAAGATGCTGTTCTCCACCGTGATGTTGTGAATCATTCCAGGAGCACCGTGGGCAGCAACTCCCGTTTTAGCTCCCCGGCAGATAATGTTGTTAAAGTGAATATCCTGGAAGTCTGGCACGAACTCCAGCTCTTTCAGTTCTGTTTTCTTTGCTCCTACGTGATTGTCCCAATAGGTGGTCTCAAAGACGATAGCTTCGTCTTTAATATCATTCATCATGATATTGCTGATAAAGATATTCTCGGTTTTCCCACCGCGACCGATAGCACTCTTGAAACGCAGGCCGGTGTCGGTACCGCTGAAAGTATTGTTGCGAACCACAATATTCTTCATGCCGCCGCAGAATTCAGAGCCTATTACGAATCCGCCATGTGCATGGTAAACTGTATTGTTCTCAATGAGGATATCCTCGCAGGGGCCGTCTTTCAATGCTGTTGGTCCGACTCCGCCTTTCATGCAAATGCCGTCGTCGCCAGCATCAATGACATTATTGACAATCAATACCGTTTTGCACTGGCCAATGTCGATGGCATCGCCATTTTGGGCATTCCAAGGGCATCGGGCAGTAATGCCGTCGATGATAACGTTCCGGCAACGCTGTGGAACAAAATGAAACTTAGGCGAGTTTTGCAGGGTAACACCTTTTATGAGCACATTCTCACAGTCGGTGAAACGGACCAGATGGGTGCGCATGCGTTCCTGGGCCTCGTAACTGTCGGCAATGTTAGGCTGGTGCTTGAGATTGAAAGGATACCAAAGCGAGCCGTTTTCAACAACTGTTCCTCCCATCGCCATGAACTGGCCCCACTCCGTGTCGCTTACCTTACTTCTCTTTACCGGGCGCCACCATTTACCGTTGCCGTCAATAGTACCCTCGCCCGTGATGCTGATATTCTTGCGCTTACTGGCAGTAATCAGCGGTGTGGCACGGTTTTCTTTCGCGCCGCTCTTGGGGTCGGTCCTTAAGTGTTTGTCTCTGTCGGGTGTTGCCATGATGATGGCATTACGCTCCAGATGCAAATCGATATTGTCTTTCAGGGAAATAAGGCCGGTCATATAAACGCCAGCAGGTACAATCAGATGCCCCCCGCCTTTTTTGTTAATGTCACCGATGGCCTTGTTGAAAGCCTCTGTGTTGTCGGTCAGCCCGTCACCTTTTCCTCCGAACTGAGTAATTGACACTTGATAGTCGGGTATCTGTGGCGTAGTGACTGTCGTCATATTGACAGGTAGATTCTGATAATAGCTCGTATAGTCGCCGGCATAGGCATATGCAGCGAGTAAAACATGGATAGTTGTAAGAATAATTCTTCTCATAGGTCTGATTAGTTTTAATAGATTGTGTTTTTTTTAATTCGATTTATAAAGAGAAACCCCGCTCCGACCGAAGTCTTTACGGGGTTCATAATGAAAGGAGGAGTGGTACCTCCAGGAATCGAACCGGGGACACACGGATTTTCAGTCCGATGCTCTACCAACTGAGCTAAGGCACCATGTTCTTGTTCACTGCATTCCTTTCGTTTGCGGGTGCAAAGGTACGAACTATT
>JAEEXN010000100.1 GCA_016291595.1 Prevotella sp.
GAGGGAGTTGCCATAGAGGCTGGAAAGTTTTATCTTTTAAGTCCAACTAAATTGCAAACTGCTGGAACATCCGCAACAGATAATAAGGATTATTATACTATGGGATCATTCACATTTAGTAGTGGTAGTATGATACCTGTTGATGAATCTACAAGATATAATTCGGCAGGACACAATAGCATTGAAGTACGTGGAACATATTATTCGTCTTTTGATTACACGTCAGGATCAAACAAGAATCCTGATAAAACAGGCCCTTATGTTCCTGCTGGCAGTTATGTGTTTGGTATGAAGAATGGAGTCTACACCGTCTACTATACCCAGAGCGATCTGAAGACAAAGGGTTTCCGTGCATGGATTGTTGATGTTGAAAGTCAACAGGCTAAGGCCTTTAAAATGGCAATCAATGGAGTTTCTGATGAGACAACAGCTATAGAAGACGTTTTTGTTAATACAGGAGTTGTTATTAATTCTCCTGTAGTTTACGATATGAGTGGTCGTAGAGTAGCAGAGAGTGTCAATCAGTTGAACACACTGCCAAAGGGCATTTATATTGTGAACGGTAAAAAGTATGTTGTCAAGTAAGCAAAGGAGGAGAAGATAATGAAAAAGAATCAATATATTAAACCTGAGATAGTAGTTACTGCAGTAATTTCAGAAGGTCTCCTAAGAGAATATAGTGTAGCCATTGATGGTAGTGCAGTTGATGGTGATGGCACTTCTACACCTATTATAGACGATGACCCAGAGATTATCTACAGTAAGAAACATAACCTCTGGGATGATTGGGAAGACTAATCGTTCGGGACTATTGTGTTGACTGATACATGGAACAACAATTGTTGGAATGAATAACGAAGCTGCCGCATAGAGATAATATCCTATGGGGCAGCTTTCTCCATGTAGAAGGATAGTCATGGGCAGCACGGAGCAGCCCTCCAGACGGCTGGAGGAATGCTCTGAAGAATTATAGTAATGCTTTACAGATAGAAAGTAATACGCAACATGAATAGAAATACAAGATTACTCTTGGCATTGTCGGCAGCCTTGTTGCCGACAGCAATGTGGGCTCAGCTGACGGTCGACGACTCGCAGACACTGCCGAACCCCACAAATGCTCCCGCTCCCCTGCATCCCGTTCCCAGCGAACGGCAGATCGCGTGGAACGAGACGGAGTTTTATGCCTTCTTCCACTATGGCATGAACACCTATACAGGGAAGGAGTGGGGCGACGGCTCGGAGAGCGAGAGCACGTTTGCTCCCACGAAGACACCGAATCCCGAGCAATGGCTTGCCGCCGCGAAGGCTGCAGGCATGAAGGGCGGCATTGCTGTGGTGAAGCACCACGACGGGTTCTGTCTGTGGCCGACAGCCACCACGACGCACTCGACGAAGAATGCTTCCGGATATGGAAAGGATGTGAACATCCCACAGCTCTTCGCCACAGCTGCCCAGAAACTGAACATGAAATACGGATTCTATGTCTCGCCGTGGGACCGCAACTCGGGGCTCTATAGCACACAAGAGTATATCGACCAGGTGTTCATCCCGCAATGTGAAGAACTGGCAGGCTACGGCTCCGACCAGTTTGAGATGTGGTTCGACGGTGCCAATGGCGGCAATGGATACTATGGCGGTAAGAAAACGACTATCAGCATTGGCAGCGACTATATGGACCGCGTGCTTTATTACGATGTGGCCAACCTGCGCGACCGCATTCACCAGCTGGCCCCCAACTGCGTGATGTGGGGCGTCGGTGGTGAGGCCCGCTGGATAGGCAACGAGGACGGCTGGGCAGGTGAAACCAACTGGAGCACTGACAGCCGCAACGATGAGAACAACAATGAGGAGGGCACAGAGGACTACTGGCTGTGGAATCCGGGCGAGAGCGATGCGATGGCTACCGACAGAGGATGGTTCTGGCATGAGGGAGAGCACGTGAAGAGCGCCGAACAACTGTTTACGTATTACATGCAGACGGTGGGCCGTAACGCTACGCTCATCCTGAACCTTCCGCCCGACCGGACGGGCGAGCTGCCTGAAGCCACCGTCAGCCGCATGACGGAACTGGGCAACCTGCTGAAAGAGCGACTGGGAACAGACCTCAGCCAGAGTGTCGAGGCCAGTGCCACCCGCAATGGCGGAAGCTTTGACGCCAAAAACCTGATTGACGGCAACAAAGACACTTACTGGGCTACTGACGACGGTACGACAACAGCCTCTATCACGATTGACCTGGGTAGCACAAGGCAGGTGCACTATGTGATGCTGCAAGAGTATATCCGTCTGGGACAGCGCGTGAATGGCTTCTCGATAGAATACAGTACGGATGGGAACAGGTGGCAAAACGCATCGTCGCAGGAGCAAATGACCACCATCGGCTATAAGCGCATCATCCCGCTGAACGGGAGCGTGAGCGGTCTGCCAACCGGCTATGAGGCGCGCTATATCCGCGTGAATATTACGAACAGTAAGGCTTGCCCCGTGCTGAACAGGGTAGCGGTATTTTGAGAAGTGAGGAGTGCAGAGAAGATGAAAATGATTATTTCAACAATACTTGCGACCGTGGCATTCATGCCATTGCTTGCCCAGTCGATGAATGGCGACTATAAGAATGTCGGAGTCTACGACACATGGGAACAGTCGCCTTTCCGTACAGGTGTGCTCACGGGTAACGTGCAGGTCATCGAGAACCATTTGTATGATGCCAATGGCGTGAACCGTACGGGACATATCCTGGGCATTCAGCGCTCACGCTTCGGAAGTAATACATTTGGAGCACGGGTGGACCTGAACTCCGTGGTCACCATCGGCAGAGACGGGAAATATGTGCATGCATTGGTGTATTCGCCCATTGCAACACAAGTGCAGTTCGTCGGTCTAGGAAAGCGTACCACCAATACTTGGAACGAAAAGGAGGATGTGGAGCAGTTCTGGAGCGAGCCGGTCAGCATCTCAGCCAACCGATGGACGGATATCGTGTCGCTAGTGAAAACCAACGAGAATGTGGAGATATACAGCATCGTGGTGGTGCCCGACTGCTCGTCGCCACATGCGTTGACAGAAGACTTTGTGGCGTATATCGACGAGATCGAGGTGAACAATAGTTCCAGTAGCCGCACCGCTGTGACTTCAACAGTAGACCCCTACGACGGCACCGAGCCTGGAGGCGATGTTCCCGTCGATCCTGACGAGTCGTTGTACTATAAGACAAGCTTTAACAAGAAGACCACTGAAAACAAGAAGTTGGTTGACAGTAGCAGTAGCATGAATTATGCCGTGAGTGTCAGCCTGACCGATGCGGACGGGCATCAGCAGCAGTATCCCTCAGGCAGTCCTTCAGAAGACTTACTGTCGAAGAAAGCGTACCTCGATGCTACCGGCATTGCCGTCTTCGATGTGACGGCAGGTCAGGAGTATACACCTTATGTTGACTATAAATCCGACTGGATGCACGCTTATGCGTATATAGACTATGACCGCAATGGTGAGTTTACCTATCAGCTGGATGGAAATCAGGTGGCAGAAGGTAGTGAATTGGTGGCCTTCTCGGCTTATTCTCCCGATTATACGGGTGGTACTACTGGAACATGGTATGACAGCAAAGGCAACCGGTTGGGTGATATCAATGCGGGTAACACCATCACGATGCCCTCGTTTACGATTCCCTCTGACTTGCAGAGCGGCCGCTACCGCATGCGGTTCAAGATAGACTGGTACAGTTTGGATGCAGCTGGAAATAACGCTACCGACAATGCCATCTGGAATAACGGCGGTGCGATAGTAGACGTAATCCTGAACGTAACGGGCTCGAACGATGTGAGTGTGAAACTGGCCAACTCGCGCAATGGCAATATCCAGGATAGTAATGGCAATGCGATTACCAGTGGGGGAGTGACAGGAACGTACAACAGTCCCTTCCAAGTGGTGATGAAACCTGCCAGCGGCTTCGCGTCGAACAGCCTGACGGCTGCCTATATGACGGACGACAGCGATTGTCCCGGTCTTCTGAAAGAGGCTACAGCTACGTATTCTGTGAGCGGTGACAACTACAACCCGACAAGCGACGCTTTCACGCTGCCTGCCGAGATCATGTATTCGTCGGTAACACTTGAGCCGTTGTTTACTGAGGCTCCTACACCGGCGAAAACTATTTATCAGCTTACCGATGAATTAGTAGAAGGCGGAGAGTACCTGATTGTCAATGTCAATTCGGCAGGTGATGGGTTTGCGCTTTCCCATAATGGGACTACGATTGCATCTGATGGCGTAACAATCCATGGCAAAGACGAGAATCCTTCCATTCCGGCTGAGAATGTATATGTTCAAGATGACGACGTGGTGGCTGCCTCGGTATGGACAGCAACTATGTCAGATAACTCTATGAAGCTGGTGAATAATAACTATTATTTTCAGTCGGTATATTATACTCGCTATACGCTAGTTTTTGTCCCAGTTGATGTTCCTAGTCCGGGTGTAGCTGCTAATGGCTCATGGACTTATGATAATAAAGGGTTATCCTATACTTATATTCCTTCGTCTGGTCTTCCTAAGACTTCTTGGGTGATTTATGATAATAATAAATTTACGGCTGCCAATAATGAGAATGAAGGTAAGGTCTATCTCTACAAGAAAGTGGAGGTGGAAGCTCCTTCCGCTAAGACGTTCGACCTGACTATTGGCGATGCCGGCTGGGCTACGCTTTACTTGGATTTTGCCGTGGATATTCCAGATGGACTGACTGAGGTCTTTTATATCAGCAGCATCGAGGATGGCGTTGCCAAAGGAAAGACGGTTGCCGACGCGATTCCGGCTGAGACGGGCGTGCTGATAAAAGGCGGGAAAGGTACTTACCACCTGACGGAAAGCAGCAGCGCAGCTGCCAAACCGACTGACAACCTTCTCACGGGTACGCTAGAAGGTATTGCCGACGCGAGCACAGACGCGATGACCAGCAGCGCCTATGGCATGAGCCTTTACACCTTGGGACGTACGAATAGCGGCAAAGTGCAGCTGGCTTTGTTTACGGGAAAGAAGATCGAAAAGAACAAGGCCTTTATGATATGGGAAGGCAACGGGACAGTTGGTGAGGCGAAGGCGTTCAGCATCGTGATGGACAACGGCACGACGGCCATCACAGCGGTCAACGATGGTGAGACGGGTAACGACGACTGGTACTCGTTGCAGGGCGTGCGCCTGAGTGGCCGACCCACACAGAAAGGTGTCTATATCCACCAAGGAAAACGTATCTTTGTGAAATGAGAGGGGGAGTGAGATATGAATAAGAAGAGATATATTGCTCCGCACATTCAGGTGTGTGGTCTTACTTCCATGAATAGTGTGATGGAACCTGAGATAGGGATAGGTAGCACAACCGGTGAGGCTCTCTCCAAGCAGGGCTCCTGGTTCGACGAGGACGAGGATACCGATGACGACTTCCTCGGTGGCGACCTCTGGGACGATGAGAGGGAGGCAGCAAACTGCTGGTAGAAGGCTGATATTTTGCCCACAGATTTACAGGATTCTCACAGATTTTCTAATTTATCTTTGGATTATTAGGCAGCTTAGCTACCATACATAATGATGCTCCACAAAGAGTTGTCCTAATTGTTTATGTTTTCTTCGAACATTAAATAAATTAATGAAAATCTGTGTGAATCTGTGGGCAAACATAAAGCTTGGTCCTTGCCCCAGCTGCATGCTGCTTTTATCTGCTGAATCGGCCAAATCTGCTGGAGAAATAAAAGTCATGCAGATCACGCTGATCAAGCAGATTCTCTATTCGTTTGCGAGCGTTCTACTTAGAATAATAAAATCTATGAAATCTGTGTGAATCTGTGGGCAACTAGGCAAACTTGGGCCTTGACCCAGCACAACGCTACTTTTATCTGCTTTTCTATGTGGAAAAAAGAAGTGGCAAGTGAGAAGTAAGGGGCATGATCTGCTGTGCCAGCTTGCAACTCACTCGTCACTTTTTTTGTGCCAGTCATCATTCGTTGTTTTTCTAACAAAAACCCGTTAATGGGCATCCTTTTCCGGAAAGTTAGTTAAATAATGTTTAATAGGGCATTTATTTTGTTGAAAAGGTTGCTTTGTATAGAAAGATTTTCTATATTTGCGAAGTGATGCGTTACTACTTGCTTACTTAATAGCATGCGAGTAACCGCATTAAAAATTGAACTATAAAAGACCATTCTATACAATGGACCATATACAAAAAATGAAAATGAAAGAAAAGAAACCTCATCCGTGCAGGTGATCTGTATGGGTGAGGTGCTGTATATATATGTTCAATAATGCATATGGCAGAGGCCAAATCACTAAATGCATGACGAAGGATATTATAGGTAACGCTCTCTTAGGAGATGTAATAATCTCCAAAGGGGACCTTAGGAAATTCAGTTCGTTTATACTAGTATAACAATAAGTCCTCCAACTGTGAAGCTGGGGGACTTTCTTATGGTTAAAGGTTCAAGGTTTAAAGGGTTGCCCACAGAGGGCGGCGGAGCCGCAGTTCAAGGTTCAAAGTTCAAAGTTCAAGGGTGCCCACAGATTATGAAGATTTGCACAGATTTTCTATATAAAAAGTCACACGAATTTCCACTAATTCCCACAAATTTTATACGCTTCGCGTAGAAATCTATGAAATCACCGCTAACGCGGGAAATCTATGAATTATATTTCTGCAAATCTGCTGGAGAAAAGACTGCCCACAGATTATAAAGTTTCTCACGGATTTTTATATAAAAAGTCACACGAATTTCCACTAATTCCCACAAATAATATACGCTACGCGTAGAAATCTATGAAAAAACCGCTAACGCGGGAAATATATTAATTATATTTCTGCAAAGCTGCTGGAGAAATAAAGGCATGCAGATCACGCAGATAAAGCAGATTTTCTATGAGTTTGCAAGCGTCCTACTTAGAAAAATAAAAATCCGTGTAAATCTGTGAAAATCTGTGGGCAACCCTTTGGACCTTAAACCTTGAACCGGCAGCTCCGCTGCCTTATCTGTGGGCAACTTGCGAACTTTTAACTGCTAACTATTAACTGTTAAATGTTAAATGCTATCCGCTACGGTAAAACCGTGGCGCGGATAAGACGGATGTCGCCCTTCGGACGGTTGTTCTCGTCGGTGTCTACCCACTGGATCTTGTCGACGACATCCATGCCCTCGAGGACCTGGCCAAAGACGGTGTACTGGCCATCGAGATGGGGTGTGCCCCCATATTTAAAATAGGCCTCACGCAACTCGGGAGTGAGCTTCACCCGTCCGTTGGTGTTGTCGTCGAGACGGTCCTGAACCTTATCGAGCATCATATCGTTCATCCGACGGCCCCAGACGATATAGAACTGGAACTCCGACGACTCGAATGCCGGGTTCACATCGTCGGGCTCACGGGCTGCAGCCACACTTCCTCGCTTGTGGAAGATCTCGGGGAAGCGGATCTCCGCCGGCACCTTATGCTTCTCGGGAGTGTCGCCCAACAGCTGGCCGGGCTCGGCATGACGGCTGCACGTGTCGCCGGTCTGTATCATGAAATTGCTGATGACACGGTGGAAGAGCACACCGTCGTAGGCTCCCTCGCGCACCTTGTGGAGGAAATTGTCGCGGTGGAGGGGTGTCTCGTTGTATAGCTCGATGCGGATATTGCCGCTATCGGTCTCGAGCAATACCTGGATGCGTTTCTCGGGTTCTTGGGCGCTTACGGTGAGAGCGAAGGTGGCGAGGAGGAGAAGGAGGAGTTTTTTCATTGGGAGGAGGGGATGATGGGAAATGATGGGAGGAATGGGAAATGATGGGAATTATGGGAGAGATGGGAGGGATGGGATAGAGGCTATAGAGGCTATAGAGGGGAAGCCCGAGGGACCTGAGGGGCCGGGGTTACCGGTCCCTCAGGAGCTATACCTTCTAGTAGACGTCGCCACGGGCGATCTCGTCTTTGTCGATTTTCTTTTTGTCGAGCGAGTACCAGCAGTAGGCGATGTAGGCCAGCACAAACGGGATGAGGAGGCTGACTATAGCCATGGTGCTGAGCGTGAACTCACTGCTGCACGAGTTGGCAATGGTAAGGCTGCTCTGCAGGTCGGCTGTTGAGGGATAGTAGGCGGTATGGTTCCAGCCGGCAAAGAGCAACAGCACCAGGACAACCAGCACGACACCGATACCTGCGGGCCAGATGCCCCGGATGTAGGTCTTGCTCACCACCGTCTTGATGATGGCATAGAGGAGCAACACCACACCGACGAGCAGGATGAGGGTGAGATACCACATGTCGAGGAGGTTGTGCAGATACTTATACGGTTCCATGACGATGGCGCCCGTGGCAGGATCCCACGCAAAGCCGTCCTTCACCAGGGTGTGGATGAGGAAGGCGAGGAACAGGATGAGGAAGGGCACGGTGGCACCGATAAGACGCACGCTGCCGCGCGAGCGGATGTTCTCGTCGTTCACATTATTCATAATATACAGGATGCCGAGGATGCGGGCAAGGAAGAACACGGCGAGACCGAAGACGAGCACCCAAGGATTGAGCAGGGCGTCGAGACCATGGCTGGCATTGGCCCAGCGGCTGATGATGGGAGCGCCGAGCTCGGTGAGGCTGGCTTTCTCGATGACGAAGTTGGAACCCTCGAAGAAGGTAGCTACGGCACCGCCGAGGAGCAGCGGGCCGAGGATACCGTTGACGATGAGGAACCACTGGAAGGTCTTCGGGCCAAGCAGGTTGCCCAGCTTGTTCTGGAACTCATAGCTCACCGCCTGTAAGACAAACGAGAATAGGATAATCATCCAAAGCCAATAGGCACCGCCGAAGCTGGTGCTATAGAACAACGGGAACGAGGCGAAGAAGGCGCCACCAAAGGTGACGAGTGTGGTGAACGTGAGTTCCCACTTACGGCCGGTGGAGTTGACCAGCATACGACGCTCCTCAGGAGTACGTCCCAAACTGAACAACATGGAATTAGCTCCCTGAACAAACATCAGGAAAACCAGCAGCGCACCCAGTAAAGATACCAGGAACCACCAATAATGCTGCAAAAACGAATATGTAATCATATGATGAGTGTAAAGTTTAAAGTGTAAAGTTCAAAGTTCAAGGTTCAAAGTTCAAAGTTCAAGGTTGTCGGTATTGCTGACAGGATGTTCGGGACCTTTCTTGATTTCCTTGAACATGATGCTCAGCTCGACGGCAAGCATCGTGGTGAACAGGCCGAGGAAGATGAAGAAGGTGAGGGCTACGCTTCCTGCGCCGACCTCGGAGACGGAGGCGCTGACGGGCAGCATGTCCTGAATGGTCCATGGCTGACGACCGAACTCGGCAACCAGCCAGCCGCTCTCGCTGGCGATATAGGCCAGCGGAACCAATGCGATAGCCGCAATGTGCAACCACTTGGGCTTGCTGATATCCTTCTTATAAACGAAGAAGAGTACCACGGCAAAGAAGAGGATGAGCAGACAGCCCAGTCCCACCATGATGCGGAAAGCCCAGAAGTTAATCGGGATGAAGGGCACCAGCTCGGCCTTGTCCTTGATATAGCCATAGCCGAAATACTTGAAGTTCTCGTCGATGATCTGCGACTGGACGGCGGCTGCCTCCTCGTTGCCCTCGGCTTTTGCCTTCCGGTAATCAGCCAAGGCCTGGATGGCTTTCTTTCCGCGTTCGATCTTCTCGTCGGCAGATGGTTCCACGGTGCCGTCGGGCTTGGTATAGCCGTTCAGCAGCTCGTTGACACCAGGCACATAGCCATGGATATCGTTCGTAGCCATGAACGAGAGCGCATAAGGCATCGCCAGCTTGAGAGCCGGCTCGGCATCGTTCTCGTAGTCGGGCTGTGCAAATGGGTTAATCCACGCCACAGCCGTCAGGCCGATGTCGTTACCACCATTATATAATGCCTCCATAGCAGCCAGTTTCATGGGCTGAACCTCGGCGACTGTCTGTGCCGACTTATGACCCGTGGCGGCAGCACCCAGAGAGGCAACCAGACCAACGATACCGGCAATCTTGATGCTCTGCAACGCCAGCTCCCGCTCGCGATTCCTCATCAGGTACCAGCAGCAGACGGCAACGACGAACACAGCACCGATAATCCACGACGAGATGACGGTATGGCAGAACTTATCGACGGCAAACGGCGAGAGCGCCACATCGAAGAACGACACCATCTCGTTGCGCACCGTGTCGGGATTGAACTCACAACCCACGGGATACTGCATCCAGGAGTTGGCAACCAGAATCCACCAGGCGGAGATGGTGGCACCCAGACCCGTGAGCCAGGTGGAAGCCAGGTGGAAGCCCGGCGACACTTTCTTCCAGCCGAAATACATGACAGCCACAAAGGTAGACTCCATGAAGAACGCCACGATGCCCTCGATGGCCAGCGGCGCCCCGAAGATATCGCCCACGAACCACGAGTAGTTGCTCCAGTTGGTACCAAACTCGAACTCGAGGATGATGCCGGTAGCCACACCCATGGCGAAATTGATGCCGAAGAGTTTCTGCCAGAAGCGCGAGGCGTCGTTCCAGAAACGCTGGCGGTTGCGATAGGAGATGGTCTCACAA
>JAEEXN010000016.1 GCA_016291595.1 Prevotella sp.
GTATAGGCTTCAGTCAGGTTTTCTACAGCAGTGTTAACCAGTTCAGATGCTGCGTTATAAGCAGTCTCCAGAGCTTTCACAATCTCGTCGTCAGTATACTGCTTTGCTTCAGCAACACCGGCGGCAATATCAAGCTTCACCTGCTCGGCAAGAGCATCAACCATAGCCTGTGCAGCCTTGAGGTCTTCCTCTGACTGCTTAGCAATAGCCTCAAGAAGAGATTGGTTCAGTTTGTCATTCTCGTCCTTTACATACTGCTTGATGGTCTCAGCAGTCCAATAGTTGTCCTGAAGATCCTTTACGATAGCGGCAATAGCTTCAGAATTAACTTTGATAGCATCAGCATTCTGGGCAATCTTCTCGTAAATATCCTTAATGGTAACTTCCTTAAGGTTCTTAATCTCCTCAGCGTTGGCTTCAATCATTCTCTGGAGTTCAGCGTCTTTCTCGCCCAGAGCCTTCAAAGTTTCCTGAACCTGAGCATTGATCTCCTCAAGAGTGTTAACACGAGTTGTCAGAGAAACGATGTTGGCCTTATTCTCAGCAGCGGTCTGTTCAACTTCAGAAACACGGCCCTTGATGATATTAATCTCTTCTGTGAGGCTGTTCTTCACATTCTCAATAGAAGCATTAATAGCCTTCAAGTCCTCAGCAAGCTTAGCCTGATTCTCAGCAATAGTTGCATTAGTCTTCTCAAGTTCAATGGCATTCTTCTCAGCCTGAGCCTTGGCGGCGTCGGCGGTCTCCTGAGCCTTAGCAGCAGCAGCTTTTGCCTCGTCAATACCCTTTTGGAGCTCCTTGTCGGCCTCAATTAAGCCAGCAATGCTCTTACCATTTGCCTCAATAGCAGCATTTGCCTTGGCCAGACTGCTCTCTAAAGCGCTAACAGCCTCGTCCAATGAAGCTTTTGCGGCAGCGATAGCTGCAGCCTGAGCTGCATCAGCCTGCTGTTTTGCATAAGTTTTCGCAGCATCATCACCATCCTTAATGGCTTTCTCTAGAGAACTCTTCAGATCAGCGTCTGCACTTTTGTAAGCAGCATCGAGTTTGGCTAAGTCACTCTTAAGAGCTGCCAACTCAGTGTTTACATTGTTAATCTTCTGATCAACAAGCTGTGTGAGAGTTGATGCGTTCTTCTCGATCAGATTACGAAGATCGTTAATGTCGTCATCGTAGTCCTTACAAGACGTAAACATACTCATAGATGCCAAGAAGAAAGCACCCATAAGTAGTGTACTAAAGATTTTCTTTTTCATACGATAATAAATTTAAATTAATAAATAAAAAACAATATATATACTTCTTATTCTTTCATTAAACGAAGCACACCACAAAAGACGGAAACCCATGCGCCGGAACGCACTTTTCCCATAGTTTCTCTCGCGCGGAGCTACTTTTTAGGTGCAAATATAGACATAAATCAGAAAACATGCAAATAAAATTAGATATTTTTTTCATTTTACCCGAATTTCTTGCCCTATAAACCACGTTTCCGGCGGTTTTTATTGATTTTGTCATGACTTATTCACTATACAACCGTTTATTTACGGATGTTTGCACCGTTTTATGTCATGTATTATTCCGTTTCCTCGCGCGTACATTATTTTATATATAAAGGCATCGGAGATACCGCCGTACAAAGGACGGAATAAGGTTTTGATTCGCCCGTCCCGTATGACGACGAGACGGGGTTGAACCGTTTGGCAACTGCTTTTTCAGCGCTGCCTAACTTAGAAGTCGGCGTTCTTCGGAGTACGTGGGAACGGAATGACATCGCGGATATTCTGCATGCCTGTAATGAACAGGATGAGACGCTCGAAACCGAGACCGAAACCACCATGCGGGCAGGTTCCGTACTTGCGGGTATCGAGATACCACCACATATCCTTCATCGGGATGTCGCGACGTTTGATTTCGCTCATCAACTTGTCGTAGTCTTCCTCACGAACACTGCCGCCGATAATCTCACCGATAGACGGGAAGAGAACATCGGTGCCCTGAACGGTCTCACGGCCGGCTTCCTCGTTCTCGTTCTGCTTCATATAGAAAGCCTTGATGTCACGCGGATAGTTAATCATGATGACAGGCTTCTTGAAATGCTCCTCCACGAGGTAGCGCTCATGCTCGCTGGCCAGGTCCATGCCCCAGCTGACTGGGAACTCGAACTTTCTGCCATTGGCAACAGCCTCCTCGAGAATACGGATGCCTTCGGTATACGGCAGACGCACGAAATCGGTCTTGACGACTGATGCCAAACGCTCGAGAAGAGTCTTATCGATCATCTTGTTGAGGAAGTCGAGGTCGTCCTTACAGTTGTCGAGTGCCCACTGCACACAGTACTTAATGAAATCCTCCTCAAGATCCATCAGGTCGTTGAGGTCAATGAACGCAACCTCTGGCTCAATCATCCAGAACTCGGCGAGATGGCGTGGAGTGTTACTGTTCTCGGCACGGAATGTGGGACCAAACGTATAGATGGCGCCCAAAGCCGTTGCTCCCAGCTCACCCTCGAGTTGTCCGCTCACGGTGAGTGAGGTCTGCTTACCGAAGAAGTCGTCATCGTAGATAATTTTTCCATCCTCATCTTTTTTCAGGTCGTACAGGTTCTTCGTGGTTACCTGGAACATCTGTCCGGCACCTTCGCAGTCGCTGGCGGTAATAAGGGGAGTGTGGAAATAGAAGAATCCATGCTCATGGAAGTAAGTATGGATGGCCATGGCCATGTTGTGACGAATGCGCATCACGGCTCCGAACGTATTGGTGCGGAGGCGCATGTGAGCATGCTCACGCATATACTCGAAGCTCTGGCCTTTCTTTTGCATGGGATAGTCGCTACCGCACAAGCCATAAAGCTCAATGGTCTGAGCCTGAATCTCAGAGGCCTGGCCTGCTGCAGGACTTTCTACGAGTGTTCCGACAACACAAAGGCAGGAACCTGTCGTGATGTCCTTAAGTGCTGCGGAAGGCACACCGCTAACAGGGCATGACGGATCGGCAACAATCTGAATGTTCTTAATGGTGGAACCATCGTTGAGGGCGATGAAGTCGACTGCCTTACTTGAGCGGTGGGTGCGGACCCAGCCTTTTACACAGATTTGCTCACCATAGGCTGTGCTGCGGAGAGCATCTACTATTTTAGTACGTTTCATTTTTATATCAGAAGGATTAAAGAGATTAGAAGGAACTGAGGGATTTGAAACCGTCAGGCGTCATGCCCTCATTCCTACTAAACTCCTGCCGCAAGCGGCTCACTTCATTATATTACTCTTTTACTTCAAATTATTCAAAAGCACCCATACGGAGCATCTCGACTTCCTTCTCGGTGAGGAAGCGCCAGTCGCCACGACGGACATTCTTCTTGGTAAGGCCTGCGAACTGCACACGGTCGAGTTTGACAACACGATAGCCGAGGTGCTCGAAGATACGGCGCACGATGCGGTTCTTACCACTGTGAATCTCAATACCTACCTGACTCTTGTCGGTGTCGCTGGCATACTCGATAGCATCTGCGTGTACCTCACCGTCGTCGAGCGTAATGCCATCGGCAATCTGCTTGAGATCGCTGGCAGCAACATTCTTGTCGAGATATACGTGATATACCTTTTTCTTAAGGAACTTCGGATGTGTGAGCTTGCTGGCCAAGTCGCCATCATTGGTGAGAAGAAGCACACCTGTTGTGTTACGGTCGAGGCGTCCTACAGGATAGATACGCTCTGGACATGCGTTCTTCACAAGATCCATCACGGTCTTACGCTGCTGCGGGTCGTCGCTGGTGGTAACGTAATCCTTGGGTTTGTTCAGCAGAACATACACTTTCTTCTCGAGTGTGACAGGCTGGTCGTGGAACATCACGCTGTCGGTGCGCAAAATCTTTGTGCCCAACTCTGAAACAACCTCACCATTCACCTTTACCACTCCTGCTGCGATGAACTCATCGGCCTCGCGACGGCTGCATACACCTGCATTTGCCAGGAACTTGTTGAGACGAACCGGCTCGTTGGGATCGAAATTCTCCTCCTTATACTCAATGCGCTTCTTCATGCTGTACTTCGCATTGGGATCATAAGGCTTACGAGACGGTTTCTTGTAAGGATTGAAATTGTTGTTATTATAATTATTGTATGGGTTGTAAGGACGCTGCTGACGCTGCTGGCCATAGCCGCCGCGCTGCTGGTAGCCACCATGTTGCTGGCCATAACCGCCACGCTGCTGATAGCCGCCGCGCTGCTGGCCGTAGCCATCCTGACGGGGCTGGTAGCCTTGATCCTCTCCATCTACATTATTATAACGTGGACGGTATCCCTGTTGCGGACGCTGCTGATAGCCGCCGCGCTGCTGGCCGTAGCCGCCACGTTGCTGATAGCCGCCACGCTGCTGGCCATAGCCACCACCCTGATTCCCATAATTATTACGGGGACGGTATGGACGCTGCTGCGACTGGAGTCCGGCACCAAATCCCTCGGGACGGAAGCCGCCTTCATCATTGTCTTCTACTCTGTTGTTGTAAGGACGCGGTGTGGTGTGAATACGCGGACGTGGTGAACGTCCCACACTGCGGTAACCTGAATAGCTGTTTCCCTGGTCTGAAGAACGGTACCCCTCGCGGGCGCCCTCATTCTCGGTAGACTGCGTTTCCTGTGTCTTGTCAAATTCTGAATCGATCATAATGTTACTTTTAAATATCTGTGCCTCACGGCGGTTAGTACTATTATTTAATTGATAATCTCAATTGATAATGAAAAATCAGATTCCTGTGTAATTAGCAGGAGTAATCTTCATCAACTCGGCCTTCACGTCATCACTGACATTCAATGTCTGGATAAATGCATGGATGGTTTCCTCGGTCATCTTCTCGTTGGTGCGGGTCAGGGCTTTCAAAGCCTCGTAGGGATGAGGATATGCCTCACGGCGAAGAATGGTCTGAATAGCCTCAGCTACCACAGCCCATGTGTTATCCAGGTCTTCAGCCAGACGCTCCTCATTCAGGATCAGTTTACGGAGGCCCTTTAGTGTGCTCTGAATAGCAATGACACAATGACCCAACGGAACACCGACGTTACGCAACACGGTGCTGTCGGTAAGGTCGCGTTGCAATCTGCTTACAGGCAATTTCTGTGCCAAAAATTGCAGAACGGCATTGGCCATGCCCAAATTTCCTTCACTATTCTCATAGTCGATGGGGTTGACCTTATGCGGCATCGCGCTCGATCCTACTTCTCCAGCTTTGATTTTCTGCTTAAAATACTCCATGGAAATGTACATCCAGAAATCGCGGTCCAAGTCCAGAATAATCGTGTTGATGCGACGAATACCATCAAAGATAGCACCCAGCCAGTCGTAGTTGCTGATTTGTGTTGTATATTGTTCGCGCTGCAAACCTAATTTCTCGCTTACGAAACGATTGCCGAAATCGCGCCAGTCGTAGTCAGGGTAAGCCACATGATGCGCATTGAAGTTTCCCGTGGCGCCGCCAAACTTGGCAGTTACGGGGATTGTCTTCAAGCCTTTCAGCTGCTCGGTAAGACGATACACGTACACCATGACCTCCTTACCCAGACGGGTTGGCGAGGCAGGCTGTCCGTGAGTCTTCGCCAGCATCGACACATCTTTCCATTCATCAGCGTATTGCTGCAACTGCGCAATGAGTTCCTCCACCTGAGGATAGAACACATCGGCGAGGGCCTCCTTGATAGAGAGGGGGACGCTCGTGTTGTTAATGTCCTGGGAAGTCAGGCCAAAATGAACAAACTCCTTGTAGGGCTCGAGTAACGACGAGGAAATCTTGTCGAATTGCTCTTTGATAAAGTACTCAACAGCCTTCACGTCGTGGTTGGTTACCTTCTCGATATCCTTCACACGCTGTGCGTCAGCCTCGGTGAAATTCTCGTAAATGGCGCGGAGCTGAGGGAAGAGAGAATGGTCGAATCCGGCAAGCTGTGGCAATGGCAATTCGCATAGGGTAATAAAATACTCTATTTCCACGCGCACTCTGTAACGGATAAGTGCATACTCAGAAAAGTAAGCTGCTAATGATTCTGTTTTTCCTCTATAGCGACCATCAATAGGAGAGATAGCTGTAAGTACGTCCAAATTCATATATATTCAATTAATTGAGGATGCAAAGGTACACATAAAAAACATAATCGCCAACTGACAACTGATAAATTTTCATAAAATGAAAAGAAACTGCAATGAATTGCAGTTTCCTCTCTATTTTAACGATTTGTGGGCGCTGACGGATTCGAACCGCCGACCCTCTGCTTGTAAGGCAGATGCTCTAAACCAGCTGAGCTAAGCGCCCTTGCTTTTTGTAAGCGGGTGCAAAGGTACGGCAAAAATCTGAGTTTGCCAAATTTTTACCCAACTTTTTTCTTATTAGCTATCATCAAAGTGCTGATTACGGAAAACTTAGCAGAAAAAGCGGTATAAAAACGTGAAAGCTTTTCCGTTATTACAGGAGGTTGCTTAGGTGTTGAGATGGCTGCTCCGGCACTGTGGAAGGCTACTCCGGCGTGGCAGAAAGCAACTCCAGCGCCGTGGAAGGCTGTTCGGCAAATGCAGAACGCTGACCAGAAGATAGAGTAAAAATGAAAATCTGTAAGAAAAACGTCACCACTGATTGTTTAGCTCGCCCCGAATCTAATCATAGTTCCTTCCACTTCCCTAAAGAGCAGAGAAAATACACTTGAATGGATTGACACCAAGGCAATTCTCTCCTCTCCAGGGACAGGAAGGGACTAAAAAACTTTGTAAGAAAAATTTACATCAAAGACGATAGAGGTCGCTGTCGGCCATAAGGTCGACCTTCTTTTCCTCCAATATCCGCTCACACGACTCCAAGTCGGTAGGCCGGATAACGATATTGGCAACATTGCCATTGGCAAATGAATACATATACTCAATGAACACGCCTCTGTCGCTCAGATATTTCAACACTATAGCCAGTGAACCGCTCGTATTAGGACACGTGAAACCAATCACATCGGTAATCTTCACGGCAAAATGCTCCTCCTTCAACACCCGATAGGCTTTGTCGGGATCGGAGACAATACAACGGAGAATGCCGAAATCGCTATTGTCAGCGATGCTCATCGCGCTGAGATTCACGCCAGCCCTGCCCAGCGCCTCAGTAACTTCGGTCAGCCGGCCAGACTTGTTCTCCAGGAAAATAGACAACTGTTTTGCTCTCATATTATTTTGGTTTAGGTTACAATACACGTTTGTCAATCACACGCTTGGCCTTGCCCGTGCTGCGCTCGATGCCCTTTGGCTCAACAAGCCGCACCTTAAAGCCGAGACCAATGACACTACGAAGCTCCGACTCCAGCTTTCTTTGGAGACCTACCATCGTGGCCATGTCGTCGGTAAAGTAGTCTTCCTTCACTTCTACCTGTAGCTCGCTCGTGTCGGTATTATTAATACGGTCGACAATGAGCATGAAATGCGGCTCAAACTCCGGCTGCGTCAGGATAACGGCCTCAATTTGAGACGGGAACACATTCACACCGCGGATAATCAGCATATCGTCGCAACGGCCGAGAATGCGATCCATACGAACCAAAGTTCGGCCACAATCGCACTTGTCATAATGCAAGGCGGTGAGGTCGTGAGTACGATAGCGCAACAAAGGCATGCCCTCTTTGGTCAGATGTGTGAAACAAAGCTCGCCGAAGGAGCCTTCCGGCAACGGCTCGCCAGTCTCAGGGTTCACAATCTCTGGATAGAAATAGTCTTCGTTCAAATGGGTACCATGCTGACACTCACACTCAAAGCCGACGCCAGGACCAGCCACCTCGCTTAGTCCATAGATATCGTATGCCTTAATGCCCAAGGTCTCCTCAAGTTTTACACGCATGTTCTCTGTCCATGGCTCAGCGCCGAAAGCACCAATGCGCAGTTTAAACTCATCGCGCTTCCAATCCGACTCGTTCATAGCCTCGCCAAGGAATTGTGCATAAGAAGGCGTGCAACAGAGTACTGTGGCGCCGAAATCGTGCATCAACGTGATCTGCTTCTGGGTATTTCCGGATGATATAGGAATGACACTGGCGCCTATATTCTGTGCGCCATCATGCGCTCCAAGGCCGCCTGTAAACAAGCCATATCCATAAGAAATCTGGAAAATATCATCTTTTGAGGCACCGTAAGCCGTAAAAGCACGGGAGATGCTCTCGGCCCACATGGCCAAATCCCTGCGTGTATACAACACCACCACCGGTTTTCCTGTCGTTCCGGAAGACGCGTGAATTCGAACTATCTGGCTCATCGGAACAGCAGCAAGACCAAACGGATAGTTATCGCGAAGATCTAACTTATCCGTAAACGGCAATTTGGCAATGTCATCAATACTCTTGATATCCTCTGGAACAAGCCCCATCTCTTGGAACTTACTACGATAGAATGGTGTATTATGATAGACATAATCGACTATCTTCACCAAACGTTTACTTTGGATTTCACGCAACTGTTCGCGATCCATACATTCAATACTTGGATTCCAAATCATGTTTCATCTAGTTTTATATGCTTATTCCGTTGGCAAAGGTAAGAAAAAAAGAGGAAAAACGAACACAATGAAAGCGGGAAAATGCATTTTACAACAAATAATCAATACTCACAACCATGTCATTGGCAACGTAAAACACTAAAGGACTACTTGATTATCAGATTATGATCTAAACGACAACCCACTTAATACGTTTTTGATGACTGAATGATAGGGACTGATTTGTATGTTATGAATGGCCATAACGAAATTAATGCACAGTTGAAACGTAACTAATGGCTACTTAACACATAATTAATAACCATTGGAGATATAATAAATGACCAATTGTGATGAAATGAATGACCAGTTAAGACGTAATGAATGGCTAAACGTATTATAATGAAGGCTAATTTCCATGCATAAAAAAAATCCCTGCCATCCCGAAGGATAACAGGGAAACCACCCTCGTGGGCGCTGACGGATTCGAACCGCCGACCCTCTGCTTGTAAGGCAGATGCTCTAAACCAGCTGAGCTAAGCGCCCTTACTTGTCGTAAGCGGGTGCAAAGATACAACAAAAAAAATAATCCGCCAAAAATTTGGCGGATTATTTTCTAAATATTTTTCTTTTTGATTAGTCAACAATCTGTACAGTAGCACGACGGTCGAACTCCTTCGGACACTTCTGGCCAAGGATGTTCACACCACCATTGTGTGTGCAGCGGATCTTGCTCTCAGAAATACCCATCTTGATGAGCTCGTTCTTAACGGTCTCAGCACGCTCCATAGACAGACGCTCGTTGATAGCAGGTGTACCTGTTGCGCTGTCAGCATAACCTGTAACAAGGAGGTTACTGTTGTTCTCCTTAGCATACTTAGCAAGAGCCTGTACGTTAACGAGATCCTTCAGGTTAGCAACGTTGATCTTTGCGAGATCGAAGAATACAGATACCGGAGTGGTAACGAAGTCGTGAACCGACTGGTTGATAGTGTCGCGAACGTACTTGATCTCTGGCTCACGGTTGCGGAGGTTCTGGTTCTCAGCCTGGAGGTCAGCGAGCTGTGCGTTAAGAGCGTCGAGCTGTCCCTGGTGCATAGCCTTCAGAGCGTCCACATCGGGAACCTTATTGAATGTACCCTTACCGAGATTCAGTGTCAAACCAACTTCAGCGGTGAACCAACGGTCGTGAGCAGCATCCAGGTTACGACCCCAAGCGTACTCCATACCTTCGAAGTCATCACCACAGAGGTTGTAACCGAGGTCGAGGTTGAAACGAAGCTTGTCAGTAAGTTTCCAAGTATTCAAGATACCAGCGCTACCTACTACTTCATAAGTATTGTAAGAACAGTTACGGGCGATACCTACACCAAAGTAAGGACTAATGTTCCAAACACGGTCAGGATTGTAACCGCAGAACAGATTGCTCAGGTTAAGCAGAGCCTGCTCCTGCAGATTCCAATACTTAATCTTGTTAATGTCAGCATCAGTTGAGATAACACTCTTACCGGTCATAGCATTCAACTTCGTGCGAAGGCCAATACCAGGTGTGAACCACTTACCAACAGCAACAGAGAAACCAAGACCACGACGGAAATCCTTCAAAGGACTCTTAGCAAAACCCTCGTGCTTCTCTTCATTAGAATAGAATGCGGTCCAAGCGAAGTTGCCCTGAACAAACCAATTGCTCCAAAAAGAATTGGTAGCTACACTATACTTCTCCGATGGAGTTTCTGCAGCCTGTGCGAAAGAGGCCACAGAGAAACTGGCAAATGCCAGAATAACTAATAATTTTCTCATAAATCTTAAATAATTATAATTATTACTATTTAGTCCCTCGCTTTAATTTTTTGCAAAGATAAACAAATATTCCGAAACTTAAAAAATTTTTTTCAAAAAAATACGAATTTAACATCATTTTATCCCAGCAAATGCTCAATTTCTTGCTGTCGAAGGATACAAAGTATTACTTTTCCGTCGGGAGTATAGTTAACATTGGTGCATGAGAACAGTTGGTTGAAGATATTCTCCATCTCCTCATTGCTAAGTACTTGTCCTCGCGGGATAGCTGCACTTCTTGCCATACTCAAGGCTAACGAATGGTTTATTTCGTCGGCAACAGATACGCCTTGTTCATCAGCAGAAGCTATCATATTTCTTAACAATGGAAACATATTGATACCATCCAGACCTGTTGGGACAGACTGAATGGCGTAACTGCCGCCACCAAGATTCGTCAGTTCAAATCCAAGTCCCTCCATCTCAGCCATCACCTGTTGAAGAATCATTTCCTCTGCAGGCGTAAGCTGGATGATTTCTGGGAAGAGGACCTTTTGTGAATTGGTGATACCTTCTTTCAGCTGTTTGATGTATCCTTCATATAATATACGCACGTGCGCCCGATGCTGGTCGACAATCATCAATCCTGACTTCACAGCCGTCATGATATACATTCCTTTATATTGGTAATGGGTAGGAGATTTCTCTGCTATCAAGCTGCCATTCACATTCTCAGCAGGCTGGTCATCAAAGATAGAATATTCTGCCGGCTGCTTACTTTGCAGCCCATCATACAGCTGTTCCCATCCTGCAGGCACCGATTTATCTTGTGAGGTTTCTCTACGAGTAGCCTTCGATGTAGCCTTGAATGGATTATACTGTGGGTCATAGTTCACCTTAGGCACATCTACATTCTGCTGGAAAGGATTAAAAACAGGTATTTCAGGTTTTCCCACTACATCAAAATCTATCGAAGGAATCTCATTAAACTTGCCCACTGCCTCTTTAACGGCAGCCACCAGAATCTGCCAGATAGGTTGTTCGTTCTCAAACTTAATCTCCGTTTTGGTAGGATGGATATTCACATCAATATCTTCTGGACGAACATTGAAATAGATAAAATACGGGACTTGGTCACCCGTTTGTACCAAACGCTCGTAAGCACTTTGAACCGCTTTATGAAAATAGGCATGCCTCATAAACCTGCCATTTACAAAAAAGAACTGACGCGCGCCTTTTTTCTTGGCAGACTCAGGTTTCCCCACAAAGCCAGTAATTCGGCACATGGTCGTATCAGCCTCCACAGGAAGGAGTTCCTGACTGATTTTCTTACCAAAAACATCGACTATGCGCTGGCGAAGTCCACATGCCCGAAGATTGTATACCTCTACCCCATTACTATGGAACGTGAATGATATCTGCGGATTAACCAAAACAACACGCTCAAAGGCTGCCAGAATATTGTTCAACTCTGTTGCATTCGACTTGAGGAACTTTCGGCGTGCAGGGACATTAAAGAACAAGTTACTGATGAGGAAGTTACTTCCCACAGGACATGAGACGGGCTCCTGACTCACAACTCTTGACCCTGAAAGCATCAAGTGCGTACCAATCTCCTCGGATGCGGTGCGGGTTTTCAGCTCAACTTGTGACACTGCAGCTATCGAGGGTAATGCCTCACCGCGAAAACCCATCGTAGTCAACGCAAACAAATCATCGGCTTTGCGTATTTTGGATGTGGCATGGCGCTCAAATGCCAACCGGGCATCAGTCTCAGACATTCCAATTCCATTATCAATCACTTGTATGGAAGTGCGTCCAGCATCGACAACCATCACATGAATCTCGTCGGCGCCAGCATCCACAGCATTCTCCACCAGCTCCTTAATCACGGAAGCCGGTCTCTGAATTACCTCACCAGCAGCAATCTGGTTGGCAACAGAATCGGGCAATAGCTGTATTATGTCTGACATATCAGTTCGAGGTTGAAGGTTGAGGGTCTGGAGAAGGTGCTTCGTCCTCCTTTTCCTGAGGTTGGGTTACAGCTTTATTCTCTTTCGATAAACGTTGTAAGGGAGCCTGACGACGAGGTGTCTCCTTTAGTTCTGTACCATCTTTCTTCCCCCGCCATACAAAAATATCATCTTTATCAAGCGGACGAATATAGTCGAACCATGCAAACTGAGGCAAGAAACGCTTCGATGGAGGAATCTGTGTGATAGGATACCATGTTCCCGTATGCTTCGATGCCCATATTTTCAGCAGTTGTCTCTTCTCCATGAACATAGACAAAGTGTCCGTCTCCAAATAGTTATGAGCCAGCAGAGTCGTATCTTTCTCCTCCACAGGATAGAAAACGGTCAGTACATTTCCTCCGGCATCGCTTCTGTAGACTTCACCGTCCTTGAAGAAAGCGTACATGCGGTGCGAGGAAATCTGATTGAAATGGTCCTCGCCATGGGTTTTCTCTACCGAAAGAGCTTGACCGATAACTCGACCGCTATCAATCGTCGAGTCTTTCATAAAGACCTCTATTCGCTCGCCTAACAACTGTCGCTCTCCATACCATGCAATAGGATCACGATACATGGTCATACACGAATCCAACGAGTTGTAGACCAACGAGTCGCAAACAGCCTGCACGTCCACCCGATAAGCCCGGACTTTGTTGTAGCAATGTACCTTACGGTACACAGAATCCGTATCAAAATTAAAGGCCTCTACTCTCATTGTGTCAGAGTGCACCCACAATGTGTCCTTTTGGGAATAGTCAATCAGCACAGGGTTGTCTGCCGCAAAACCACAACCTGTTTTCTCATTATACTTAAACGTGTTACAGGTCATCATGTTACGGTTTGCCTTATCCACATACACTACATTGCGATAGCCCTCGCTAATACCATTTTTCTCGTCGTAGTAGAGACTGTCGGCTGTAATATTCTTTTCTTTGTCCACAACTGTGGAACGTCCAAACAACTGAGCACGCTCTTTGTTAGTGTCATAGTAACCGTCTTCCGTGTTGACAATACTTCCATCAGAGGTCACTTTTGAAGGTCCAACCATGTGGGCTATTCCTGTCTTCGTGTCGTAATACAGGGTATCAGTCGTCAACAGGAACTTAGGATTCTTCAAATTAACACTATAATTAAACTTTGCCTCACGTGTATCAGCATGGTATTCGCCCCAGTCGCTGGTCAGCACATTCTTCTTATCTACCAGTTTTCCGCCTTCTACGAACCATCCCATATCATACAAACGGTCGTAAATCAGGCTATCGGTATATAGTTTCGAGCCCCGGTGGGTCAGCACCACATTCCTGCGGGCATAAGCCATCTGGTCGTTTCCGTCGTAATAGGCATAATCGCTGACCAAAGTCAACGTGTCACCTTGTCGCAAACGCACATGCCCGAACGCATCGAACGAGTTGGAACTTTCGTAAAAATAGGCACTGTCACAAGTAAGCCGTGCTCCTTTATGTCGAAAAGAGACTTTTCCTTTTACGATCTGAGCGTCAGGCACGCTGCCATATTGGTCATATCGCAACTCATCGGCATGCAAAAGATAGACGCGCTCGTCGGTAGTCTTAGCGCGTTTATGCTTTCTCGGGCCTTTCGACTGTGCCAGACAAAGGCCAAACAGGCATAGGATTAGTATAAAAAACGTTCTTTTGCTTGCACGCATATGATTATCCTAGAGACAAGGCCGGTTTACTACAATCTTTACTTGATCCAGCCTTCATATTCGAACTCACAATCTCTGTACCGGTCATTCACACGTACATAGATTGATTTCAGCTTATTTTTTACCCATTCCTTGAGGAAGTCATCTTTGCGTTTGGCCACAACGACATTCTTCATTGTTTGGAAATCCTCGGTAATTGTGGCACGATGTCCCTCAACACGGCTCTTCAGTTTCACGATTGCGCAGACAGTTTTTCCTTTATCGTTAATCATATCGAACGACTTCGACAACTGGCCCACTTTCAATGTGTCCACCACACGGGCAATCTCGCTGGGCAGATCCTGCATGCGGAATTTAGACGTACGCGTTTGAGTCTCTCTGTCTGTAAATGCCATCAAACCATGGTTGTTGCGCGTATCCTTATCATCAGAGATGTATGTGGCTGCCTCCTCAAAGGAGAACTTGGCAGCACGGATATCATCGGCGATGGAGTCAAGACGAAGTTTTGTCTTTTCTACAGCCTCAGGATCCACTTTCGGTTTCATCAGGATATGACGGCAGTTCAGTTTATCTCCACGTTTGTCAATCAACTGGATGATATGAAAGCCGAACTCTGTCTCCACAATCTTCGAAATCTTTTTCGGATCAGTCAGGTTGAAAGCCACAGCAGCAAATGCGGGATCAAGCATTCCACGGCCCATATAGCCTAGTTCACCACCTTGTCGGGCCGAACCGGGATCCTCAGAATACATACGGGCCAATGTAGCAAAGGTGATTTCGCCTTTGGTTACACGATCTGTATATTCGCGAAGCTGATCCTTCACCCGGTTGATCTCTTCTTGTGCTATCTTCGGGGCATTGGTAATCAGCTGCACCTCGACAGTAGTAGGCACAAAGGGAATGCTGTCGTCGGGTAAATCCTTAAAATAATTGCGCACATCAGCCGGAGTGGCAGTCACATCCTCCACCAACTGCATCTTCATCTTCTGGATGAGCTTGCGATTCTTGATGTCATCATGCATCTCCTGACGCATCTGCGAGATAGACTGTTTCTTATACTCCTCGAGTTTCTCGCGACTGCCGATAGCCTGTGTCCAGGCCTCAATCTGCCAGTCAATATCCTGTGCTACCTCACTCTCTGTCACCTCGACACTATCTATTTCTGCCTGATGGAGAAAAAGTTTCTGTACAGCCAGCTGCTCCGGTATGGAACAGTCAGGATTACCTGGAAACTTAATTCCTTCCATTTCCCCTTGCAGGCGCATGGTTTCAACATCCGATTTCAGAATAGGCTCGTCACCGACCACCCAGATCACCTCATCCACAATACTGTGTTCTGGTGCCCGTTCGTCGGTCTTTACTGAGTCTTTCTTCTCCTTATTGTCGTCATTTGAGCGTCCAGCCTTACGGATACCGGCATTCATGCCGGCTGCAACCAGCATTGTTGCCATCACGCACAAACAGATTTTCTTTCCTATTTTCATCTATTTTCAATTATGTTTGTTCACTGTTTTCACCACATCCTTGTTCACGACCACAGGATAACGCTTCCGCAACTCAGCCACCCACTCCTTCTCAAGGGCATCCTGATAGTCAGAGATAACCAATTGCTTCACGTCCTGATAATCCTCCGGACCTTTTTTCAGTTTCTTACCGAAAGTAGCATCTATCGGATAGTCCTTCACAGGTGTTACCTCCACGTTCTGCTTAAATATCTTTTTGTCAATCAAAGCGTTATCGCCCTTCTTAAAGATACCCTTCTCCACGCGGATACGGATGATAGAATCGTTGTTGAAAGTCTTGCGCAAACGCTCTGCCCATTGGTCGAAAGGCACATTCTTCACACAGTTCTTCACTGCTTTCACATCTGCCTTAGTCTTCACGTGATAGGCCATGCCTTTGAATCGCGGTTCATCCCAGTTGTATCTCTTCTTGTTGGCATTGAAATAAGCTTTTTGGCCAGCCTCATCCTTAGCTGCTTTATCCCATACCTCACGGGTACTGATCTCATAAAGCAACAGTCCGTCGTGGTATTCGCGAATCAGATTCTTCAAATCTTCGTCTTTCTCTGCCATCTCGTTAGCACGCTGCTCCATCAGTTTTGCAGCTGTCAACTCGCCATTCGATGCATCCACCGCCTCTTTGATCTTTGTGTCAGTAATACGCTCACGCACACCTCTCTGCTCCAAGAACTGCAGAATATCGTTTTTCAACGAGTCGAACGGCTCCAGCTGCTTGCGGTCTTTCATCAGAATGATGTGATAGCCTGCTGGCGAAAGAAACGGCTTGCTCATCTGTCCTGGCTGTAAGGCATAAGCCTCCTGCTCAAACTCGGGAAGAGTCTGTCCTGGACTTAGCCAGGGAAGCAAGCCTCCATTGGCGGCAGACCCTGGATCCTGTGACAGTTTTTTTGCCATTGCGGAAAAATCTGCACCCTTTTGCAGTGCCTGGTAAATGGAGTCGATGCGCACCTTAGCCTTTTCCTGCTCGCTCTTCGGAGCTTTCTGTGCCAGACGAAGCAGAATGTGGGCAGGCATAATCAGTCCTCTCGGCCCAATACGTTCTTTTGTCTCATCATAAACTTTTTGGGCCTCAGCCAACAAATCAGCATCAAAAACAAAAGACGGACGAATCTGCTGGTCACGATACATGGCAAACTCCTCCTTGAACGAAGTCAAGGTATCCAGCTTTGCATCAAGCGCAGCAGCGACTTTCAGCTTATAGTTGATGAAGAGATCGACATACTCATCCACCGTTTTCTTGTCTATCACGCCCTCGGAGTTGTTTTTATTATATGAATACTCAAACTCGGAACGTGTCACCGGTACGCCATTCACTGTCATAATAATCACATCATCTGACTGAGGCAGTGCTGCTGCATACTGAATTGCGACAGAAAGCAGGATTATCGCAATGGCAATCTTCTTCATAACTATCTTTATTTACTTATCAATCAAACAGAATTAATCGTTAGGACGGCTGTAGTTGGGAGCCTCACTGGTGATGGTGATATCATGCGGATGGCTCTCCATCACACCTGCATTGGTAATGCGGGTAAACTTAGCCTCATGCAATTTCTCTATGCTGGCAGCACCACAATAGCCCATTCCCGAGCGCAGTCCACCAGTCAGTTGGTAGATGACCTCCTGAACAGTTCCCTTATAAGGCACACGTCCGGCAATTCCCTCGGGCACCAACTTCTTGGCCTCAACAGTATCTCCTTGGAAATAGCGGTCTTTCGAACCGTGTTTCTGCTCCATAGCCTCCAGCGAGCCCATACCGCGATAGCTCTTGAACTTACGACCATTGTAGATAATGGTATCACCAGGACTCTCTTCGGTACCTGCCACAAGCGAGCCAATCATCACAGAGCTTCCACCGGCAGCTAAAGCCTTCACAATATCACCCGAATAACGCAGACCGCCATCAGCAATCAGGGGTACACCTGTTCCCAACAGGGCACTGTAGACATCGTATACGGCACTTAACTGAGGAACACCGACTCCGGCAACCACACGGGTTGTACAGATAGAACCCGGGCCGATACCTACCTTCACGGCGTCTGCTCCATGCTCCACCAGCATCTTTGCTGCAG
The DNA here is from genome assembly GCA_016291595.1 of Prevotella sp. GTDB lineage: Bacteria > Bacteroidota > Bacteroidia > Bacteroidales > Bacteroidaceae > Prevotella. The sequence continues at coordinate 17,541 of JAEEXN010000016.1, forward strand.
CACCAGTAGCCACGTTACCCACTACAATATCAATGCTGGGGAACGAAAGCTTGGCCTCATCCAGTTTCTCGATAACGCCTTTCGAATGGCCATGGGCTGTATCGATGACGATGGCATCTGCCCCCGCGTCAACTAAAGCCTGCATGCGCTCGAGTGTGTCGTATGTCACTCCCACACCGGCAGCTACGCGCAAACGGCCTTTCTCATCCTTACATGCCATGGGCTTATCCTTTGCCTTGGTGATATCCTTATAAGTGATCAGGCCCACCAGTTTGTTGTTTGCATCCACAACAGGCAGTTTCTCAATCTTATTCTCCTGTAGAATCTGTGCAGCTGCAATCAGGTCAGTCTGCTGATGTGTGGTCACCAGATTCTCACTGGTCATCACATCGTCGATGGGATGGTCAAGTCTGCGCTCAAAACGCAGGTCACGATTGGTTACAATACCCACCAGATGGTTCTGTTCGTCAACCACGGGAATACCGCCAATGTGATACTCTGCCATCATTGCCAAAGCATCAGCGACAGTGCTTCCGCGGCGGATTGTAACAGGATCGTAAATCATTCCATTCTCCGCACGCTTCACGATAGCTACCTGACGGGCCTGGTCTTCTATCGACATATTCTTATGAACGACACCGATACCACCCTCACGCGCAATAGCGATAGCCATCCGCGACTCGGTGACCGTATCCATAGCAGCCGTCACAAACGGCACGTTCAAGTCGATGTTACGCGAGAACTTGGTTTTCAACTCTACCGTCTTGGGCAGTACTTCTGAATAAGCTGGGATTAACAGGACGTCATCAAACGTCAGACCGTCCATCACAATTTTGTCTGCAACAAATGAAGCCATATAGATGTTTAAAATTTATTGCGTGCAAAGATACACATTTTTCACCATATGAGCAAACCTTTCTCAATTTTATGCTTTCGATTAATTCTATTTAACGCGTGCAGACGCATGTGATACGGAATCTTCTCCAACTTCATACTTCCATTGTTAGATGCCACTAATATTCATTAAAAACGGCCTTTTCTGTTAAATATGACTAAGAGTCTCGTCAACTCACAAAAATAATTTCTATTTTTGCTATGAGAACAAAACATACTAAAAATAGAAAGATTATGAAGAAGATTAAAATTTTGCTGTCTCTGATGGCTCTCTTTACATTCTCGCTAGCATTTGTTTCCTGTTCTAGTGACGATGAAAAAAACAATGATTCTTCGCCCAACCTTGTAACGGAAGGCGTAAAGTATAACATTCAGGGGAGCGAGGAATTTTCCTCTATCGAATTTACCCCTAATGGAGAATATATTGTTACGCGCAAGACTCCTGCAAAAAACAGTGGTGACATCACGTTGGCTGATCTCTATGTGCACGGAAAGTTCACTGTCATAGACGGTGGATATCGTCTCGACGGATTCGGTACAGTCGCTATAGACCAGGATCTCGCATCTACTAAGATTACCATCATCTCGGAAGGATATACCCACGAAGTGAATGCTACTGTTGCACCCAAGAAACTGTCAGATGACATGAGCAGGGCTTTCTGCCGCCATTGGCGTTTTTCAAAGAGTCACTTTGCCCTACGGGTGAACAACAATGTTTTAGTTGATTTCGATATCGATGGATGCGATTTCAGCAAATGGTACAGAAATGATAAAGTTAAGGATTACGACACGGACAACGAACAGTTTAATAGCAAGTGCAAAGATTTGTTGCTAACAGAATACGGAACATTTGCTGTTACTTATGCCGATGACTTTATCAACGTTGGAACATGGACATGGGAGGACAAAGGCGACAACATCATTGGTTGCGACTGGGGCTTTAACAGCTTCCGTGACGATCATTTCAACGGTTCGATGAGTACAGAATTTGTAAAGGGCTCTACTGATGCTGAGGATCAACTTGTCATCACCAAACAAATCAATCTCCACAATCCGTACTTCCTCGTGATTAGCGAATTCACCTATACCTTGATACCAAGGTAAACCATTATGACTGCACACAAAAAATGCCGCCCATTGAGCGGCATTTTTTGTGCATAAAAGTTGATTAATTGGCCATTTCTGAGAGGAACTTGATACGGACCAGACGTACCTCATCTTCGCTATAGTCGTCGCCGAGTTCGTCCATCGCATCATCAAGATTGTCCGTATCACTCTCCAGGAAATAGTCGTAGATGTCATCAATATGATCTTCGTCCATCACCTCTTCGAGGAAATAGTCTATATTGAGCTTTGTGCCACTGTAGACAATAGCCTCAACCTCATCGAGCAACTCATCGAAATCGATACCCTGTGCATTGGCAATATCGTCGAGCGCCACCTGACGGTCAATGCTTTGGATGATTTTCACCTTCAGCATCGACTTTTTTGCCACAGTACGAACACGCAACTCTTCGGGTCTCTCAATCTCATTCTCCTTGCAATACTTACTGATGAGGTCGATAAACTCCTTTCCATAGCGTTTGGCCTTACCCGCGCCTACGCCCTGAATATTCTGCAGTTCCTCGATGGTGACTGGATAAACCGTGGCCATCTGTTCGAGCGACACATCCTGGAACACCACATAGGGAGGCACTTTCTGCTTCTGAGCAACCTTTTTCCTGAGGTCTTTCAATATGGAGTGGAGCGTCGGGTCTAATGCCGTTCCGCTACCTTCGCCAGGTCCTTCCTCTTCATAATCCTTGAATTCGGTATCCTCAACAATCATAAAACTTGTCGGCTTCTTCAAGAACTTCTTTCCGGCTGCCGTCACTTTCAGCAGACCGTAGTTCTCGACATCTTTCTTCAGATAACCGGCAATGAGTGCCTGACGGATGACCGGGTTCCACAATTTCGGGTTCTCGTCCTCACCGGATCCGAACTCGTCCAGTTCCTGATGCTTATGTGCCAGAATCTCGTTACTTTCCTTACCGGTAACGAAGTCAATGACATAGTCTGTGCGGAAGTTTTCCTTGATAGCGATAATGGCACGAAGCACAATCTCCAAGGCATTCTGCGCCTCAATCTTGTTTTTCGGATGCAGGCAATTATCACAGTTCCCGCAATTGTCCCTATGGTATTCCTCGCCAAAGTAGTGGAGCAGCATCTTACGCCTGCACACCGACGATTCGGCATATGCGGCTGTCTCTTGCAACAGCTGGCGGCCGATATCTTGCTCTGCCACAGGCTTTCCCTCCATGAATTTCTCTAATTTCTGCAGGTCTTTATAGGCATAGAAAGTGATACATTTGCCTTCTCCTCCATCGCGCCCGGCACGTCCGGTCTCCTGATAATAGCCTTCGAGGCTCTTGGGAATATCGTAATGGATGACAAAACGCACATCAGGTTTGTCGATGCCCATGCCAAATGCAATGGTAGCCACAATGATATCGATTTCCTCCATCAGGAAATCATCTTGCGTCTGCGAGCGGGTCACTGAGTCAAGACCGGCATGATAGGGCGCAGCCTTGATATCGTTGGCCTGCAAGATGGCAGCAAGCTCCTCCACTTTCTTGCGCGACAAGCAATAGATAATGCCGCTCTTGCCGGGATTCTGCTTGATGAACATGATGATCTGCCTGTCAATATCTTTGCTCTTGGGCCGTACCTCATAATACAGATTAGGCCTGTTGAAAGAGCTTTTATACTCAGTGGCGTCCAAGATGCCCAAGTTCTTCTTGATATCTGTACGCACCTTATCGGTAGCCGTGGCCGTAAGCGCTATCACCGGGGCCTTTCCTATCTCGTTGATGATAGGCCGTATTCGCCTGTATTCGGGTCTGAAGTCATGTCCCCACTCCGAAATACAATGTGCCTCATCGATGGCATAGAACGAGATCTTGATGGTTTTCAGGAAATCCACATTCTCCTCCTTCGTCAACGACTCAGGAGCCACATACAGCAATTTGGTAACACCTTTCAGAATATCTGCCTTCACCTGATCGATAGCGGCCTTGTTCAGCGATGAATTCAGATAATGGGCCACACCATTTACCTCGCTCATTCCGTTAATCACATCCACCTGATTCTTCATTAAGGCGATAAGCGGCGATATGACAATAGCCGTTCCCTCCATCAGTAGCGACGGCATCTGATAGCATAACGACTTGCCCCCTCCCGTGGGCATCAGTACAAATGTGTCTTTCCCCGCCAGGACGTTCCGGATAATAGCCTCCTGATCGCCCTTGAACTTATCAAAGCCAAAATACTGCTTCAGTTTTAATGTAAGATTAACTTCTTTGGTCATGGTAAAAGTAGTGTGTTTCTATTCAGGTTTTAGGCCGAGTTCCGATGTTTGAGCATCGACTTCTCCAGTTGTTCTTTCGCATAGTCGAGTGTCACCTTAAAGGTCTTCACCCGCTTCGAGGGTACCTCATACATGGCGTCTATCATCACATTCTCTACAATTGAGCGCAACCCACGGGCTCCCAGCTTATACTCTACGGCCTTGTCGACCATAAAGTCGAGCACGTCATCATCGAACGTCAACGTGATTCCGTCCATCTCAAAAAGTTTGACATACTGCTTCACGATAGAGTTCTTCGGCTCTGTCAAGATGTTACGCAGTGCCTGACGGTCGAGTGGGTTCAGATGCGTTAAGACAGGAAGTCGCCCGATAATTTCAGGAATCAACCCGAACGATTTCAGGTCTTGCGGCTGAATATACTTCATCAAGTCTTCCTTGTCAATATTTCTTACATTCTGAATAGAGTTATAACCCACCACATGGGTATTCATTCGCTGGGCTATTTTGCGCTCTATACCATCGAAGGCACCACCGCAGATAAACAGGATATTACGGGTATCCAGATGAATATACTCCTGGTCGGGATGCTTACGGCCACCCTGCGGCGGCACATTCACAACCGTTCCCTCCAGCAGTTTCAACAGGCTCTGCTGCACGCCCTCGCCACTCACATCGCGCGTAATCGACGGGTTGTCGCTCTTACGGGCAATCTTGTCTATCTCGTCGATAAACACGATGCCACGCTCAGCAGCCTCCTGGTCATAGTCAGCCACTTGCAACAAACGGCTGAGGATACTCTCCACATCCTCGCCCACATAGCCGGCCTCGGTAAACACCGTAGCGTCGACAATGGTGAAGGGGACATCGAGCAATTTGGCAATGGTACGCGCCAGCAAGGTCTTGCCAGTACCGGTGCTACCTACCATAATAATATTACTCTTCTCTATTTCCACACCATCGTCTGTACTGGGTTGCTGCAGACGCTTATAGTGGTTGTAGACAGAAACTGCCAGATAGCGCTTGGCATCGTCCTGTCCAATGACATATTGATCGAGAAAAGCCTTGATTTCACGAGGCTTGGGCACCTTCTTGATCTTCGGAGCAGAAGAGGTCTTCTTGCCTTTCTTATCCAGCACGCCCGTCTCTTTTGCTATTTGGTAAGCCTGCACGGCACAATCCTCACAGATGTAGCCGCTGATACCCGTTATCAGCAGTTTCACCTCCTTGTCCGTCCTACCACAAAAACTGCAAACTTTTCTCATTACTTTTTCTTCTTCAGCACTTCGTCAATCATTCCATACTCCTTGGCCTCCTCAGCATTCATCCAGTAATTACGGTCACTGTCGGCCCACACTTTCTCAAACGGTGTATGCGAATGCTCTGAGATAATGTTGTAAAGCTCTTTCTTGAACTTCATAATCTCCTTAGCCTCAATCTCAATATCGCTGGCCTGTCCCTGCACTCCTCCGAGCGGCTGGTGAATCATCACACGACTATGGGTCAGTGCCGAGCGCTTGCCCTCGGTACCGCTGACCAGCAACACAGCAGCCATCGAGGCAGCCATGCCTGTGCAGATGGTAGCCACATCACTCGTGATAAACTGCATCGTGTCGTAAATACCCAGTCCGGCGGTCACGCTTCCACCCGGCGAGTTAATATATATCGAGATATCTTTGCCAGGATCTGCCGAGTCGAGATAGAGCAACTGAGCCTGCAAAGTGTTGGCGGTATAATCGTCTATCTCCGTCCCTAAGAAGATGATACGGTCCATCATCAAACGTGAGAACACGTCCATCTGCGTTACATTCAACTGGCGCTCCTCCAGAATATAAGGATTCAAATACTGCGCCTGAGCCTTAACAACATCGTCAAGCACCATTCCGTTCATGCCAAGATGCTTGGTAGCATATTTTCTAAAATCGTTCATAATTTCTTATTCCATTAATGACACAAAAAGAGGTCATCGACCCTTTCATTTTTGTTCGTAGCAACAAAGATAATAAAAAAAGTCGATAACCTCTATATTTCAAGAAGTTTTTTTCGAAAAAAAAGATTTTAAGCGCCCATCAGCTTGTTAAACTCGTCCAGAGAGATGCTCTTCTCGTTCAGTTTAACAGTGTTCTTCAGGGCGGCGATGAGTTTCTGGTCAATGCTTCGGTCAACAATTCCCTGCACATTGTCCTCTTTCTTCATCATCTCCTTGGCATAGTTCTCCAGATACTCCTCAGGAATATTGTTCATGCCATACTGTGCGAACTGCGCACGGGCAGCACTTTTCGCTGCTTCCATGACGTCGTTCTGCTCCACCTTAATATCGTTGGCGGCTACCAGCTGCTCCTTGATGAGATGCCATGTCAGTTCCTTGATGCTCTGCTCGTAGTTCTTCTCGACAAAGTCCATGCCCTTGTCTTTGTTGTTGTTCAGCATCACGCGCTTCAGGATGGCATCGGGGAATGTCAGCTCGCCCACTTTCTCCTCGCAGTACTTACGTACATCAAGAAGGAAACGGTAGTCAGAGTCAACGGCAAACTGAGCCTTAATCTCGTCAGCGATTCTGGCACGGAACTCATCCTCGCTCTTCACAGCGCCCTCGCCATATACCTGGTCGAACAGCTGCTGGTTGACGTCAGCCTTCACATAACGAGAAATCTCAGTTACGAGATAGCTGAAATCAGCATCTACATCCTTGGCTTTCTCACGGTCAATCTTCAGCAAGGAAGCTACCTCTGAGTCATTATCGGGATAAGCCTTGCGGGGATTAAACGTAATCACGCTGCCAGTCTTGGCACCGTCGAAGAGTTTCTTCTGGTCCTCAACCTTAATATATGAAGGCAGCATAGAAGCATTCTCAACCTGAATGCCATCCTCTTTCACGTTGCCTTCTGCGTCGAGCTCTTTCAAGTCGCCTTTCAGCATGTCGCGCTGCTCGCCGTCATATTCCTCTACTTTCTCACTGTGGCCGGCACGGCTGGCAAGCATATCCACCTGCTGATCGATCATCTTATCGTCAACCTCAATGGTATAATAATCTATCTTGTTCTTACCGTTCAACTCGATCTTGAACTCCGGTGCTACAGCAACATCAAACTTGAACACGTAGGGAGCCTCACCCTCAATGTCAACGGGCTCCTGGTTCTCTGCCGGCAGCGGCTCACCCAGCATCTGGATGTTGTTCTCTCTAATGTACTTGTACATCTCCTCGCCGAGGACCTTGTTAATAACATCCACCTTCACCGATGCACCAAACTGGCGCTTGATAAGTCCCATGGGCACCATGCCAGGACGGAAGCCTGGAACATTTGCCTTCTTACGATAGTCCTTGAGTGTCTTCTCGACATTCTCCTTAAAGTCTGCCTCTTCCACGGTCAACGTCATCAGACCATTGACCTTGTCTGGATTTTCGAATTGAATTTTCATCGTTTTTCTATCTTGTTTTTTATATTTATTCAAAATTGAGGTGCAAAGGTACTCATTTTTCGCCGAACCACCTAATATAAAAGGCAAATATTTGATTTTTTAACCTAAAACACGTGTTTGCACCCAATGCTTTTGCCAGGATAGCCTCAGATAGACGATAATGGGATACGACCGATACACACGGATGTTTCATATACCAAAAGTGGGCAGCACCACGGCAGCCCACTCACATGCAGATTACTGTATAGTGATTTTCTCTGAAAGAATCTCTTTGTCGACAATAGCCCTGACTATGTAAATGCCCTTCGCCCACGACGATGTGTCAAGTGTGTGGCTGTTGCCGTTAACCTCATAAGCTATTTAATTTCAAATGATTTTTTAAAGGTTTCTGTTTTATAGTGTTTTTCCTTCTGCCCAGGAGTTGAATTATATCGTACATTAAATTCAGTATAGTAATTACCTTTTTCGAAAAACATGGAATCCCACAGATAACGAATCACGTACACTTCCTTGGCTGTTTCCATCACCTCTATTGAGAGATTTTCCATTTGAGGTGCTCGCAGCAATTTACCATCTTCTGTATAAACAGAAAAGAAATCATCTCCTACAATCAGATCGTCGCTTTTTAAGTCGCTCGCTAAGATTAAATTTGAAGACGTTCGAATGATAAATTGAAAGATGATGGGCTCATTGCTATTCAACCATTCTTTACTCTTGTCTTCACCACTATTGAATATGGACAATGACATATTCAAGTTTTTCTCTTTGCTCTCTACTTGATTGTCATTGCCACACCCTGCAAATGCCACCATAGCTAATAGCAAAGGTATCAGCAGCAGGGCCTTTACGGTTTTCTTTCTCATAAGCGTCCCTTTCTTTTAAATGGTGAGATAAAATATGTGCTTTTATAAGTAATACTGACTAAAGATTTTTAAACCACTTATTATAGTTCATTTTGATAATTTTAAAGTGTTTAGTATAATGCAATAGCAATCTGTTCCAGCAGGAAGAGTTAAAACTTCTTCGTTCGAGAGACTGTATGCTTTTCCAGAGAACGACACTTTCTGGTTTGCATAAGCGTCAAGTTTCTTTTCTCCGGAAACCAAATACATTGATGCAGAGTCATAGCTTCCTTCAACGGCAACTGTTATCTGCCATTTGCCGACAGTACTATTAAAAGATACTGTTCCAACGCCTTCCACTTTCTTAATAAATTGCTGACCACAATCACATTTCTCGACACTCTCATACTCCTGAGCGTCGTCTTTACATCCCGTTACCCCATTTGCAAGAACAAACAAGATGGCGACTAATACTGACAGTTTAAATCTCTTTCTCATAAGCGTTCCTTCCTTTTAAAATGGTTAGACATGATATATGCTTTTATAAGTAATACTGAATAAAGGCTGAAATGTAACTGGTATTTAAATTATTTAACCTAAAACACGCCTAAATACACTAAGCAATTGCCCTGTCAGCCATGGATTTCACCTGATAAAAAGAAGAAACGAGTCACTAAGAATGGTGTCGCCTCGTGCAAACAATTTACAAAAAAATGCATGAGGCGACACCAACGTATTTGATCCCTGAGTGAGATCAGAAGAAGGTCATGAGAGTTTGGTTCTCACTTTGTCCTGGTAAGCTTAAAGCTGGTTTTCTTGTCAAACTTGCCATAAACATACTTTCCGTCGTTGCTGATGGTGAGCGTGTCTTTATCTTTGCCGTCGCTACAGATAATCATATTGCCTTTCTGCACATAAGTGCCTTTTTCTGAAGAGGGAGCAACAGCTAGTGCCGCCTTCATGGCCTTGCGCTTAATCCAGCTCACTCCGGCCATCTTCAAGACATCGTCACTAACACTCACATCGGCCTTAAACACCATGTTTGTGGCGTCCTTGAACTCAATAGTAATGGCGGTCTTCATGCCCTTTTGAATGGCTTCCATCATTTTGCGGGCTTTCTCCAACTCTGTATCTATCTTAGCCAGCTCTGCAGCAGTGAGTTTCCTGCCTTTTTCTTTCTCCATCTTGGCAACCGCCTTGGCTTTGGCTTCTGTCATTTTCTTATCAGCATCTTTCACCTCCTTGCCTATTTCGGCGGCCAAGATGTTAGGATTATGATACACACGGCCTGCAAGACTTGTCTGAGCCTTTGCTGACACGATGCCGCAAAGCAGCATAATGACGAACAATACGTTTCTCAGGTTTTCCATAATCGTAACTTTTTCAAATGCCTTTTTTCTCATTTCTTCAACCATTATCCTCGGCCTCCTCGCGTGCCTTGCGCTCCTCGTCGAGCAGTTGGAAGTCTTTTTTGCGGAGCACGAAGCTGTTACTGAGGTATTTCTCGCGCACAATTTTGTTGGCAGCCAGCTCCTCAGGATTGCCCTGGAAGAGGATTTTCCCCTCGAACAGCAGGTAGGCGCGGTCGGTAATGGTAAGTGTCTCCTGCACGTTGTGGTCGGTGATGAGGATACCGATATTGCGGTATTTCAGGCGCCAGACGATGTGCTGGATATCCTCCACGGCAATCGGGTCTACACCGGCGAAGGGTTCGTCGAGCATGATGAACTTCGGTTCGATGGCCAGACAGCGCGCAATCTCGGTACGGCGGCGCTCACCTCCCGACAATTGGTCTCCCTTGTTCTTACGCACTTTCTGAAGTCGGAACTCGGCAATGAGGCTCTCCAGTTTCTGCAACTGGTATTCACGGGGCTTACCCGTCATCTCGAGCACGGCCATAATGTTGTCCTCAACGCTCAGTTTGCGGAACACAGAGGCCTCCTGCGGCAGATAACCGATACCGGCACGGGCACGCTTGTAGACAGGATAGTCGGTGATATCCTCATCGTTGAGGTAGATATGGCCCCCATTGGGAACAATCAGACCTGTGGTCATGTAGAATGAGGTGGTCTTTCCGGCTCCGTTAGGACCGAGCAGTCCCACAATCTCGCCCTGCCGCACGTTGATAGACACATCGTTGACGACGGTGCGCTTGCCGTATCGTTTCACGAGTCCTTCTGTACGAAGCACCATCGAAGGCTCTTCCATAGGAGCATCCTCCACCGGCTCTGGTTCTGTCACGGGTTCCGTCTCAGGTTGTACTTCAGGCTCCTCGACGGGCTCTGCCATTGTCTCAGAGGTCAGTTCCGGCTCTTCCTGCACGGGTATGTCCAAGTTTTGAAGTTCGTCCATATTAGAATAATTTGACTGCAAAATTACTAAAAATGTCGGTAATTACGTTGATAAAATGAAAAACTCTTGCAGATATTGCAGTTTTTAATTGATTTTTGGTTACATTTGCATCGAAAAAGAATAATTTGAGAATGCTGTTACAGAAGTCGTTAGAGTCAGTAGGCAAATACGTTGTATTGATGGGAAGGACGTTTTCACGTCCTGAGCGGTTCCGCATGTTCTGGAAACAATATGTGAAGGAGATGTCGCAACTGGGCATCGACTCCATTGGCATTGTACTGCTGATATCGTTTTTCATCGGTGCTGTCATCTGCATCCAGATGAAGGTGAACATCGAGAGCCCGTGGATGCCCCGCTGGGTGGCCGGCTATACCACCCGTGAGATTATGCTACTGGAGTTCTCCTCGTCCATCATGTGTCTGATTCTTGCCGGTAAAGTCGGCTCAAACATCGCTTCCGAGCTAGGCACCATGCGCGTCACCCAGCAGATTGACGCCCTGGAGATTATGGGTGTCAACTCTGCCTCTTACCTGATTCTGCCAAAGATTCTGGGACTGATCACCATCATGCCCATCTTGGTAATTTTCTCTTCGGCATCGGGAATTCTCGGAGCTTACGGTACTGCTTACATCGGGCACATCCTCTCGCCCGACCATCTGACACTCGGATTGCAGCATTCCTTCAACCCGTGGTTCATGTACATGAGTATTATCAAAAGCCTGTTCTTCGCCTTTATCATCGCCAGCGTCTCATCTTTCTTCGGCTACACCGTTGAGGGCGGATCGGTGGAAGTGGGCAAGGCCAGCACGACAGCGGTAGTGAACAGCAGTGTGCTCATCCTCTTCTCCGATGTATTCCTCACACAGCTACTGTCATGAGAGTTTCATGGTGGAGTTAAGAAACGATGGAGTTAACTCCCCCAACAAACATCATAACTCCTTAAAAGAATGATTGAAGTCAAACACTTATATAAGAAATTCGAAGACAAGGATGTGCTGATAGACATCAACGCCATCTTCGAGAACGGAAAGACAAACCTGATTATCGGACAGAGCGGTTCGGGAAAGACCGTGCTGATGAAGAATCTTGTGGGACTGCTGGAACCGACGAGCGGCGAGGTGCTTTACGACGGCCGTAACTTCGTGGCCATGAGCAAGAGCGAGAAGGTGCAGCTGAGACGCGAGATGGGCATGATTTTCCAGAGTGCAGCACTCTTCGACTCACTGTCGGTGCTCGAGAATGTGATGTTCCCGCTCGACATGTTCTCCACGATGAACTACCGTGAGCGGGTGAAACGGGCACAGACATGCCTCGACCGTGTGAATCTGATAGAGGCGCAAGAGAAATATCCCGGCGAGCTGTCGGGCGGAATGCAGAAACGAGTGGCCATCGCCCGCGCCATAGCACTCAACCCACAATACCTGTTCTGCGACGAGCCGAACTCCGGCCTCGACCCGAAGACATCGCTGGTTATCGACGACCTGCTGCACAGCATTACTCAGGAATTCGGCATAACGACCATTATCAACACGCACGACATGAACTCCGTTATGGGCATTGGCGAGAATATCATCTTCATCTTCGAAGGACATAAGGAGTGGCAGGGCGTCAGCAGTGAGATTATGGACACCAAGAACAAGCGCCTCTCCGACTTTATCTTTGCCAGCGACTTGCTGAAAGAAATGCGAACAGTGGTGAACGAACAGCATAACATGCCTAACAATCAGCCTACTGACAAGCCTTGATGCGAAAGAGGGCATCAAAAGGCGTACAAACAGGCTGTTATTGAGGTACAAAAGCACATGTATAAGGGTACAAACAGGCATCACTCAGAGGCTATCACTGGAGTGAGAGATTGCTATCACTGGAGTGAAAGGATCCTATCACTGGAGTGAGAGACTGCTATCACTGGAGTGATAGGCTCAAAAGGGAAAGCCTATAACACGAAACAAGGATAAGCCACAAATCGCCTATCCTCCTTGCAAAGATACAAAAAAAGAAGCTGGAATGCAAGTTTTCCAGCTTCTTTTTTTATGGAGCTCAATTCTTTATTTACTCTCAAGACCGTGCGAGAGCGATAGTTGATAGAAGGATGTCAGGCGCAACCAGACAAACTTTCAATTTCACGCCCGTCACACACGGAGAACCGGATGGCTTAATCCTCGTAAAGATAGAACATGCGTTCCATCATCTGCCACTTCTCATCAGATGTGGCATTGGCTTCACACTGTTGGAACTGAGCCACAAAAGCCTCCCATTCTGCCTGTCGCGGCAGTGTGGCAAGGCGGCTCATAGCCTCATCCCAGTTGAAATCGAGCGGAGTCTCGACAATCATCATCAGGCGATTGTCCTTGATATAAATCTCCATCTCCAATATTCCCACCTGACGAATACCGTCGCGAATCTCTTTCCACGACTCTTCTTTGCTGTGCGCACGGCGGTAGCGGGCAATCAGCTCAGGCTCATTCTTCAGTTCCAACATCTGGCAATAGCGTTTCACGGGCTGACCGTATTGCCTCACTTGATAACCTTCTGTCATTTCTTCACTAATTTAAGATGTGAGCGATATCCATAAATACCAATGATAACAAAGCAGATGAGCGGCAGCACGAACGACACATTCACGGCCGGATGGCCCAGAACGGTCTGCTGGTCGATAATCATGCCCTGCAATGGCGGCATCAACGCACCACCGACAATGGCCATGACGAGGAATGCCGCGCCAAGAGTCGTGTCACGACTGTCGACACCCTCGAGTGCAATACCGTAGATGGTGGGGAACATCAACGACATGAAGAAACTGATACCTATCAAGCAGTAAAGTCCTGCCATTCCTACTATCGTGATGGCTCCCAGCGCACAAAGCCCGGCACCGACTGCAAAGATGGACAGCAAGACGCGCGTATTCACGTATTTCATGAGGAAGGTAGAGATGAAACGGCTCGTCAAGAACAGTGCCATCGCGATGATATTGTAGTTCTGCGCGGTAGCCTTGTTGATGCCCAGATTGTCGGCATATTGGATAATAAACGTCCATGTCATGATCTGTGCGGCCACATAGAACATCTGAGAGAGCACGCCCTCGCGATAGATGGTGTTGTGCCACAGATTCGAGAGGGTCTGCCTGACGGTGTGGGTCTTACCCACATCCTTCAGTTCCTCGCCTTGCGTCTTTGGCATTTTGGTCAGAGCGATGATGACAAACACACAAAGCACAACCAATCCGATAGCCACATACGGGTTACGAATGACAGCCAGGTCGTGCAAACGGATATCGGCCTTCTCGGCTTCCGACAGCAAGGGGAAGATAATCTTACCCATCTCATCGCGCTTGTCGCTGATGAGTTGCGGCAGGACGATGAGCGATGCCACACTCATTCCGCACAACGACCCCATGGGATTGAACGCCTGGGCAAGGTTCAGACGGCGGGTAGACGTCTCCTTGGCACCCAACGAGAGGATGAACGGATTGGCTGTCGTCTCCAGGAAAGCCAGTCCGAAAGTCAGGATATAGAGCGACAGGCAGAAGAACGTAAACTCCTGATAGGCAGCCGCGGGAATGAAGAGAAAGGCGCCGATGGCATACAGTGCCAGTCCCAACAGTATTCCTTTCTTATAAGAATACTTGCGTATGAACAAGGCTGCCGGTATAGCCATCGTCGCATAGCCTCCATAGAAGGCAAACTGCACCATCGAGGCCTTTGCGGCAGACAGTTCCATCAGCGTCTGGAAGGCCGCCACCATCGGGTTGGTGATGTCGTTGGCAAAGCCCCAGAGCGCGAACAACGAGGTAATCAGTATAAACGTAAACAGGTATTTACGCTCAACAAGTGGTTTCTTTTCCATAGATTTTCTTACTTGTTATACCTTAAATGATGCTGGACTCTCCTGTGTCCCTGCTAAAAGTTCACCAATATTCTGAACACTTTTCCAGGCCGTGCAGCCCATTTTTCCATCGCAGCGGGAGCCTCCTCGGGTGTTACTACATCGCTGATGAGCTGGTCTACCGGACAGGTATGACGCTCCAGATAATGGATAACAGCACGGAAATCAGACGGTTGGGCATTTCTGGAGCCGCGGATATCGAGCTCTTTCTGCACGAAAAACTTCGTCTGGAACGATACTTCCGTCTTTGCATAGCCAATACAAATCACACGACCGGTGAAGGCTACCTCGTCGACAGCCATCTGATAGGTCTCAGCACTACCTACAGCCTCGATTACCACGTCGGGACCGAAGCCGGCTGTCATCTCCAAAACACGCGCATGCACATTGTCATTCAGTGTGTTAATCACGTAACTGGCTCCCATCTGCCTGGCCAGCACAAGTTTATCGTCGTCGATATCGGCGGCTATAACTGTCGCGCCACGCTGTGCCGCACGCACGATAGCGCCCATTCCCACCATACCGCAGCCAATGACCATCACCACATCTATATCGGTTACCTGTGCCCGCGATACAGCATGGAAGCCCACACTCATAGGCTCTATCAGCGCACACTCGCGCGTCGTGAGCAGACCTGCGGGTATCACCTTCTCCCATGGCAGGCATATGGTCTCTTTCATGGCGCCATTGCGCTGTACGCCTAATGTCTCGTTATGCTGGCAGGCATTCACACGCCCGTTCCTACACGACGCGCACTTCCCGCAATTGGTATAAGGATTGACTGTCACCACCATGCCTGGTTTCATGCCTTCGGGCACATCCGAACCCGTTTTCTCAACAACAGCACCCACCTCATGGCCTGGGATAACAGGCATCTTTACCATGGGATTCTTTCCTAAATACGTGCTCAAGTCTGACCCGCAGAAGCCAACATACTGCAAACGAATCTTCACCTCGCCTGCCTTGGGCTCCTGGTCTTCGACTTCCACAACCTTCATCTGCCTGACGGCAGTTATTTTTACTGCTTTCATATTTCTTTTTTATTCTGACATATTCTTGATATAAGGTAATTCGGGCAAGTTCTCAAAACCATAGAAGCGACGGGCATTCTCGCCCAGGAAAAGCCGTTTCTCTTCGTCGCTAAGTACTTCTGTCTTAAGCACGAAGTCGTACGACATACGATAAGTAATAGCCGTAATGGTGCGCGGATAGTCGCTGCCCCACATCAGTTTGTCGGCACCCACGGTATCTATTGCCTCACGAATCACTTTGATGGCACTCGGATAAGGATAGAACTCTTCGTTATAAAGCCAGGTGATACCGCCCGATTCCAACATGACATGCTCGTGCCGGGCCAGTAGTAGCTGCTCTCTCCACCCTTCTACTGTGGGCATGCCAAAATGCCCGATGGCGATTCTCAGCTGCGGACACTCGCTGATCACCTCTTCCATCTCACCGACCTGCAGGTCGCCGTCAGCCAACGTGACCGACAGTATCACATGATGCTGCTCCATATAACGGAACATACGCATCATCTCGGCACTGTTCAGCATAACACGCCCCTCGTTGGTCAGCAGCCGATGGCCAGGAATGGCGATACCCTTGAAACCCTGAGCAATAAGCGATACGGCCTGTTCGTAGAATCCGGGATGGAAATAATCACACATGCCACAAACAAAAAAACGGTCGGGATACTTCTGAGCCACCTCCATTAGGTAATCGTTCTGAATACCGTCGATGAACTCCTGCACCACAACAGCTGCTCCCACTTGGGCATAATTCATATTGGAGAGGAACACCTCGGCAGAATTCACACCGCCAATCATGAACGGAGGGAGCATCTGGCGCTCCTCGCCTAAAAACATGGAACGCCCGTTGGGTAGCGGACTGATGCGGAGACCGTTCCACGTCGCGTCTTGCCGAAGCCATAAATGGCTGTGAGCATCTATTATATTCATTGGCGGAAAGGATTATGAGTTCTTCCATCTGACGCCCATCTGGTCGCCGATAATCTGATGGACCTCCATCACTAACTGCTCGTCGACAGGCTGATTGACATACTCAATGTTACGACGCACATTCTCGGGATTGGCACTGCTGAACAGTGTCGAGGCGATGCGCGGATTCAGACTGGTGGAATACTGGATAGCCAGTTTGTCAATAGGATACCCTTTTTCACGGCAATAGATTGCAGCCTTGGCACACGCTTCCTTCAACTGTGCCGGGGCGGGATGCCAGTCGGGCGTACCACGCTCTGAAAGGAGTCCCATCGAGAATGGAGAGGCGTTGATGACACCGATACCCCGTTGCTCGAAGAAATCGAGATAGTCGAGAAGCAGGTGGTCGTTCAGACAATAATGACAGAAGTTGAGCACACACTCAACCACATTCTCGGCGGAATGCTCGATGACCCATTTCAGATTCTCAGGCTGTAAATCCGTGATTCCCACATGACTGACGACATGCTCATCGCGGAGTTTGACCAATGCAGGCAGGGTCTCGTCGACAACCTGCTGAAGATTGGCAAACTCGATGTCATGAACAAGAATGATATCGATATGGTCAACATGCAAACGTTCCATGCTCTCGTATACACTCTTCGTCACACGAGCGGCCGAATAGTCCCATGTGTTCACACCGTCCTGACCATATCTGCCTACTTTTGTTGACAACACATAGCGGCTGCGGTCTATCTGACTGAGTGCTTTCCCCAATACAGTCTCTGCCTTGTAGTGACCGTAATAGGGCGACACATCAATATAGTTAATTCCACCGTCGAGCGCAGTAAACACCGCCTCGATAGCGTCTTTCTCGCTGATATGACGGAACACACCACCCAATGAGGAAGCACCAAATCCAAGATTGGACACCCGCAGGCCCGTCTTTCCTAATTCATTGTATACCATCGTGATTGTTTAGATTTCTTCTGCAAAGATATAAAATATTGTTTCCAAAACACCAAAAATGCCGGCATTTCATTTAACAATACCAACTTTTTTCAACAAGACAACAAAAAAAGAACGTCGGCAGACGCCCCGATAATCATCAGGTTGTGTCTGCCGACGCTATGAGTTCGTCAACGAACGAGAACTATTTCATCAGCCATCGCCCTTGATACTCAACCATTTGCACAACGGTCTCCTCAATGGTGCTGTCGCCAAAGCAAATCATCAGGAAGGCATTCGCTGAATGACGGGCAGTGTCTGCCGTACAATTCACGATACGCACTTCTTTCATTCCCTGATGCTCTTGCTGCATCTGATGGGCAAACATCTTGATGTTGGCAACCAACTCCTCACGAAAGCTGGCAGGAAGGCTGTCGGTATTTGCTTTGTGCGCGATAAAATCATCGTACTTACCCTGCAACAACAGCTCATAGCACTCCTTGGCAGCCTGTGCGGCTTTCTCTTCAGGATGCTCACGAGAGCAGGCTGCCATCATCATCATGGCACAAAAAACAATCAACAGTTTCCTCATCATTCTACTTTTGACGAATAAAGACATTTATGGGTGAGCCCGTCAGCTCCCAATTCTCACGAATCTTGTTCTCGAGGAAACGCTTGTAAGGCTCCTTGATATACTGTGGCAGGTTGGCATAGAACACGAACGAGGGTATCTGCGTGTCGGGAATCTGTGCCACATACTTAATCTTAATATACTTGCCTTTGGCTGAGGGGGGCGGATAAGCCTCTATCAACGGCAGCATCACCTCATTCAATTTCGAGGTACCAATACGCACTTTCCGGTTCAGGTAGACCTGCTTGGCAGTCTCAAGCACCTTGAAAATGCGCTGTTTTGTCAATGCTGAGGCAAAGATGATGGGGAAATCGGTGAATGGAGCCATACGCTCGCGGATAGCATTCTTGAACGTGTCAATAACGATCTGCGACTTGTCCTCCACCAAATCCCATTTGTTCACCACAACAACCAGTGATTTGTTATTCTTCTGTATCAGCTGGAAGATATTCATATCCTGTGCCTCAATACCTCGTGTGGCATCAATCATCAGTATGCACACATCACTGTTCTCAATAGCACGGATGCTCCTCATCACGCTATAGAACTCCAAATTCTCTGTTACCTTGTTCTTGCGGCGGATTCCAGCCGTATCAACGAGGTAGAAATCGAAACCGAACTTATCGTAACGTGTATAGATACTGTCACGTGTCGTTCCGGCAATCTCGGTGACGATATTACGCTCCTCACCGATAAAGGCGTTAATCAGGCTGCTCTTACCAGCGTTCGGACGACCAACGACAGCAAATCTGGGAATACCTTCCTCCAGTTCCTCTGAACTCTTTTCCGGCAATTTCTCCAATACCATATCCAACAAATCGCCCGTACCGCTTCCCGTTGCCGAGCTGATGCAGACCGGCTCGCCAAGTCCCAGCTTGTAGAACTCGTACGAATCATATATCTGAACGTTGTTGTCGGCCTTGTTTGCCACAAGGATAATCGGCAGTTTTGAGCGACGGAGTATTGAGGCTACATCCTCGTCAAGGTCGGTAAGGCCCGTGGTCACATCCACGAGAAACAACACCAGGTCGGCCTCCTCGGTGGCAATCAACACCTGCTTACGTATCTCCTCCTCGAAGATATCGTCAGAATTGACAACCCATCCGCCGGTATCGACTACAGAAAACTCTTTGCCGGCCCATTCACATTTACCATATTGGCGGTCACGTGTGGTTCCTGCCTCGTCGCTCACAATGGCCTGACGAGACTTAGTAAGTCTGTTGAAAAGGGTGGATTTTCCCACATTGGGACGCCCCACAATAGCTACTAAATTTCCCATATCTCAAAATTGTTTATCCCTCAATACTGTTAAGGGGTTTAGCTTTCTTATTACTCAGGATTATAACCAAAACTGTCAAGCTCGCGTTTAGAGCTGCGCCAGTCCTTGTCTACTTTCACAAAGGTCTCAAGGAAGATGCTCTTGTCGAAGAATCTCTCCAAGGCTTTGCGCGACTCTGCCCCGACCTTTTTCAGGGCTATTCCCTGATGGCCGATGATGATGCCCTTCTGGCTTTCCCGTTCCACATAAATGACGGCTTGGATGTGGATGCTTTTCGCAGATTCCTTGAAACTTTCCACCCGCACTTCCACCGAATAGGGAATCTCCTTATCATAATAAAGGAGTATCTTCTCACGGATAATCTCGCTGACAAAGAAACGGGCAGGCTTGTCGGTAAGCTGGTCTTTATCAAAATAGGCCGGACTTTCTGGCAACAATTCCTTAATACGCTTCAACAACATGTCAACGCCAAACTTGTTCTTAGCAGAGATAGGCAGAATCTCGGCATTAGGCAGCAGCGTATGCCACTTCTCGACAATGTCGCCTAATAGGTTCTGAGTATTCTGATTACTCCGAGTATTCTGATTACTCCGAGAACTCTGAGAACCAAGCTCATCAATCTTGTTGATAAGCAGCAACACGGGTATCTGCATCTTCTGGACCTTTTCCAGAAAGTCCATATTCTTCTCGGGGTTCTCAACCACATCGGTCACATACAGTAATACATCCGCATCTTGCAGCGCCGACTCAGAGAAGGCCAGCATCGACTCTTGCAACTTATAATTAGGTTTCAACACACCAGGAGTATCCGAGAAGACAATCTGCATGTCGTCAGTGTTCACAATACCCATAATGCGGTGACGAGTTGTCTGAGCCTTGAAAGTAGCTATAGAGATACGCTCACCGACGAGTTGATTCATCAGCGTACTCTTACCTACATTCGGATTACCGACTATATTGACAAAACCAGCCTTGTGCATATCTTGATTTTTAATTAACATCTAAAATAAAAAAAGAATTAGTAATGATGATTACTCTTACAGCATAAACCCAAAGGCAATCATCACTACTAATTCCTAGCTTCTTTATTCTTTATTTCGCACCGTCGTACGCCCACTTGATGTATGACGCGCCGTGTACGAAACCAGCTCCGAAAGCTGTGAATAACAAGTTGTCGCCTCTTTTTAACTTTGCCTCATTGTCCCAGAGAGCCAAAGGAATCGAGGCTGCGCTCGTGTTTCCGTAATGCTCAATGTTGACCATTACTTTCTCCAACGGCAGTTCCAGGCGCTTGGCAATGGCCTCGATGATTCGCATATTGGCCTGATGAGGTACAACCCACTGAATATTATCCTTGTTCAGTCCGTTGCGCTCGGCAATCAATACGCAATCGTCGCTCATATTGGTAACCGCATAGCGGAATACCGTGCGCCCTTCTTGGTAAAGGTAATGCAAGCGATGATCTACCGTGAAGTGTGAGGGAGGACATACAGAACCGCCCGCTTTCATGTGCAGGAAGGGCAGTCCCTTGCCGTCTGTACGTAAATAAGAATCCAATACGCCGATATTCTGCTCGGTTGTAGCCTCCAAAAGCACTGCTCCTGCTCCGTCTCCGAACAACGGACATGTACTACGGTCTTTGTAGTCCACCATGGATGACATCTTGTCGGCGCCGATAACGATAATCTTCTTATAGCGTCCGCTCTGTACCATCGATGCAGCCACGTCTAATGTGTAAAGAAAGCCACAGCAAGCTCCCCAAAAATCAAACGCGAAAGCATTCTTAAGTCCCAGTTTTCCTACGACAATAGAAGCTGTCGAAGGGAACTGATAGTCAGCCGATGAAGTAGAGACAATCAGGGCATCAATGGTATTCGGATCTACACCGGTCTTCTGTATCAACTGCTTGGCAGCCTTACGCGCCATATAGCTGGTACCCAGACCTTCCTCCGTCAGGATACGACGTTCCTTAATACCTACACGCGACATAATCCACTCATCGTTGGTGTCTACCATCCTCGACAGTTCCTCGTTAGTGAGGACATAGTCAGGAACATAGCCGCCAATTCCAGTGATGATCGCGTTTATCCTCTCCATTATTCAGCAACTTCGTCCATTACAATGGCAATTTTGCCACGATAGTAACCGCAGGTGGGGCATACAGTGTGGTATACGTGATATGCGCCGCAGTTAGGGCATACTGCCAGTGTGGGAGCTACTGCCTTGTCATGAGTTCTACGCTTCAGTGTACGAGTCTTTGACTGTCTTCTTTTAGGATGTGCCATAATTCTATTACTTTTTTAATGTTTTATCTTTTTACTTCTTTAACTTTAAAAGTGCCTCCCAGCGCGGATCTATTTCCTTAGTGGACTCCTCATCGCTGCTTCGGTCAGCTGAATGCTCTTCCAGAGCTTTTATCATAGCAGGATTACACTTACCAGGTGCATGCACATGCTTGATGGGTATGGCTAAGGCTATAAATTCATAGATGAGCCATGCCACGTCGAGCATTCCTTCGTTCTCGTCGATGGTCACGATCTCATCGTCATCTGAGTTTTCATCTCCAAATCGAACCACCAGTCTGTTGTCAGTACTGATGGGCTGCTCCATATCGTCGAGGCAAAGGTCGCAAGGAATGCTCACGATGCCTTCGGTATGAACGTTGAGCTCAAAGAAGTCGTTCACCTTATGGATTGAAAGGATTACATGCACGTTTCCCTTCCTCACTTCAGGTCCTTCGATGTACTCAAAGTAAGAGTCGTCCAGATCGTACTCCATGGTGGTCAAACCATCTTTCAGATCCTTCAAATCTATCCTTAATGACTCAAAACTACGCATTTGGGTTGCAAAGGTACGAATATTTTCTGATATAAAATAATTTATTTCCTTTTTTTTGTTTTATTTGAAGTTCGCAAGCGCCTATTCTGCACACATCATAAACTACTTGTGCAATTCAATGCAAAATGTTGTACCTTTACCTACTTCAGAACTCTTAACCCATATCTTTCCATGGTGGTATTCCTCAACAATTCTCTTGGCCAACGACAATCCCAAGCCCCAACCTCTCTTCTTGGTTGTGAAGCCGGGACGAAACACGTTTGCAAGGTCTTTTTTCTTGATACCCTTACCCGTATCCGAGACTTCTATCACGACCTTCTGCTCCTTCTCCCCCATATGAAGCGTAATGCGTCCTTTGCCCTCCATCGCATCGACGGCATTCTTACACAGGTTCTCAATAACCCATTCAAACAAAGAGGCATTAATTTTCACGATAATATCATGATCCGGAAAGTCTCTCACCATCTCCACTTTCGATGATGTACGCCTTTCCATGTAGTCGACCACATGGTTCATCACATCCGTCAAGCTCGACAGGACAGGCTCGGGCAACGAGCCGATTTTCGAGAAACGGTCGGCAATCAGTTGCAGACGCTTCACGTCTTTGTCCATCTCAGGAATGAGCGTGTCATCGGGATAATTCTCTTTGAGAATCTCTGTCCATGCCATCAGACTCGAGATAGGTGTTCCCAGCTGGTGAGCCGTCTCTTTCGACAATCCAACCCAAACCTTGTTTTGCTCTGCTTTTTTAGAGGTAAGAAGCGCAAAAATGGCCACAACAACAAATATCAGGACTATTCCCAGCTGTACATACGGCCACGACGACAGACGCTTGATCATTACGGACTCATCGTAACAGACATCAATAAAGTCACTCTTCAACGTGTCGTCATCCAGATAGATCCTGATATTCCTTCCTGCTTCCTTCCATCTTATACCTTTTCCAGCAACGCTCTGAATACTGTCAGCGGCCGTCTTTGCCTTTATTATGATATTCCTATATGTCTGTACCTCCCCTTTCGAGTCCATAACGATGACAGGAATAGTATTATTTTCGTCAATCACCTTCAACACCAGATTTAAGTCAGTATTCTCGTCGGCGCTGTTCAGCGAGCGCATAGCCTCCGCCCATACCTCCATCTTGTTATGTTCTTCCAACGACAAATCATGCACGAGGAAATGGGACACGACCAACGAGACGACAGCGATGATAACTGCCGCCAAAACCAAAATGATTTTTACTTGTCTGATTTGATCTGTCCACTGCATAACAATAAATTAACGCGAAAAAACAGATATTATTGTATTTTGAAAGTAGACGCTCGTAAACAACTAAGAGAAGAGCTAAAACACAAGCAAAGAACTAAAGGTAAGAAACAGAAACAAACCCCTTTTACCACAAAAACTAATAGCCTTAAGCAGAATACAGACTGTTTTTAGTATTGCTCCTATTGCAACTATTGTAACTATTGCTTCTATAGTTTCTATAGCTTCTATAGCACTATATACTACAAAACACAAAAAAAGTTCCGACTTCAAAAGAAACCGGAACTTTTCTTCATGAAAGAAGGCGGCTACCTACTCTCCCGCATTGCAT